>CAZGIX010000034.1:0-31416 GCA_964525785.1 uncultured Anaerolineaceae bacterium
ACCACCCCAGTGGCACTGCTTGGATACTCAGTTTTTAAGGTGCAAAAGTCGAGTTAAAATGTCCCCTTTGAAGGGACAGAAAATGGACAATCTATTCACTATGAGCAATCGAGAACTCACCCGCTTAGAAGCAATGCAACGGATCAGGGACAAACGTTTGACCCAGAAAGAAGCCGCTCAGATGCTGAACCTGAGCGTGCGGCAGATCAAACGGCTGTATCAGGCGTATAAAGCCCATGGAGCGAAAGGCTTGGTCAGCGCCCGGCGTGGGAAGCCGAGTAACCATCGTCTGGAGGCAGGCATGGAGCAGCAGGTATTGGACCTGCTCAAAGAAAAGTACGAAGATTTCGGACCGACACTGGCGCACGAAAAGCTGACCGAAGTGCACGGGATTGGCATCTCACGTGAGAGTGTGCGCAAGCTGATGGTGGTAGAAGGGCTGTGGAAGCCCAAGCGGGCCAAGAAGCCGTCTGCGCACCCACTGCGGGAGCGGCGGGCATGCTTCGGGGAACTGGTGCAGATCGACGGCTCCGATCACGACTGGTTTGAAGGCCGTGGGCCCAAGTGTACCCTGCTGGTCTACATCGACGATGCCACCGGGCAACTCTTGGAGCTGTGGTTTGTGCCCGAGGAGACATTCTTTGCCTACTGTATCGCTTCTCGGCATTATTTCGAGCGCTACGGCAAGCCGGTGGCCTTCTACAGCGACAAACACGGCATCTTTCGGGTCAATCAGCCGCGTCCCCTGGGACTCTCCAGCGGTCTGACCCAGTTTGGGCGAGCCATGCAGGAGCTGGACATCCAGATTATCTGCGCCAACACTCCCCAGGCCAAAGGACGCATCGAACGCGCCAACCAAACCCTGCAAGACCGCCTGGTCAAGGAGCTGCGCCTGCGGAGCATTTCCGACATCGACCGCGCCAATGCCTATCTGCCGGAGTTCCGAGCAGACTTCAACCGCCGCTTCGCCGTGGTTCCCCGCAGCCGCCATGACGCCCACCGCCCCTTGCTCAAAACACAAAACTTGGACCTCATCTTGACCCATCAGAAAACTGGTACGCTTTCCAAGAACCTGACGGTCCAGTATGACAAGACCATCTACCAGATCCAATCCGACCGCCCAGGCTACGCCCTGCGCAATGCGCAAGTCACCGTCTGTGAGAATGCCCAAGGAGAAGTCACCATCCTCTACAAAAACAAACCCTTAGCTTACACCATTTACCGCAATCCTACCCGCCAGGCCGAAGTTGTGGATACCAAGACCCTCGATCGTCACTTCCAGACCCCCAAGCCCCCGGCTCCCAACCACCCCTGGCGCCCGTATGGCCGTCGCCTCAATGGCAAGCCCATCCAGGAGGCCCCCCCCAATGGCGCAGACTGAAATGGGCTGGCCAATGAGTTTTGCGCTTTCGGCCAAAAACTGGGCTGAAAACAAAGAGCAGAGCGTTCCCGCTCCGCCCAGTCTTTGGCCTCGTGCCAGCGCTCCGAGCCTGTCCTGAACGCAGTGAAGGATCGCTCTCCAGCAGAGCCGTACCCTCCGCACGAGTGCCTTCAGTCTACCATACCCGGTGATCCATCCCCAGCAAAGGGGACATCTCTACTTTGCAATAAAGGGGACATTTCTATTTTGCATTGACAGGAGGAAAATACCGAAACTTTCACCTGGGTTGAGGGTTTACCTTTTACTGGACAGACTGTGCGACGCCTGTTCCTTGATGCTCAATCATGAGGAGGCAATATGTCAAAGATAGCGATTGTCACTGACAGCACAGCATATATCCCGAAGAGTTTGCTGGCGGAAAACCAGATAGCCGTAGCACCCCAGGTATTAATTTGGGGCAACGAGATATTCCGCGATGGAGTCGATATTTTACCGGACGAGTTTTTTACCCGCCTAAAAAAAGCCACGGTGATGCCCTCTACATCCCAGGCGACTATCGCTGCGTTTAAAGATATATTCAGCAAGCTGCTGGATGAAGGGAACGAAATTCTGGCGCTCTTGATCTCGGCCAAGCTTTCAGGGACGATCGATTCGGCAGTGCAGGCGCGGGATATGCTGCCAGGAGCTCCGATACAAATTGTTGATTCAGGCACGACTGCCATGGCTATGGGCTTCCAGGTGCTCACCGTAGCACGTGCGGCGGAAAGCGGCGCCAGCCTGGCGGAGTGTGTGGCGTTGGCGGAAAAAGCTCGCCAGCATACCGGTGTAGTATTTGCTGTGGATACACTGGAGTTCCTGCACCGCGGCGGGCGCATCGGCGGCGCCAGCCGTTTCCTGGGTACAGCCTTGAATATCAAGCCAATCCTTGAAGTCGTTGATGGACGGGTAGAAGCAATCGAGCGCGTTCGCACCCGCAACAAGTCTCTCCAGCGGTTGGTCGAAATTATCGAAGAGCGCATCGCCGGGCGCACTCCTGTCCGGCTCGCCACGCTGCACGCCATCGCGCCGGATGAAGCCAAACAGCTCATGGACATGGCAAATGCTCGCTTGCATGTAATAGAGAATGTGTTTTCTGAAGTCAGCCCGGTGGTTGCCACGCATGCCGGACCTGGCACAGTTGGTCTGGCATTCATGGCGGGGATGTAAGCGTTAGCCCGGATTGATGCGTGATGGATATTTTCTTCACCGACCCGGACGAAATACCCTTGCCTCCCGATGAAGTTCGCATCCTTGCCCTCGAAGCCCGTCCCTGGCCGGACGGCCGTAGAGTGCAGGTGTATTTTGAGATCACCCCATTTCAGAAACGCCCCTATGGCGAGATCAGCATCACGAATGCCCGAGGAGATGAACTGGCAAGTATCAGCATCATCGAGCCTGCAGAACGCAAATTAGAGTTCACCCTGCACCTGCGTGGTGCTGACTTAATCGCTCCATTCACGGTGTCGTCAAATTTGTTCTATTACCCCCCAGCAGAAGCATCGACGGAGTCCAGTGAAGAAGTACAGCACGACGTTCAGAATCGGATCATCATGGATGAACGTCAGATATCCATTGAACCAGCAGAGCCCGGAGAGTCTGAATAGAGCTATCTGCTCAACCCGGATCCACTCACCTCTCTTGGGAGGATAACCCGGAACGAGTGGGCTGCTGCCTGATGTGGGGGGTGAGGGGCGTACTCAGGCTGTGCTCAGGCCATCTCTAGCCAAAATCAAAGACGGTGAAATAATGCGTTCTGCTCAGGCACGCTTCTTGCACGGATGATCTTCGCGGGCAGGTGCGAACCGTTGGCACATAATCTCTTCCAGCTACCTACCTTTGCCACTTAACAAGTTTGATGGTTCGATATGGTCAGGCAATAATTGACGCTTAATATTGCTCATGCTACAATGCCTTGAGCACCTTGAAATAGGTGGCAATAGCCGTCTGACCAGTTGTCAGATCTAGTCAACCCTTAGCCAATATGGCAGGCAAATCGAAGAAGTACAACAGGTATAGTGTCGTCCAGGATAGTAAGGTACAGACGCGCCGGGTATTATTAATCTGGCTGGTCGTGCTTATGTTAGTGCTGGCCGGGGTGGTGCTGAGCAGCCGAGGCAGTGGCCTGGCTTTCCTGATGCGTCCTCAGATGCGTGTTAACGCGTACCCGGCTGCGAACAGCCCAATGGACACGCCAGCTGTTAACCCTTCTCCGAGCGAAACGGAGCTCAGCTCCAGCCCTGGTCCGCCCCACGGTGCGAGTCCAACTCCAAGCCGCACAGCCACAGAACCTTCCGCCTCAAGCAACGACGCTACCGCCGTTCCCTCTGAAGTAGGAACAACGCCATCTACACCCGATAAAATTCTACCCCCTGCCACCGATAACACGGGAGGCACAATCGTCCTTTCGATGCTCGAAGGCAATACTTATCACCTGATTGCCTACCACCCGCAATTGCTGCCGTTTACCCGGCTGACATCCGGATTATGGAACGACATCACTCCTGCCGCCAGCCCAGATGGACAGCGCATCGCGTTCTCCTCAAATCGAAGCGGATATTGGGATCTCTACTTGCTCGACCTCATCAGCGGCGAGGTAACTCAACTTACACATACTCCGGAATATGATGCCTGGCCATCCTGGTCTCCCGACGGTCAGTGGTTGGCGTACGAGTCTTACTACAGTGAAACCCTGGCCCCAGAAAAGCCCGGAGAGGGCACCAGCACACCAACACCAGAATTGACCCCCACTGCCCCGCCCCGACGCGAAAGCCTGGAGCTGTTTATCCTACCCATCGCAGATGGAACTGCCGGGCGGTCGCCTATCCGGCTGACCAGCGATCCCGCAGCTGATTACCATCCAGCCTGGTCACCCTCAGGGAGGCAAATCGCCTTTGTCTCAAACCGCAGCGGAGACGATGAGATATGGCTGGCTGACCTGGATCGGATCGATGATCGCTATCAAAACCTGAGCAATAATCCCCGCGCCCAGGATCGCTACCCAGCCTGGTCGCCAGATGGCGCATCCCTGGCCTGGAGCTCCTTTGGCGAAGGCTATCAAGAACTCAACCTCTATAATTTGGGTGAACCAGCAACCCCTGTGCATAAGGTGGGCAGCGGCGAGCTATTTGCCTGGAGCCCTACCGGCGACGCCTTCGTAACCACATTAAACCTGCCAAACGAAATCTACCTGACCGGCTTTGATCTTCAATCCAAAGGTCTGGTCCTGCCTCCAATGGAGCTGTCTGGTCCGGTGCAGGGAATAACATGGTTAGCCCAGCAGCTCCCCGATCCGCTACCTAAACCATTCGCATTGGCTGCGCAAGCCACCCCAGAGACCATCTGGAATGCCGCCCTTACGCCTGTAACAGATATCCCCAATGGAAGGCAGCGCGTGGTCTCGTTGGCTGACCTCGAAGCTCCCTACCCCATGCTTAACGATCTGGTAGATGAGTCTTTTCAGTCAATGCGCGAGCGCTTGGCTGAGCTGATCGGGTGGGACTACCTATCGAGCCTGGAAAATGCTTTTGTTCCACTGACATCGCCGCCCCATCCCGGCCTTTTGGGCGACTGGCTATATTCCGGGCGCGCCATAGCGATTAACCCAGCCCCGTTGAATGCTGGTTGGATGGCGGTAGTTCGTGAAGATCTGGGCACCGAGACCTATTGGCGCATATATTTGCGCACACGATTTCAGGACGGCACTCAGGGGATGCCCCTGCACAGCCTGCCGTGGAATTTCAACGCCAGGAACAGCGGCGATCCACGCTATTATGAGCAAGGCGGGGCGCTGGCACAAAATGTGCCTTCAGGCTATTGGCTGGATTTCACTGAGCTGGCGACCTCCTATGACTGGGAACGGTTGCCCGCGCTGACAACCTGGCGTTCCGCTTTTAGAACGGCGCGTTTTAATGAATTTATATTCAGCGAGGGGCACGACTGGCTCACTGCCATGTTGGAAATCTATCCCGCCGAAGCTCTGGCAACTCCTACACCCATCCCACCGCCGACATTAACTCCCACCGCGACACGCCGACCGACCCGCACACCAATACCTACGCGCACTCCACGGCCTACACACACTGCGACTCCCACGCGCACACCTACCCTCACCCCTACGCCAACGCTGACTTTGCCTGCCGCCACCCAATCCCCATGAGCCGCTCTATATTTTTCGCTTCGTCAATTGCCCTATTGATTCTAACCGGCTGTCGAAGTATCACGCCCACTACTCCCTCCCAGGCGTTGGTGTACTCGACGAACACTCCCATCTCAAGCCCTACCTCTCGACCCGAAGAAACTGCTCCTCCAACTGCGGTCCTGGTCGCAGACGAAGAAATAGATGAGGTGATCCAAACTATTTCCCAGGAGCTTCCGTCGCCCGCACCGGATCCACTCCGCTTCATATTCCCCACTCCTGGCCCAGCGCCTGTATCTGCCTGGCGCCCACCTCTCTATCCCACTCCCTGGGCGCCTACACAATATGACCACTTTTTCTTCTCCAGGCCGATCGCCGCAGATGAAGTGAACTGGCCCCTGGCTGATTATCGCTATGGTGGTATATTTTTACCAGGCATAGTGCATACCGGCATAGACATCCCGGTAGGACGAGGCACCCCTGTCCTGGCGGCTGGACCGGGGAGAGTCACATGGGCTGGCTACGGTTTATACCGCGGGGCTTTGGACCCGACCGACCCTTACGGCCTGGCGGTAACCATCAGGCACGATTTCGGTTATCAGGGGGAAACGTTATATACGGTCTATGGGCACCTGGATCAGGTGGATGTCCTGCTGGGACAGCGTGTAGAAGCAGGGGAAGTGCTCGGCTTGAGCGGCGCTACGGGCCAGGTAACCGGACCGCACTTGCATTTCGAGGTCCGCATAGGAAAGAATAACTATTTTGTCAGCCGGAATCCCGAGCTTTGGCTGGCGCCTCCGCAGGGATGGGGTATTCTGGCAGCTCGTATAACCAACAGCAATGGTAATTTAATCCGCGGTATGACGGTGACGGTGATCTCACAAACCACCGGGCAGACATGGTATGTTAAATCATACGGCTTGGGGTCCGCCAACAGCGATCCATACTACCAGGAGAACCTGGTGATTGGTGATCTGCCTGCCGGCGACTACGTCGTCTGGTTGCCGTATGATGACACAATGTACGATGCAGAGATCCAAATCTTCCCGGGCATGGTCAATTATTTTAGCTTTCGCGGTAAAAATGGCATCGAGACTGAGCCGCCCGATGCACTGGACTCAGAATTCGTCCCCCCGGACACAACCCTGACTCCCACCCCTTGACACTCAGAACATTTGTGCTACACTTAGCAACGTATAATCAGTGTATGTCCGAATAGGAAAGAGGGCCGTTGCGTGCTGGCTGTGTCCACACCAATGCCCTTTCTCGGATAAATGCCTGGACTTACAATTACTGTGTTGAGGAGTGAACAGCATGGCCCGTAAGGTTATTCCACCCCCTGAAGAACAACCCAGTTCCAGAGGCATTGCTCTTGACAAAGCCCTGGGCGACATCGCCAAGCGCTACGGAGACGGTGCAATCATGCGGTTAGGTGAAGCGCATCATATGGTTGTGGAGGCGATTCCCACCGGTGCCCTCTCCCTGGATATTGCCCTGGGGGTAGGCGGCATCCCGAGGGGGCGCATTACGGAGATTTTCGGTCCGGAGTCATCTGGTAAGACCACGATCTGCCAGCACATCGTCGCGGAAGCGCAGAAAATGGGCGGCACCTGTGCATATATCGATATGGAGCACGCCCTCGATCCGTCCTATGCCTCCCGCTGCGGAGTCGATGTCGACAATTTGCTCATCTCGCAACCAGATATGGGGGAGCAAGCCCTGGAAATCACCGAGACCCTGGTCCGATCAGGAGCGGTGGACGTGGTGGTGATCGACTCGGTTGCCGCGTTGGTCCCGCGCGCCGAAATCGAAGGGGATATGGGCGACTCACCCATGGGCATGCAGGCGCGCTTGATGTCGCAGGCGTTGCGCAAGCTCTCAGGTGCGATCAAGCAGACCAACACCGCTGTGATCTTCACCAACCAGCTGCGCCTGAAGATCGGCGTCATGTTCGGCAATCCCGAGACCACAACCGGCGGTATGGCATTGAAATTTTATGCCTCGGTACGCCTGGATGTGCGCAGGATCCAGTCGATCAAGCTCGGTTCTGAGATCATCGGAAATCGCACTCGCGTGCGGGTGGTTAAAAATAAAGTTGCCCCGCCATTTCGTACGTCCGAATTCGATATCATGTACAACGAAGGCATATCGAAGAGCGGTGATCTGCTCGATCTGGCTTCGCAGTTGGAGATCATTGCCAAACGAGGCTCATTCTTCTCCTACGGCGATATCCGCCTGGGTCAGGGGCGCGAGAATGCCAAGGATTACTTACGGCAGAATCCCGACCTGGCGGCTGAGGTGGAGCTGGCAGTTCGCGAACAGGCATTGAGCGGCGTACTGCCGATGCCGTTCGGCGGTGAAACTGAAGAGTCCGGTTTGGATGACGGTGAGCTTTAGCACATCCTACGAGAGAGTGTATGCGACCTATTAGCCCTGCCTGGCGCTTGCATCACAGGATTGCTGGATTACTCCTGCTGTGCCTGGGAGCAAGTGCCTGTGCAGGGCTGAATAATTATCTGCCGGACCGCAGCGAGCCGGAATTCTACCAGCCACCTGTCGCCGCCGCGCCTTCTCCGATTGTTCTGCCAACACACACCTGGGTAGCGACCGCCATTCCTACTCCGATCCCCAGCCCGACACCTAGCTGCACGAACAACCTGACTTATAAAGAAGATCTGACAATTCCGGATGGGACCGCCGTTCAACCGGGAGAAGTGCTGGATAAACGTTGGCAGGTAGAAAACAGCGGAACGTGTAATTGGGGCGATCGCTACCGTTTGAAATTAATCGCCGGACCAGACCTGGGAGCATCATCCGAACAAGCTTTATACCCGGCCCGCAGCAGCACCCTGGCCACCATACGCCTGGCTTTCACCGCACCAGACGAACCCGAGACATACCGCAGCGCATGGCAAGCTTATTCACCCGAAGGCGATCCTTTCGGCGATCCCATTTTTATTGAAATAATGGTAGTTCCCCCGTCCGTCTCCCCCTGATTCGATCCTTCGCAATCGCTCACATCAAAGCCGCAAGTGGTTTGGACTGGTCCTTCCCCTTCAATAAGCCCACGGCGACCAGGATTGATCCCAAGAAGATACCGGCGTCCGCCAGGTTGAATACCGGCAGCAGGTTCATTAGAATAATGTCGGTTACATAACCCACCACCATCCGATCGACCAGATTGCCGGCTGCGCCGCCTAACACTAATCCCAAACCAAAGCCAATCAGCAGGCTATCTCCCTTGCGGCTAATTCCAGGATAGAGGATGACGATTGCAATGCAGATGATCTCGCTCAAGGCAATAAATAAGCCGTTCGTGTTTTGGAGCATCCCCAAAGCCATACCGGTATTCGGGGTGTGCACAATTTGAGCGTAGGGTTCCAGCACACTGGCAGGCACCCAGGCTTCCCCGGGCTGGATGTTGGTGCGCACCAGAAATTTAGCAGTCTGATCCAGGCAGAACACGATCCCTGCCACACAGAACAGGTAGAGATAGTCCCAAACAAGGCGCTTCATGCCTTTTCATTTCTATCGCGAGTGCGAAAGAAGGGAATTAGGTGCTGATCCAAATAAAAGGGGCTCTATAACCGGAATTATAGAGCCCTGTCTATACGGCATGGAAAACCCAACCAAGCAGGTTCGCGATCAATCTCGTGTGAGAGATTTTAATACTGGAATCTCCATGGATTGGCTGGCGTGCGGTTCCAGTTGGGTTTCTCCTGAGTGGGCTCACCCTTGAATCTTGGAGCGCCACTGTCTCCCCATCCAGCACAAGGAGTGAAGTTGAGCTTCAAATTGTGTTCCAGGTTCATCGTCCCGGTCACGGTTTCGCCACAGGCAGTGACGGTAGACGGGTAAACATCGCGCTTAATGGTGAACACACCTGTCGTCCCAGGTTTTACAACCAGGTAAGAATATGGATAGGTCAGGCTGATGATCACGTTGCCATCCGTCTTGTTTTTAACGGTCAGGGTAGCCGGAAATGGATTAGCGGCAATCAGGACGGCGATCAGTAAGGCGAGAACAAGAATGACCAACGCGTTTTTTTTCATTTTACCCTCCTTAAAAGGCTATATATGTTGGTCGGCTAGGAGGCAAGCAGCGAATCGCACGGGAAATAAGCTCGTAAACTTATATCTCCCTCCTTCTATACCATTTGACAGTTATAGTAGACCATCCATGATTATAGCGATTCAAAGCCTAGAAGTCAAATTAAAGTTGGGAAATTGGACGCCTGACTTCTATCTCTCAGGCGTCCAAGATGATTATGTGCCTTCTTCCCATGAATTCAGGTATTTTACCTGCTCTTTGGTGAGTGTATCGATCTCTATACCCATAGCATCTAATTTCAAGCGCGCGATCTGCTGATCGATTTCCTCGGGAACAGAGTAAACCTTGTTCTCTAACATCGAGCCGTTCTTTGCCATGTACTCGGCTGCAAGAGCCTGGTTGGCGAAAGACATATCCATTACACTCGCTGGATGTCCTTCGGCAGCCGCAAGATTGATCAAACGGCCTTCGCCCAGCAAGTTGATCCGCCGCCCGTCTTGCAGTGTGAACTGCTCTACAAAGGGCCGCACCAGGCGCTTCTCTTTTGCCATTGATTCCAGGACCGGGATGTTGATCTCGACATTGAAATGCCCGGAATTGGCCACAATGGCGCCATCCTTCATGTTCTCGAAATGCTCCCGGTCGATCACATTGAGATCACCGGTAACCGTACAGAAGATATCCCCGATCCGAGCTGCTTCTTTCATGGGCATCACACGATAGCCATCCATTACCGCTTCCAGAGCCGGCAAGGGATTGACCTCGGTTACGATCACGCTTGCGCCTAAACCACGCGCCCGCATTGCCAAACCACGACCACACCAACCATAGCCCGCAACGATAAAATTCTTGCCAGCCAGAAGAATATTGGTAGCGCGAATAATTCCATCGATCGTGGATTGACCTGTGCCGTAGCGGTTGTCAAATAAATGCTTGGTCATGGCATCATTTACGGCGATGACCGGGAAAGCCAGCGCTCCGTCTGCCGCCATCGCCCGCAAGCGGATAACGCCGGTGGTGGTTTCCTCGGTACCGCCCAGCATTCCGCCCAACAGTTCACGGCGATCCTTGTGGATCGTGCCAACCAGATCTGCACCATCATCCATCGTCATGTGCGGTTGGTGATCCAGAGCCGCATTGATGTGCTTGTAATACGTGACATTATCCTCACCTTTAATCGCGTATACCGGTATCTCGAAATGCGTCACCAACGATGCCGCAACATCATCTTGTGTTGAGAGCGGGTTTGAAGCCGTGAGGACCACATCAGCGCCTCCTGCGTGCAACGTCTGCATCAGATTGGCAGTCTCGGTCGTCACATGCAAGCAAGCTGAGAGGCGCATCCCATTCAAGGGTCGCTCCTTAGTAAAGCGCTCGCGGATCAAACGCAGAACCGGCATTTCCCGCTCAGCCCACTCGATCTTCCGCCTGCCGCCCTCCGCCTGTTTGATGTCTTTGATATCGTAATTTTCCATAATATCCTCCTGAAGATTAATGATTCCTGATTACTTGATTGCGATTAGCGAGTCTCCGCACCCACTACCAGGATATCCAATTTCCCCTCGTCATCGAAATAACGGCGATAGCGTGAGACAAATTCCTCCCGGGTATACGAATGCCCTTGAGGTCCAGACTTTTCCAGACAATAGGTAGCCGCTAAAGCCCCCACCCGTCCGCATGTAAGCAGATCCAGACCATACTGATAGGCAGTCAAAAAACCTCCCCGGAAGGCATCGCCAACGCCAGTTGGATCAGCAATTTGCTCCGGAGGGATTACAGGGATGGAGTATTCTTGATCCGCGGAATAAATCGTCGCGCCTCGATCACCGCGGGTCACCACAGCGAATTTAAGAGATTGCAGCATGTCCGCCGCGGACATACCGGTCATTTTTTGCACCAGAGCAAACTCATAATCGTTGACAAACAATGCATGCGCGCCTTCGATTCCCAGCTGCAGATCATTTCCCTGCAGGCGCACTATCTGCTGGCTGGGATCATACAAATATCGCAGGCCCATCTCCCGGCACTCAACCACATATCGCTTCATGGCATCCGGGTCGTTCGGAGAGATAAACACATAATCCGGGAGATCTCCATCCAGCTCGTGCAAGGATAGCGAAGCCGCATACGCCATTGCTCCCGGGTAGAAGCTGGCGATCTGAGCATTCGATCGATCCGTATTGGCAAAGAAAGAAGCAGTAAAAACCCCAGGAACCACGCGCGCCCAGGTTGTATCGACGCCCTTACTCTCCAACCAGTCCCGGTAATCACCGAAATCCTCGCCAACTGTCGCAAACAGGCGGGCTCGCACGCCGAGCATCGCCAGTGTATAAGCGATATTGGGGGCAGTTCCACCGCGCAACCGCACCATGTCTTCTACGAGGAAGGACAGGCTGATGGTCTCAAGTTTGTCCGGAAGGATATGATCGCGAAAATAACCCGGGAAAATCATCAGGTAGTCATATGCAACCGAGCCGGTCAAGAGTATGTTCATCAGATCCTTCCGATCGTCCCTGGATCCTGGTCAGATCTCTGCTGTGAGAGGCTGATCCTCAAGTTCTCTAGAAAGGGTGGATAAATGATGCCCATTTCGGTCACTACTCCAGTGAGCAGTCTGTGGGGAGTGACATCAAATGCCGGATTTCGGGCAGTTGCCTCTGCTGGGGCAACCGGCTGTCCGTCTACTTGAATATTCAACACCTCTTCAGACGGACGCTCTTCGATCGGGATCAAGCCGCCATGCTCCAGGGATAGATCGATTGTGGACGACGGGACGACACAAAATACCGGCACCTGATTGTCATGCGCAGCTAGAGCAAGCATATAGGTCCCGATTTTATTCGCAACATCGCCATTGGCAGCCATCCGATCCGCGCCAAAAAACACTTTATCCACCTGCCCGCTGCTTAAGAAATAGCCAGCTGCGTTATCACTGATAATATCATATGGGATGCCATATTGCTGCAGCTCCCAAGCAGTCAAGCGCGCTCCTTGGAGGCGTGGGCGAGTTTCATCAACCAGAACGTGGATGCGCTTGCCTTGCTCGTGCGCCATGCGGATCACACCCAGAGCTGTCCCCCAATCCACTGTAGCCAGAGCGCCCGTATTGCAGTGGTGGATTAGAGTATCTCCGTCCCGAATCAGCTCTGCGCCGTAGCCAGCCATACGCTGATTGATGGCGATATCTTCATCCGCAATTCGCTGAGCCTCGTCTAGAACCAGTTGGCGGAGGTCTGTTGGAGATGCATCGACCAGGTCAAGTGCATGCAGAATACGGCTCAGTGCCCAGCCCAGATTGGCAGCTGTGGGGCGCGCGGCACGCAACTCCCCTGCAGCCAGTTCAAGATCAGCCATCAACCCTGCTTTCGTGCTTGCCTTCGACTGGTAAGCTGCCAGAGCCAGCCCAAATCCTGCTGCCGCGCCAATCGCCGGTGCACCTCGCACTACCATCTCGCGGATTGCATGTGCTACCTGCTGGTAGTCCCGGTAAGCGACTTGCTTGAATTCTGCTGGTAACAGGCGCTGATCGATCATGCGCACCTGCCTGGTTGCACTATCCCACGCAACAGTTCTCATATTAACCTACACCAAAAGACGCCCTCGCTGGAGAGCGTCATCAGAATAGAACGCAGTGAGTTTAACATGCAAACCGTGCTTTGTCAAAGGAGGTCTGCAGTTAACGATCTTCGCTCAGCAAGGGCTCTCCCGGCGCAATCTCGCCGACCAACTTGAGAAATCGCGCTTTGATCTCCTGTACTACAACATCTGGGTCACGAGCATCGAGCGGAACCTGCCCACCCGCCATAGTTCCATGCCCCCCAGCCTTGCCCATTCCGGCGACAAGATTCTGTACCAAGAACCCGGCATCTTTCCCAAATCGCTTGGTCCTCAACGAAAAATACAGGACGCCCGTGTGCGACCCCAGACACAACGCTGTGCGCGCAGTCTCCAACCTGATAAGAACATCCGCTATCTCTGCCGTGAGATCCGGACGGCTCATTTTTCCAAGATAAGCGATCACTGCGCTGCCATACAGGCGCGCGGCCTGAAGACCACGGCTGAACGCCCTATAGTACTCGCGTGATAAACCGGCCTGTTCGACCTGAACCAACAGTTCCCGGTCTAAGAGGCTTAATAAATTAAGATAAGCGATCTCGTCGGCAGGGGATGAACCGCGCGCCAGCCCGAGGGTATCGGTGTGCAGCCCATAGAATAAGGCGGTCGCCAGAACAGGATTGATCTTAATCCCTGCTGCTTCGAAGTATTGGAAAACCAGGGTGGATGTTGCACCGGCCTCCGGTCGGACATCCACGTAAAGGACTGAGGCAAGCTGTTCTCGAAGCGGGTGGTGGTGGTCGATAACAATATCGGGCAGGCGTTCGGAGGATAATCGGTTGTTCCCTGCACCAGGCTGTGTGTCCACAAGGGCCACCGCGGAATAATTTTGCAGTCCTGGCAGCTGGTCGCTGTGCTCCCAAACAGGGGTGAGCAGCTGGAGCATGGCTTGATTCTCCGCCCTGGCGACCAGGCCGCTGTACACCAGATGAGATTTTATCCCCCAGGCAGCGCGCATAAATTCCGCCAGTGCCGCCCCGGAGGCCAGAGAATCGGGGTCAGGGTTGTCGTGGGTGATGATCAGCAACGGACCGCCACCCGCAGCCCGATGCAGCCGTTCCAATCTGGCTGCATCCAACGAATTATCGCTTGCAAGGTAGAGACGATTCACGCCGCCTTATCAATCGCTTGAATTTATATTTCCGGAAGGCTGGACAATATGCACCGACATAGCGATTATAAGGCATATTGGTTGGCTTCTGACAGTAGAGTCGAAATCCAGGCAGCCAAACCATTTACATAATCCACCTTAAGGGCTTGACTATGGGAATTTATGCCAGATCATTGAGAGCAAAATTGCCAACCCAGCCAGCAGCATCCCGAGTGCATTGAACGCCACGCTGATCTCCGAGTTCTCTTCCCTGGTGAGCAGGTAGGTAGGTAGCTGTTTGAATACATCGTGCAGCTCGCTGGCGCTGGTAGCTGAGTAATATTCACCTCCGGTCATCTCCGCGATCCCCATCAGCGTCTCTTCGTCGATCCCGCGGCGGAACCTGCCGCTAAATCCACCTCCGCCAAAACCGCCCCCGCCATACCCCTGGCCTCCATTCGAGAAAAACTGTTCATGAAACCCATCTCTGCCGCAGTCCATGCTTGATCCGGATGGTGTGCCGTAGCCGATCGTATAGACGCGTACACCTCTTTCCACTGCCTGGGTGGCTGCTTCCATGGGCTGCGGACCCGAGTTGCTCGCCCCATCACTCAGCACGACAATAATATCCGAGGCATATACACCTTCAGGCACGGGTGTGGGCTGGATCACGGAGCTCGATCCACTCACGCTTGGAGCAATGCTCTGGTTTATCTCCGCAATTGCATCCAGAGCTTCCAGAATGCCGCTGCCAATCGCAGTCCTGCGCGCGGTCGTCAGATTTCTCACCGCTTCGCGCAGGATATCCTGATCGGATGTAGGCGGTTGGACGAGAGCCGCAAAACCGGCAAACGCCACAATCCCAATTGAAGTGTTTTGATCCTGGCGGTCGATAAAGGATAGCACTGCTGCCTTGGCTGCCTGCAAGCGGTTGGGTGGTATGTCTGTCGAACACATGGATCGCGAGACATCCAACGCCAGCATAATTGTAGCTTTCCCTGAAGGCACGATTACCGTTGCGGTTGGACGGCTGAGCGCCACCACCAGGCTGGCAAATCCCATCAGGAATAAGCTGATGGGGAGATGTCTTCGCAGCCAGGCTGTGCGAGAGTACGCCTCACGGACCAGCGCCAGGCTGGAATAGCGTACTGTATATCGCCGGCGGCGGCGTATTGCCCATAAATATAACAATACGATCGATGGGATCAATCCCAGCAGGAGAAGGAAACCAGGCCATTGAAAATCCATCTACCACCTCCTTTCAGCCCAACCCGGCATTCTTTATCAACCGGGTGTTCACGGCAGCCTCCCGAACCAGAACAACATCAAACCGCCTCCAAGTAGCAAAAACAAACTGCCAGCACCTGCAAACAGCGCAGTAGCCTCGATCTTCTCCGGCTTGATCACCAATTCAGGAGAGATGTTAGCGTATATATCTTTCAGGTCCTCACCACTCTCGGCATGGTAATATTCACCTCCCGTCAGACCTGAAATCTGTTCGAGCACCGTCTCATTAAGCTGTGTGTGCACATTATAGCCATTGATACTCAGCGTGGTGCCTTCTGGGCTGCCAATGCCAATCGAGTAGATTCGTACCCCACGCTCCGCTGCCGAATAAGCTGCCTCGAATGGGTCAGGTGGAGCTGTATTTTCACCATCCGAAATAAGCACAATAATTGCCGGGCTATTTGTCCCTTGAGGTACGGGCGTCGGTGTAGGTGCATCCTCACTCTCTGTAGTCTCGCTGCTCTCGACAGCGAGTGTATTCAGCGCGGTCAAGATGCCGTAACCCAACGAAGTTCCCTGCTCTGGATTTAGGCGGTTGATCGACGCCAGGATTGCCGCCTGATCATTCGTTGGCACCTGCACCGACAGTCCTCCCTCGCTGAAAGCTACCACGCCAATCTGGACGCTGGAGGGCTGGCGCTGAACGAACTCAGTCGCTGAGAGCTTAGCGGCAGCCATGCGGTTGGGCTGTACATCTTCGGCTGCCATGCTGCCTGACACATCGAATACCAGGATCACCGTCCCTTCTACTCTGGGCAGGTTGACGGTCATCTGTGGTCGCGCCAGCGAAAAAAGCAGCAGCGAGAAGCCGATCAGGAACAACAAAGGCGGGATGTGCCGGCGCCTGCCTGGTTGGCGGCTCCGTATCTGCCCACCGGTGAAAAAATCGTAGCTGGCTGCGATCTTCTGTCTCCGGCGCTGGAAAACAATATACAGCCCGACGAAAATCGGCACGCAGATAAGGGAAACCAACATTGCCGGCCAGATCAAATTCATCCTTCACACCCTCAGATCATCGCCTGCGCCGCTGCCGCAGCCGGGCAAAACGGATGATCGCCCGCACCAGATCTTCATCGGTCTCCAGCGAGAAGGCATCCACGCTGGCGCGTGTAAATGCCTCTTTGAGCGATGCTTCCCGGCGCTGCGCTGCCTGCCGGAAATGGGCGCGCAGCCGCGGGTCATGCGTATCCACGTAGAGCTGTTCTCCGGTCTCTGAATCTTCCATTATCACCGGGCCGATATCCGGGAGCTCCATCTCACTCGTGTGCCATAAACGGACCGCGATCAATTCGTGGCGCTGGTTGATCATCTTCAACGCCCGCTCCCAGCCCGGCTCGCTGATGAAATCCGATACTACGAAGATCAGCGAGCGCTTTTTGATGGCGTTCAACCCACCTTCGAGCAGTGTCGACAGCTTTGTGAACGGCGCCCGTTCCAGGTGGGGCTGATTGAGCAGATCATTGACCAGGCGCAACACATGCGACCGTCCACCCCGCGCCGGGATCGTCCGCTCGACCCGGCTGCCATAAAAGACGGCCCCTACGCGGTTGCCATGTCTCGTCAGGATACGTGCCATCGTTGTCACGAAATCGATCAATTTCGTGCGTTTTTGGACGGCGGCACCACCAAAATCCATCGATGGGCTCAGGTCCAGTAAAAACCAGGCTGTGATCTCACGGTCTTCCACATACTGCCTGATATATGGAGTATTCATACGGGCGGTGACATTCCAATCGATATAGCGAATATCATCCTCGGCCTGATACTCACGAAGGTCGGCAAAATCGATGCCGTAGCCGTAAAACAGGCTGCGGTAATCGCCCTGGAGCTGGCCATCCAGCCTGCGGATGACCTGCCAATCGATGCGCTGTAAGATGCGCTCAGGCGTTGAGGCGGACGCTGCCATGCTCACGTAGCGGAACAACCGGGACAGGGATCTGGTCGATAATTTTCTGCAGTAGCTCGTCGCTGGTAACGTCGTCGGAAAGCGCCTGGTACGAGAGGACGATGCGGTGCCGGGTCACATCCAATACCATGTCCAGCACATCCTGTGGTAAGGCATAATTACGCCCGCGCACGAATGCCAGCGCCCGGGCAGTTAAAATCAAGTTGATCGATGCCCGCGGGCTTGCCCCGAACAAGATGTAAGGTCTAAGATCCTTCAAGCCAAACCGTTCCGGCTCGCGAGTGGCAGTCACAATCCGCACCGCATACTCGATCAGGGCCGGGTCAACGTAAACGCTGTCAGCTTCTTTCTGCAATCCCAACAATTGTTCGCTGGTCAGCACCTTTTGTACTGGCTGCAGCCGTTCTATCATGCGTTCCACGATCACAAATTCTTCTGTGGGTGAAGGATATCCCACCAGCACTTTGAGCATGAAGCGGTCAACCTGCGCTTCGGGCAACGGGTACGTCCCCTCGGTTTCGATAGGGTTCTGCGTGGCGAGCACCAGGAAGGGCTCAGGCACTTGATAGCTTTCGCGCCCAATCGTGACTTGGTGCTCCTGCATCACTTCGAGCAGCGCGCTCTGAACCTTTGCCGGTGCCCGGTTGATCTCGTCTGCCAGCAGAAGATTGGTGAAAACAGGCCCCAACGAGGTGTTGAACTCACCCTGCTTCTGGTTATAGATGCGTGTCCCCACCAGATCAGCGGGCACTAGGTCAGGAGTGAATTGAATGCGCTTGAACTCACCTCCGACCACCTGCGCCAGCGTCTTGATCGCCATGGTTTTTGCCAATCCCGGTACACCTTCGACCAGGATATGGCCGCGTGCCAGCAGGGCAACGATCATTCGCTCCAACAGGTGGTCCTGTCCGACGATGATCTTCTTAACTTCGTACAATACCTGTTCCATTGGTTGGTCGTCCTTGGGCTTATCGCTTAAAACCATCACACCCTCCTATTCTAATAAGGTGGAATCCCCGCTGCACCGCCGGCAATATTGATCGGTACAGCAAAACCGATCCCGATAAAGAATTCATCATCGGTCGGATTGATAATACCAACCACAATACCGACTACCTGTCCGTAGCGATTTAACAACGGCCCACCAGAGTTACCGGGATTCACGGCTGCATCGAATTGGATCAGGTCTTCCAGCCTCTGGTCGCTGCCCTCGGGCTGGAAGGTGCGTCCAAAACCCGAGATCACCCCTGCACTCATTGAGCTGTACAGGCCGAAGGGATTACCCACGGCGTAAGCCTCATCACCTGGTCGCATGGCATTCGGATTCCCCAGGATAGCGGGTATGAGCACCTCTGGTAAGCTAGCAGAACCCAACACAGCAATATCGTTCTCCGCCTGGGCTGCGATCACTTCCGCATTTGCTCTGGTGCCATCCGCATAGGTAATCTCGATCTCCTTTGCGCCATCGACGACGTGCAGGCTGGTCAGGATATCGCCACTATCATTGATCACCACCCCACTTCCCAGTCTTTCGTCCTCTTCGGGATCTTCCCCTGCATAATGAGATTGGATCAATACCAGCGAAGGTTGGATGACCTGGTACACCAGGCTTGAGTTTGAAGGGGGCGGGGTAGCAGATGCCATAACCTGGTTCACAGTATCCCGCACCTCTTGCTCAGTCAACAGGTCTGGCTCTGGCTTCAACGCGTCGTAGATCATTAATGCCAGCAACAGCGCCAGAACTCCAGCCGAAAACTGGACAAGCCCTCGCAGCTTCGTCCACCAGCCCGGCAGGCGCTCCCGGAGACCGGCAGCCAGATCGTTCTTTTTGGTTTCTTCTTCTATCATCTGAGTGTCGATGCAGTCCTGAAGTTACGTATCATATCCATGTTGGGGGACCAAGTTTGTAGATGTAATTTACCATATTAATAGAGTAATATTACCTGAGATGTCCATTAGAGTATTTGCGGAGTAACACTCAGCAACCAGATAACCCCTGCCCGGCATCCAGAAGAATGCGTCCAGGGGTTTCACACCTTCCTTAATAGCTGCAAACATTGACACGAACCCAGGGCTGGGTTATAAAGATCGAGATGAACCGGATTACGCTGCGGCTGATTGGATTGATTTCACTGCTGGGATTGCTGGCGCTGGCATGCTCTAGGGCTGCCAGCCTTCCATTCCTGGGACCGACCTCCACCCCACCCAGCAGTCCAACGCCGACCATCCCTCCCCCTACGTTCACGCCGATTCCGACACCGACTTCGACTCCCACACCGACGCCAGTCCCGGCTGTAAGGATCACCCTCGGCGATCAGGCGCGCAACAACGGCAGTTGGGACCGGGCAGTTTTAGAATACCAGAATGCCTTGAGCAGCAGCCAGGATGCAGAGATTCAGAGCGCCGCTCAATTGGGAATTGCCCAGGCTCAGATTGCATCCAACCAATACGAAAACGGCATCGAGACTCTGCTCAACCTGCTCAGCCTTTACCCACAATCCCCACAGGTTCCATATGCACACTTCAGCCTGGCACAGGCATACAATGCCCTAGGACGGTATTCAGAAGCTGCAGAGCAGTACCTGAACTACATGGTGCTGCGACCGGGTGTAATCGATGCCTATGTATTGAAATTGCGCGGTGACGCGCTCAGGGCCGCTGGAAATCATGCCGAAGCCATCATCGATTACCGTGCAGCGATCCAATCTCCCAGCTTCCTCGATACCCAGGCGATCGAGATTGATATCGCCCGGTCCCATGCTGCTGTGGGGGATTACGGGACAGCCCTGGGGATTTACCAGCAGATCTACAACCAGACCACAGACGAATTTACAAAAGCGCAGATGGACCTCCTGATGGGTCAGGCTTATACCGCTCTCGGTCAATATGACCAGGCGTATGCCGTTTACCAGGATGCAGTTAACTACTATCCCACCTCCTACGACTCATACTTAGCCCTGGTTGCAGTAGTAGAGGCGGGCGTACCCGTAGACGAGCTCAACCGTGGCATTGTGGACTATTATGCCGGGGAGTACAGCGTGGCGCTGGTGGCTTTCGATCGCTATTTTCAGGCTAATGGGGTCGATGTCTCAACGGCGCGTTATTACAACGGTCTTGCGCTGCGCGCTCTCGGGGGCTATGCAGAAGCTATCGGCCAATGGGATATCGTTATCCAAAACTACCCTGAGGACCGCTTCTGGGATGATGCCTGGGACCAAAAAGCATATACCCAATGGGCATTTCAACAAGATTCCTACCAGGCAATCCAAACACTTCTTGCGTTTGTGAGTACTGCCCCCGCCCACGCGCGCGCCGGGGAGTTCCTCTTCGATGCCGCAGAAGTGGCGGAAATATTCGAGGATCTGGACCAGGCTGCGGCTTTGTGGGAACGGGTGGCAACCGAATATCCCGAATATGAAGAAGCACAGCGAGCGATTTTCCTGGCAGGTATCAGCCGCTACCGGATCGGTAATTACCAATCCGCGTTGGGGCTTTTCCAACGCGCCCTGGCGAGCGCATTCAGCCTGCAGGACCGGGCAGCTGCATATTTCTGGCAAGCTAAGACGCTGACCACTATGGGAGACAGCGCGGGTGCCCAGACGACCTGGGAATTGGCAGGGGATGTGGATCCCACCGGTTATTACAGCGAGCGTGCCCGGGATATCATGCGCCAGCGCCCACCCTTTAGCCCCTCGGATTCGTATGACATCTCAGTCGATGTAAGCGGGGAACGTCTGCAGGCTGAAGAGTGGCTGCGGACCACGTTTGCACTTGATCCATCTGTGGACCTATCATCCACCGCTCCGCTGTTCGGCGATGGGCGCTTCGTGCGCGGCGCAGAGCTTTGGGAGTTGGGTCTCCCGGAGCAGGCTAAAATAGAATTTGAGGATCTACGCCAATCTCTGCAATCCGATCCAGCCAACAGCTACCGCCTCATGAACTATCTGGTGGATCAAGGGCTCTTTCGTTCGGGAATCTTCGCTGCGCGCCAGATACTCGATTTGGCTGGCATGAACGATGCTGATACCATGTCGGCGCCAGCCTATTTCAATCACATCCGCTTTGGTACATATTTCTCGGAATTGATCTTCCCGGCAGCTGAACAATACAACTTCCATCCGCTGTTTTTGCTCAGCGTAGTACGTCAGGAAAGCGCTTTCGAGGGCTTTGTACGCTCTTACGCCGGTGCACGTGGCCTGATGCAAATCGTACCTGCCACGGGGCAGGAGATCGCCAGCAGTATGAACTGGCCGGAGGCTTACACAGACGAAGACCTCTATCGACCAGAGATCAGCGTGCTCCTGGGCAGCGAGTATCTCGCAAAATGGCGCGATCACTTCGGCGGCGATCTGTACACGGCTCTGGCTGCATACAATGGTGGACCTGGCAATGCTATTGAGTGGCAAGAGCTGTCGGACGGCGACCCGGATCTATTCCTGGAAGTAATCCGCTTCGAGGAGACGCGCAACTACATACGCAGCATCTACGAGATCTACACCATCTACCGCCGCATTTATGATAGGGCGCTGTGAAGTGTTCAGCAGCTCTGGCAAATCACCCACCCATCCTGACAACCTGCTGTCCCTGTTAGAAGCCGCCCTGATACGCCGGGCAAGCCTGCTGGACGCGCGGCATGAGACCGCTTTGCGCCTGTTCAGTGGTTTCTATGAAGGATGCCCCGACCTGGTGATCGACTTATACGCCAGTACCCTGGTGATCTTCAATCACAGCAAAGACGTGCAATCCATCGAGTCGGGTCTGGACCAGGTCGTCAATTTTTACCGCCTGCATCTTCCCTGGCTGCGGGCTGCAGTCCTGAAACACCGCGGGACAATCGATCCAGATGCCCGCCGGGGTAAGATCATTTGGGGCGGTCCTATCGACCGCCGCATCTCTGAAAATGGAGTGCGCTACGCACTCGACTTGACATTGAGCCAGGATGCCACCTTTTACCTGGATACGCGTTTTTTACGCACCTGGTTGAAGGATAACCTGAGAGGGAAAAGCGTTCTGAACACGTTTGCTTATACCGGCAGCCTTGGGGTTGCCGCCAGAGCTGCCGGAGCCACCAGTGTCACCCACCTGGATGCAAATCGCAAATACCTAAATCTAGCCAAAGATTCATATACATTGAATGGCTTCCCAATAAATAAATCAGATTTCATGGCCGGTGATTTCTGGACATACACAAGCCGGTTGCGGCGCGCCGGGACGCTGTTCGACTGCGTAATCGTCGACCCACCCTTCTTCGCAGAGAGTGATACCGGGAGAGTAGATTTATTGTCTGAATGCAAGCGGGTAATCAACAAAGCGCGTCCATTGATCAGCAACAATGGTTATCTGGTGGCTGTCAACAACGCTTTGTACCTGAGCGGCACCAACTACCTGCAAGTATTGAACGGCTTGTGCTCGAGCGGCTATATGCAGATCGAAACTCTGATACCGGTCCCTGATGACGTGGCTGTCGATCCTTCAGCGCGCCTGGGTTCAGCGCCGGTCGATCCAGCCCCATTTAATCACACCACAAAAATCGCCCTGCTGCGCGTCCAACGCAAGGACAAATGTCGTGGATCTGATGGATAGGGAAGATCAGGGAGTTGCAGTGACTGCCAGCGGAGTCGAAGTGGGTCGCCGGGCGATAAGGAACCAGGATCGGATGGTGTTCAAGCGGTCGCTCAAATCGAAGAGCGGGCCCATACTTACACCCTGCACTTGCTGATCAACAGCATATGAATATACGGGATAATAGAGCGGCAGGGCCGGCATTTCCTGGACAAATCGGACCTGGAAATTGCGGTACACCTTCGTGCGCTCGGCAAAATCGCTGGTGATGCGCGCTCGCTCTATGTATTCACTCGCCTGGCGATCATTCCACATAGCATAATTCTGCCCGTCCGCGATCTGTGCCTGATCCCAGAATGGATAAGGGTCGGGGTCCGGTGAGCGGTTCAAATTGAGATCCACCAGGGCGGCCTGATATGTGCGCGGCTCCAGGTAATCATCGACCAGCTCATCATATGTGACCGGTTTCGGCCTTACCTCCACACCCAAACGGCTCCAGTCCTTGCGGATCGCCTCCGCCAGGACCGCGTGAGTTGGAGTATCCGGATGGACCAGCTCGAAAGACAGCGCCACGCCATCTTTCTCGCGTACAGATCCACCACTGGCGGGGATTGTATAGCCCGCCTCTTTGATTACTGCCAATGCCTGATCAGGATCGTAAGCGATCCGTTCGATACTCTCGTAGTACGCCCACGAACCAGGGAATACCGGCCCATCGGCGATCATAGCCTGGCCGCCCAGCATCTGGTCGATCATCCACTGGCGGTTGAGCCCCACCAGCAAAGCGCGCCGGATGGTCGCCTCCTTGAAGAAAGGCAGGCTTTCATTACTCAAGTTGAAGTAGATCAGGGTTAGCTGGGGCAGGCGTCCGGTGTAGAGGTTCAGCTCGGGATCCGCGAGCACTTCCGGCAGTACATCTGAGGTGATCACACTGATACCCTGAACATCCCCATTTCGATAAGCCGACAGCGCTGCCTGCGAATCCTGGTAGTAGCGGAAGACCACCTGCTCGATAAATGGTTTATCGCCGAAATAGTCCTCGAACGATGACAACCCTACCCCGGTGATTTGGCCGTTTTCCGACAGCAGGGTATCGAACCGGAATGGCCCGCTGCCAACTGGCTGTAAATTGAATTCCGCGTCTATCAGCTCGGAAGCAGATAGCCCTGCCAGCATGTGCTCGGGAAGCACGCCAAACGCCAGAAAATCCAGAAATGGTGCAAATGGTTCAGGCAGGCGAAACTGCAGGGATTTATCATCTAGTTTATTGACTTCGATCTGGTTCCAATACCGGCGCAGTTCATCAGGTACCGGCAGCTCATCACTGCGCAACAGCCCGACCGTAAACAGTACATCGTCACTTGTCACAGGTTCGCCATCGTGCCAGACTGCACTTTGACGGATCGAGAAATTATAGACCGTGCCGTCGGCTGAGATCCCCCATGATTCAGCCAGGTCTCCCGTCGGCTGGCCGCGATCGTCGAACGCAATCAAGGAGCTGAAGATCAAGCCGTTGATATCGCGATCGGCCTGGTTATAATAATCTAATACGGGATTCAGACGTCCGAATTCACCGACCAGTGCTTCGCTGTAAGTTCCACCACTGGCAGGCTGGACAGGCGCCGCTACCGGTGACAGGACCGTCGGCTGCTGTCCCAGCAGCAACACACCGATTGCTGCCAGGGCAAGCACCACGATCACGAACTGCCAGCGCATTTTTTTCATAAGGCAACAAAAATAGGGGGTCTCAACCCGCTGCGGCTACCTGACCGTGTAAAGGAAGAACCGCTCAGGTGCAGCAGATCCAGGCCCAACCACCCTATCACCGAACTGGCTTTCTGGCCGTTTCAGGCATAAGCGGGGTTTAAAATAAATCAGCCGGCGACGATAACCGTTGAGATAGCCAAAATGACAAACAGGATGCTCAGTCCGATGGTAATCCGGAACAGAGTCTTTTCGATGCCGCGCCGGGCTGTGAAAATGCCGCCGGTATCCGCGCCTGTAAGCCCACCCAGGCCGGCACCCTTGCTCTGCAAGATGACGCTGGCAATCAGAGCGATTGACGTTATAATCAAAGCAACATCCAGGTAAATTTCCACGAAATCCTCCAACCAATTGCTTCAAGAATTGAGCAGGCGGATTATACCTTCCGTTTGACAAAACGTCAATTTGTGACGCAGCCACCCTGAGAAGTCTCTTATCTCCCACAAAAGACCTTATGCACGAGTTGGTTGCCAATCTACATATGCACACCCCATATTCGGATGGTCACGGTACGCACGCCCAGATTGCCCAGGCGGCGCTGCGAGCCGGGCTGGATGTGGTTATTACCACGGACCATAATGTATGGGTAGATGGGCTTGAGAATTATTATAAGGACGGCAATCGCAAAGTGCTCCTGCTGGTCGGTGAGGAGATCCACAATCAAATGCGCCAACCGCAGAAAAATCACCTGCTCGTGTTCGGCATCGACCGGGAATTTTCCACCCTCGCGCACGACACCCAACGCCTGCTGGATGCGGTCCGTCAGGCGGGTGGTTTCGCATTTATCGCCCATCCATATGACCCTGCCGCGCCAGCGGTCAATGAACCAGATATTTCCTGGGTGGACTGGGAAATGAAAGGCTATGCAGGGATCGAGCTGTGGAATGGCATGTCGGAATTTAAATCCTTGCTTAAATCCAAGCTGCACGCCATTTATTACGCCTACAATCCACGCCGTATAGCACGCGGCCCGGCTAAGGAGACGTTGAAGCGTTGGGACGATCTGCTTTCAGCAGGGCGCCGAGTGGCTGTAGTGGGAGGTTCGGACGCCCATGAATTGAAGGCGCGGTTGGGGCCACTGCGCAGGACTCTATTCCCGTATGAATTCCACTTCCGGTCTATCAATACCCACTTGATCACCCCAGTGGGACTGACCGACGACCTGATCGAAGACCGCCAGACTGTATTCGAGGCCCTATCACACGGGCGCGCCTTTATCGGTTACGACCTGCCTGCCTCCACACGCGGATTCCGTTTTACTGCCCAGGGTATGGACCAAACCGCGCAAATGGGTGATGAAATCAATGCCAAATATGGTGTTACCCTTCAGATTCGCGTCCCGCAACCATCCGAATGTCGCCTGATCAGAGACGGCAAGCTGGTCAAGACCTGGCAGGCTCGCGAGTATTGCACTCACATCACGAACGAATCCGGCGCCTATCGTGTTGAAGTCTATATCGATTTCCTGGGCAGGCGCAGAGGATGGATATTTAGCAACCCGATCTACATCCGCTGAGCTATCCAGCCAATCGGCAGCCAGTCGAACCATCCGAGTTATTTTATATATCCAGAAAATGGGAGTAGAATACCGCTCATGGAATTTAAATTACAAGCTCCCTACAAACCGACCGGTGATCAACCGGAAGCTATCCGCCAGCTGGTCGAAGGCATCGAGAAAGGTCTCAAGCACCAGGTATTACTCGGGGCAACCGGGACCGGAAAAACTTATACGATCGCCTCAGTAATCGAAACAGTACAAAAGCCAGCTCTGGTTATGGCGCACAACAAAACCTTAGCTGCCCAGCTGTATGCTGAGTTCAAAGAGTTCTTCCCTGAAAATGCGGTTGAATACTTTGTCTCCTATTACGATTACTACCAACCAGAGGCTTACGTTCCCCGCCACGATCTCTACATTGAGAAGGATGCTGATATTAACGAAGAAATCGAACGCCTGCGGTTGGCTGCGACCACTGCCTTGATGTCGCGTAAAGATGTAATCATCGTCGCCTCGGTATCGTGTATCTACGGTATCGGAAATCCGGAGGCCTACGGTCGAATAGTGATCAACCTGGAAAGTGGACACATCTACCGGCGTAACGCCTTGCTCCGCCAGCTGATCGAAAGCCAATATGAACGTAATGATCTCGAGCTGCGTCCTGGCAATTTCCGCGTACGCGGCGACACGCTTGAGATTATCCCCGCCTATCAAGATAAATTTGGCTACCGGATTACTTTCTTCGGAGATGAGATCGAGCGCGTGGTAGAGTTCGACCCCCTCACCGGTGAGCTGCGCCGCCAGCTCGACACGGTGCAGATCTATCCTGCCAAGCATTTCATCACTGACCAGGAAAAACTCAAGCAAGCCATCAGCGATATTGAGAGTGAGCTGGCAGAACGAACCGCCTGGCTGAAAGACAAGGATCAGCTGGTGGAGGCCCAGCGGCTCGAACAGCGCACAATGTACGACCTGGAAATGCTGCGTGAAGTAGGCTACTGCTCCGGCATCGAGAACTACTCTCGCCACCTGGACCAGCGACCTGCAGGCTCATCCCCCTGGACATTAATGGATTACCTGCCCAGTGATTACATCCTGGTTTTGGATGAGTCCCACATGACCGTGCCTCAGATTCGAGGCATGTACAACGGCGATCGTTCGCGCAAAGAGACCCTGGTGGAATATGGTTTCCGCCTGCCATCTGCCCTGGATAATCGCCCGCTCAAATTTACTGAATTCGAGCAGCGCATGGGATATACCGTCTACACATCTGCTACTCCAGGACCGTTCGAGATGCAGCGCGCCGATCAAGTTGTCGAACAGATCATCCGGCCCACCGGGCTGGTCGATCCCGAGGTCGAAGTACGCCCGGTTGAAGGTCAGATAGATGATCTGGTCAGTGAAATCCGCAAGCGTGTCGAAGTTGGTCAGCGCACACTGGTCACTACCCTGACCAAGCGTATGGCGGAAAAGCTTGCCGATTACTTGATGGAGCTAGGGATCAAAGTCCATTATCTGCACTCAGAGATTGATACCCTGGAGCGAATTGGCATTCTGCGTGACCTGCGCCTGGGAGTATTCGACGTCGTCGTGGGGATCAACCTGCTGCGAGAGGGGCTGGACCTGCCGGAAGTCTCCTTGATAGCCATACTGGATGCCGATAAGGAGGGCTTTCTGCGTTCAGATACTGCGCTGATCCAAACCATCGGACGCGCGGCCCGGCATGTGGAAGGCAGGGTCATCATGTATGCGGACAAGATGACCGATTCCATGCGCCGCGCGATCGATGAGACCAATCGCCGCCGCGCCAAACAGCGTGCTTACAATGAAGCCCACGGTATCCAACCTGTAGGCATTTATAAAGCGGTACGCGACCTGACCGACCAACTCTCGGTCAAGGCAGTCTCAGAAAAGCAGAGCGATTATCCTGTCAAAGGAACGCCCGGTCTTCCCAAATCGGACCTCCAGCGCGTGATCTCCGAGCTGGAAAAACAGATGAAAGAGGCTGCGAAGAACCTGGAATTCGAGAAAGCTGCCTTGCTGCGCGATCAGATTTTCGAGCTGCGATCGATACTGGCGGAAGAATCCAAGTTACCCCCCTGGGAGAAGATGCGCATCCTCTCCGGGGAGGAGTGATCTGTGTGGATGATTACGCTACCAGGGATTTCTCGACCCGCAGCGCTTTCCGGGAAGCGTTTACTATGATTGCTCCACCATCGAGCTTGGCGAGTTCTACAAAGGCTGCGACTACCATCGAATCGAATTGTGTCCCGGAATACCGTTCGAGCTCTTCCAGAATTTCGTGGTAGCTCCATCCGCTGCGGTAAGGCCGGTCGGAAGCCATGGCCTCAATCGCGTCGGCAACAGCGATGATGCGTGCTTCCAGGGGAATATCGTTGCCTGCCAATCCATCCGGATATCCACGGCCATCATAATGCTCGTGGTGGTGCCGGATGATGGGGATGAGCTGTCCAAGCGAATTGGATGCCTTGAGCAGTTCAGCTCCCAGGGTGACGTGTTCCTTGACAATCCTGTACTCTTCAGGCGTGAGCGAGTCTGGCTTGAACAGGATCGTTTCAGCAATACCGATCTTGCCGATATCGTGCAGTAAGCCGGCTTTGCGGATCAGCTCGACCTGTTTGGGCGGCAAACCCATCTTCCTGGCGATCACCACCGCGTACTTCGCAACTTGTTTGGAATGGCCCAGAACGTCCGGATCGCGCAGGTCGACTACCTCTGCCAGTGTGTTCAACAAACCTTCGTTAAGCTTGTGGATCTCTTTTGCACTCTTCTCGAGGTCAGCGTTTTTCACCCTCAGTTCATTCACGACCGCTTCAGTCTTCTCAATGTACTGATGCTGGCTGAATCGCAGTAATAATAACGGCACTAACACAATCAAGGTCCCGTATATACCCACATACCGGTAACTGAAAAGCAGTGTGTAGGCGATCAAACCCATTGCCAGATAATAAGGTGCCAGCCAGCTGTATTTCTCCATCCAGATCGAGCGCGCTGGCTGGTTGAAATCCAGGCTCATCCCAATAGAGACCAAAGCGGTGGTTACCAAATAGACGGCGCAAATAAACACCAGACAGAGAAGCACCTGAAGGAGTGGGCCCAGACTGATAAAGGTCGCACCCAGAAGCTGCAGGGGAAGCGTATACAGCATGGCAGCCACCAGCTGGTTGCTGAAATTAAAGATCCAGCGGTTCAGCGGGCTGCGATACTTGATCATTGCAACGGTCGCAAATGTCAGGCTTAAGACCAGAGCGCCGAGTGGTCCGAAAATAAGCGTACCCGCCAGGATTGGCGCTGCGGATGTTGATACCGCAGTGTTGCGCGCGTAAATATCGATCGAGAGCCATTCGGTGAACACAACCATTAAGACGAATAAGAATAACCCCTGCCAGTCTTGCAGCCAAACAGGCCTGAACGCCAGGGCAAATAATGCCGCGGAAAGCACAGCCAACGTGGCGATGTAGACATTTACTGCCCAGCGTGGGCGAGGAGCACGTTTGATCTCCTCGTCAGTTGAGTCTTCTTCTTTCTCCACCGGGTGAATCTCAGGTACATGCCGCAGAGGACTGGGCCGGAAGGGTAAACCATTTCCGCGTTGGATGCCCAGAGATTCCGAACCACCCGATACTCGCGGTGAGAGATGCGGCAGCATCCCTTCCTCCGGCAGACCGACAAATCCATCCTCCGAGTATACATACGTGCCATTCCTGCCCTTGAGCTTGGCATAATACAGGGCCGCATCTGCATTGTGAACGATATCGCTAGGCGATTGATCGAAACCGATCCGACCGGCGATGCCAAAACTCATGGTGGCTTTAATCGGCGTCACACTGGTAGGCACGTTAAATTCAGTATTGGCAATAACCTCCCGGATAGATTCGATGCGTGGAAAGGCTTCTAGTGTGGTTGTTTCCGGCATCAAGATGGCGTATTCCTCGCCGCCAAAGCGGACGACGATATCGTACTCACGCACCGAGGATTTCAAGATATTGGCGACGCCGATCAACACCTGATCGCCTGCCAGGTGACCATACGTGTTATTAATATTTCGCAGTAAATCCAAATCCGCCATCACAATGGTGATCGGGCGGTCAAAGCGGTTGGCGCGATTTAGCTCATTCTGCAGGGCGTGCTCAAAATAGCGCGCATTATACAGACCGGTCTTCGGGTCCAGCTCAGACTGGCGCTCCAATGCAGGCACCCGGAGCGTGCTGTAGATCAAGTACAGCGGCAGCAGCGCCAGCAGGATGGTGTAAGGATTGATATGCCAGAGCAACGCTGCGGTAATTCCCATCGCCATTAACGTGAAATCCAGCATCAATGGGAAAAACGAGAGCACCCCAGACTGGCTGAATCGCTCCCCGCGCGCCAGCCAGATAACCACCCCCACCATCAGGTGATTGATAAAAGTGAACACCGCCACGGCTCCCAGCATCGCCAACACTCCCCTCAGGCTGTACAGATCCTGGGAGATGTTTAAACGCTGGTAGACGATACCGGCAATCGTTATCCCAATAATATAGGTACTGACATTGAAGCTTTGGATATACCAGGCATATTTGTGCCATACCCAATCGACCAGGTTCGAGGCCAGAATGACCAGCACGGTCGGTCCCGGACCCATGACCGCAAAAGAGAACGCATAAACCAGGAAACTGATGTTGTAATGCGAGCGATTGGTGCTGCCCTCTACCTTAAGTATCAGCGAAATCGAAGCACAGGCGATCAGTACCACCAGCAGCCAGGGATTCAGCGCTTGCAGCTGTGCCAGACTCAAGCCAAGCAGCACCAGACCGAACAAAATGCTGGCGATTATATATACTTTTGCCTTAAGCGAGAGTTCTCTCACGAATACCCTACCACCAGGTCGCCGATTAAAATGACAACACCCCTACCAATTTCAATCCAGCATGTATGATTGATCAAGATTATAAATGAGTATCAATTCCATCGATCTGACAAAAATGCAAGTTATTTCACCTGGGCTATCAGAATTGTGTCTCTATAGATAACGAACGTATAAAGTCTCAGTTACCCGTCATACCTTTGGAAATTGATAGGCTGTATGCGGAGC
>CAZGIX010000035.1:0-5183 GCA_964525785.1 uncultured Anaerolineaceae bacterium
GGATCTCGCCCGGCTTCAGGTACAGGGCGTGCCCGCCCAGCTCGGTCATCGCCACCTCAAAGGAAATGCGTGTGCGCGTGGAGGGCTCCTCGAAGATCATCGCCAGGGAGGCATCCGCCAGCAGCTTTGGAGTGCAGCCCTCCCGGTCAGCAGCTTTGATCTTGCGGGTCAGCTCGATCAGCTCGAGCAGCTCCGCCTTGGTGAAATCCTGCGTATCCAAGAAATGCCGTACCGCACCCATAATATCTCCTCAATAACAGGGTTTCTAGCGTGGTCGAGTATATAGATTCCACCACGGAGAACATAGAGAGCACAGAGTTTCTTTGGGATCTCCAATTATATTTACATGGCTAGCCTGATCCCCAGCGCAGGACTGGCAGTTCTTTATCCATGCAACGCGGGGATGATACCATCAGCAGGACTGCCAGTCCATACTTACTTGCTGACGATGAGCGGCAAATAGACCGCGCCGGGCGAGCCGGTGGGCTCCAGGGGGATATTGTAATGCACGATCTCGTCGATCACCTGGATATCCGGGCTGGTGTGTGACGCATAACCCGGGGCGGTGGCAAACACGCGGTACAGCCCCGGCGGGACGAAGAAGGCGTAGTAGCCGTCGCTGGCGGTCACCTGCGGGTTGACCTGGTTCTCATAAAATGCGGCTGGCCACTCGCTCCAGGCTTGATAATCCTCGTCGTACACCTCACAGGTCACCGTAGCGCCCGGCACTTTGGAGTCTATCCCCTGAGCGGCGTTATAGACATAGCCATCCGGGTCGATCTTAAGCAAGCCGACCAGGAATTCCCAGATGGTTGTCCATGTGTCATCCGGGGATTGGTAGCATAATTCCAGTGACAGCTCGGAGGCGCTGACCGCGCTGCTGGCAGCGCACGTTGTAAAGCCGCCCTCGTCCGCCCCACACTGCAGGTCGACGCTCTGCAGCAGGGACTGCACACTGCCGCCGCCCATCTTCAGCTTCCCAGCACCCTGACAAGGTATGTTGATATCGATGGTTGCCGATAGACCTTTTATAGCCTTGCTAGCCCATTCACCTACCAGCTTGCCATTACAATCATAGGCGACCACATAGTAATCTCCAGATTCCAGCTTGACCGTGAACGAATCACCATTTTTTAGCGGCGCATGGTTGGTCAGATTCAGTAGATTCACTGCCCGTCGATTGGCAATATCTTTTGGCAGCCTCTTTACATAGGGCAGATCGTTGTGGCTGATTACTTTAACTTCACAAACCTTCGCATCGCCGCCGTAATTTACCGTGACGGAGGTGGTGGGGAGATTTTTAATTTGAACCAAATCGAAGGTCCATCCGGACTCAGTTCTAGGGAATGTGTAGCGTATATGATAAGCGCCAGACGAATCTTTCAGCACCAATGTCGAATCTACCTGCTGCATGGGCAAGTCGACATCAAAACTGCCGCCGGCTTTGATTTTCCCATCTCCAAAGATGAAGTCGCCGCCGATAAATGATCCCTCGTTTCCATGGTCAACCATGTAATACATCTCGGTGAAGGCGCTGCCAGTGTCGTTGTAAACCATTAAAGTATGTGTGGGGTTATTCGACACGTCCACCGACCACCCCGCACTCCCACCGATATCGCGCTGCTGCCGGTCGGCGACATTCGCAGTGCCGGAAAAGAACAGGAAATCGTAACGGCCTTCGGGCAGCTCGATGGTGCGTGTATCGCTGATTGGCGCATTGTCCAGCGGAAAGCGCATGTCAAAACCTGTGTACGTAGTATTGCTGATATGTTCGGCGACGCGCACAGCGGTGACGATCTGGGGATTAGAGTTGTGGATAGTCACCGTGCCCAGCGGGGCATCTTGATCCTGATCGACGGGCAAGTTGTCTGCTGCTGTGGCTGTGGGCGATATAGCAGGCAGCTGGCTGAGAGGCGATAAAACCTCGCTGCGCATCGGCACGTTTATGGTGAAGTTCGTGCCTGGACGCACCCAGATGGGCATCTCCAGGTCGCCGTCCAGCGTCGCACAGCCGTTCTCATCGTGCATTCTTTGGGCGTAGCTATGCCCGTGCATGTCGTAAGAGATCAGCATGCCCATCGGGTCGAATGGCAAACTGCTGTCCACCTCCAGCGGCAGCAACGGAGTGGGCAGGCTGGTCTCGCCCTCCAGCTCGGCAACGGCGCTCAGGCTGTGCTCACCGTCTGCAAGCGGCACCGGCAGTGACCAGGTGAAGGAATCGTTCGCCGCGGCGATAGTCTGCCCGATAAGCACGCCGTTATCATAGAAAGACACCGTGGAGCCCTCGGCTGCCCTGCCGGTGAAGACCGGCTTGTCCCGGGCGGTGACCCCGCAGCCCGGGGATGCAATGATCGGTCGGGGTAAGTTGCCCTCCCACGGGTAATAGTCAACTCCATCGGAGACCGGTGCCCCGCTACCTCCCGGGTTGTCTGCCAGGTCGCAGGCGTCTGTCGCGGTGGAAGTGTCCGCCGGGCCGCTCACATCGCCCCACCAGTTGCGGCGCGCATCAATGCAGCCATCCATCGGGTAGCGGTTCTTGACGCCCATCTGCCCGGCGCCGACAAAGCGGTTGTGCGGCGAGACCACCGGCGCAGCCTGGAAGGTGTTGACCACCTCCACCCCAACAACGTTACCCTCGAAGTAGTTGCCGCGGATGGTGGGCGAGCCTTTGTTCACCAGCACGCCAGATGGGCAACCCTGGATGCGGTTGTTCTCCACCAGCACACTCCCAGTGCTGTTGACTTCGATGCAGGTATCGCGGTGGTCGAAGATCTCGCTCTCTGCCAGGGTCAGGCGGCCTTCGCGGTCAACCCTCACACCGGAACCGCCGGATTGGCTGATCACTGAACGGCTGACGCTCACCATAGCCCCCGAATCCGAGTCGACCGTAGGGGCAAAAGCAGGCTGCGAGCCGCCGCCGTAGCGGAAGACCGCGTGTTCGTATGTGCCTGTGGCCTGCGCACCAAAGTGATCGATCATCCCCCAATCGCGCGCCGCCGGAGCGGAAGCATCGCCGTCGTTGTTTGTGTCGCCGCCGACGCTGTCGTCTTTCAGAGAAGTGAAGATGACCGGCGCATCGGCGGTGCCGGTGGCGGTCACCACCGTGTTGTAGTGGAACTGGATTGAATTCGCCAGCTTGACCACTGTCCCGGGCTGGATGTTCACCGTGGTCAGCCGGTTCCAGACGCCCATCAGGCACCAGCTTCCAGCGGAAGGCACCACGTAGGGCAGGTCGCCGGCGTACCAGGTGTTATTGCCCGCCATATTGCATGTCACGTAGAAAACGTAGCCGTTGATGGTGTTATTCAAGGCGGTGTTGCCGCCCAGCACCGGATTTTGCGGAGCAATGTGCAGGATTGGCTGGGCAGTGTAGCTGAAATCGTTGCCCATGATCACCGGGTGGCACTCACCGATGTTCAGGTCACAAGCGTGCAGGCGGATTGCCTCCCAAGTGATGTGCTCGAAGGTGTTGTTCAGCAGGCTGGCGCTGGATTGACCCAGCACCACGCCCCGCGTCGGGCTGTGGCGGAGGATCGAATCTTCGAGCATGAAGGAGGTCGTGCTGACACACACTGCCCCTGAGACACAGCTCGCGCCGGTGTTATAGGCATTGCCGCCGTACTCGATGACGGCATACTGCAGGTGGCTGAACTGGCTGTCGGACCGGAAGTCGAGCACACCCCAATCTCCCGGTGCGGGGGTCGCCTGGTTGGAGGTGAATAAGATCTCCTGCCCGGGCAGCCCTTCGGCGGTCAGCGTACCGCGCACGTACAGGCTGTAGAACTGGTTGAAGCGCACCTGCACGCCCGGCTCGATGGTCAGGGTGACACCCGGATCGATGGTGACATTCCCCACGACAATGTACGGGCTGCTCGCCAGCGTCCAGGTGGTATCGGTGCTGATATTCCCGCTGACCTCGGTATTAGGAGCTGCAACCGCAGCAGGTGTGTCCTGGCTGGGTCCGGAAACCCACAGCGCGGCACCAAGAGCCAGGAGAACGATACATGCGATACCCACGGCTTTTTTCATGAATGACCCCTCCAGCGACCAACACTGCGGCTGTTCCCTCCCCAGCCGGTGCTGGTCTGACTCTATCCAAATTAACTAAGTTAGGACTTACACAATCGGTTAACCCTTCGGTTAACCCCTGGGTTAACCCCGGGGGATTTTTGGGGGATATTGGCTCAAAACCACCTCGAAGATATTGACTATATTATGGAACATTGCGTACAATCTTGTCAACAGAACAGATGTTCTTTGTGCAACTACTCTCCATTCTCTACTCTTTACTCTCCATTAAACGAGGTCACCAATGTCCCCCAAAATGTTCATCCCCTGCACCATCGTTTTGACCGAGAAGGAATACACCATCCTCCAGGAGCTGCTCAAACTCTCAGGGCGGGATGACAAGGATCTCTCGCTGGCAGTGCGGCATATCATCCAGGAATGGGAGCGAAACCGCCCTCCGGATGACACGATCCCTGCCGAAGCAAGGTCTTGATGCCAGTTGTCTACGCACCCGCATGCATGCTATGTGGGTCAATGTATCTGAACGGATCGAGCACCATCTGCAGCCGCTGCTTGCATGAAAATGGTGGCTCCCACAACCGGCGCACCCGGCGCCCGCGATTCCGCTGCGACTGCGGTGCCTGGGCAGTAGCGGTAATCCTGGTGCAGGTAGGCTGCCCGGAAGACAGCCTATCAGAGCAGCGCCTGCCGCTGTGCGAGCGCTGCCTGGAGATTGAGATGCACACCCAGGCGATGATTCACCGGAGAAATAGGGGAAGATTAAAACCGGGTAATTTGCTCTGCTAAGAAGGCGGCGTCTTCGCCGACTCCCACGAGGAGCCCTGATTTCTGAGTGTGGAGCCAGGGCATGCCCAGGAAGTACAGGCCTGGATAGCGCGTCACACCGCGCTGCGTCAGGGGGAAACCGTGGTCATCGAACACAGGTAGTTTGACCAGGTCGAAATTGAACCGGTAACCACATGCCCAAATTATGGAAGTAATCCCGGCAATATGGATATCCAGGGAGGCGATTTCAGGGATAGCGTAGCCGTCCTGCAAACTTGGGAGATGCTCCAGCGGGCCTGGATGTGGTTCTTGAGGATATAATCGTCCACCATCTTCACCAGCTCAGCCTCGATCTTATCCACTTTCGCCAGGTTCATCTTCAGATCCGG
>CAZGIX010000035.1:5283-31193 GCA_964525785.1 uncultured Anaerolineaceae bacterium
TCACCAGCTCAGCCTCGATCTTATCCACTTTCGCCAGGTTCATCTTCAGATCCGGGGCCAGCAGCAACTTTCCGTCCTGCACATCGACCAGGCGGCCCAGCAATTGGATACCGTCCCGGCTGAACTGATGCAGGTTAAGGCTGTGACCGCCGTCCTTTCCGGAGAGCTGGGGATTGCCTGCAAATCGCGCCTGAAGAGAAGGCAGCTTATCAGGCGTGCGGTCAAAGAAACCGCACTGGTATAGCCATTTGACCATGTCCTGACCGCGGTAGCGGCGCGGTACCCGTCCGGCGCTGCCCACCGAAAGGTAGACCTCGCGGCCACTCTGGTGCAGTTCCTCTGCGATCTGGCTTCCGGATTGCCCGCTGCCCACCACCAGCACCGCGCCGGGCGGCAGACCCTGTGGATTCCGGTATTTGTCCGAGTGTAGCTGGTAGATATCAGCGGGGATCGCGCCAGCATAGGCAGGGATCCTTCCCTCTTGATATAGACCCGTTGCGACGACAATGTTGCGGGCATGTACTTCCCCCTTGTCGGTGCTCAGACAGTAGCCGCGGCTGTCTTCCGTTTCGACTGCTGTGACCCGCACGTTGAATTGGATCGGCTGCTTGTTGTGCTCTGAATAAACTTTAAAACGGCTGACAATCTCATCCCGGGGCATGAAGCCATCCGGGTCGTTGCCCGCATACTCTGCCCCAGGCAATCGGAATGTCCAGTTAGGGGTAACCAGGGGGAACGAATCCCAGCGGTGGTTGCGCCACGCTTCCCCGGGTCGATCAGCCTTCTCCAAGACCATGTGCTCGCGTTTGAGCTGCTGCAGGTAATAGCTCAGCGACAATCCAGCCTGACCGCCGCCGACGATAACTGTATCAATAGAATCCATCCTTTAACCCTTCATTACCAATCAATTCGGGCAAATTGGATATTGTTGCCCCAGATAATCATACTACCAACTATGAGCCAATTCAAGAATAAATTAAGGCTTCCCGCACCATCCAGTAAGTTCGGGAAGCCACAGCAATGTGATTAACTGTGATCCCGGCTAACGATAGACAGCGGGCAAGAAAGTGGGATGGATGTCTACCTGCGTCACCACTGGCGGACCAGAAGCCGATACCCCTTCGGCGCAGGTGACGCTGTAGCTGGTATTGACCACCTCCAACCCACCCAGTACTCGAGTCCGAAACGATAAGGTGCGCGTTTCGCCCACTGCCAGAAGAGGCAGATTCCAATATAGCCTCCCATCGATAATATGACCTCCGTCTGTGGCGCTGCCAGGGATATATTCGACATTGGCGGGCAAGGTGTCGGTGATGACCACGATGGTTGCTTGCTGGCCCAGGTTCTGCACGTGCAGTGTGTACAACAGCTCCTCGCCAACGCCCACAGGGTCTGGTGCAGCGGTCTTGGTGATGCGCAGCACAGGCTGATCGGTGATATACGCCACCGCAGTGGCAAGCACCGGTGTGACCAGGCTGCTGTGTTCGATGACGGCGGTATTGGTCAGCGCCCCGCTGAAATTCGCGTCCACCAACACGCTGAAAGTGATCATCTCCTGAGAATATGGCGCCAGATTTCCGTTCCAATCAAAGCTGACGATATCGCTGATCAGTTCGCCCGCACTGGCAACGGCGTCGCGCTGGTAGGTGCTGTGCTCCCAGGGGAAGATATCGCTCACCTGCACTCCGTATAGCGGAGATGAGCTGGAATTAACCACATGGACGGAATAGGTAAGCACATTCCCTTCCCCGGGGCGCGCCAGAGTCGGTGTCACCATCTTGAAGGAATCAATCAATCCTACTTCACGCACCACGCTCGTCACTGGCTCGCCCCAGTTCGAGGCCGGCAGGGTTCCGCTGTACCAGGTGGCGGCGTAATTGTGATTGACGATCAGCGTGCCGCTGACCTGATCGGGGTCGATCTGCACCACGAACGAGCGGTAGACGCGGTCGCCCGGGCTCATACTGGGCAGGTCCCACGCGACGACGGTGCCTAACCCCGAGGGCGATGAGGCTCCCCCATCGTTGACACGCACAAGGGTAGTGCTGGCGGGTACGGTGTCGGTCAATACGGGTGGAAAGGATGATTCATCCGTGCTGAGGCCGCTGTTATACACCTGCAGCTGATAGGTCATCACCTCCCCGGCGCCGATCACCGTTGGAGCGGTCTTACTTGGGATCAGGTTCGGGTAATGAGTGATGGTCCCGGTAACCGTGGCGGTATAGAGCGGGGTAGTGTAGTCGCCAAGCTCGTCGCTCATCACGACAGTAGCCGTATAATAGGTGCCTTCTTCGCCGCCAATGGTGCTTTGCCCTACTATGGTGGTGATCGTCACCGCCTGATTCACAGCCAGGTCGCCGGTCCACAGGTACTCGACGCATTTCTCACCGCACTCGGGGCCTTCGCTGAAATGACCCAGCGGCGGATCTTGCAGCAGGTCATTGAACGAGACGCTGATCCGTCCAAACATAAGCCGCGCAGTGGCATTCAAGGCGCTGCCTGGTCCCAGATTGTGCAGCACCAGGGTCGGTGTAACCGGACCAGTGCCGCCGCCGGGTTTCTTGGCTACCGGATCCAGCCACAGCTCGGCGCTGAATGTCGGGGCATGCACCAGGCTGGCAAGCGGCTCACCTGTCGCGCAGACGCCTTCAGCACTGCACATAGCATACAAGTCGTTGCTCACATACACCTGCGCGACATCGCCAACGTACACCGTATACGTAAAGAGCGCAGAAGCGCCGGTATCCAGCTGATCCAGATTCCATATCACTTCGTTGCCCTGCAGGCTGCCGCCTCGCCGGTACTCCACACCCTCGGGCAGGCTGTCGCTGATCTCCAGATCGGTCGCTAAAGAGCCGCGGTTGAGCACTACCAGCGTGTAGGTGAACTCGCGGTTTGCACCCACGGGATCGGGCCAGGTCGATTTGGCGATGAACAGCTCCGGATCTACAACCGTTACCGTGTACGGCTCCCCAACAGTCACGCCGTAAGGGGTGCTGCTGACCTGGTAATCATCGTTGCTGATGACCGTACCTGAGACCACACCGCTAAGGTCGACGCTGAAGGTAAAGACACTGCTGGCTCCTGTAGCCAGGGAGAGCGTACGCTCCCATGTGACCAGGCGCCCGTTCGGGCTGAGCTGCCCATCCGGACCAAGGCTTTCCACGGTCGTTTGCGCCGGCACATGATCCTGGACAGTGGCGGGAAGGTCGCTGGCGGGCTGCCCGATGTTGGTCACTTCCAGGTAGTAGGTCAGCGGACTGGCGGGACCCGGCTTTTCAGGCGCAGACGTCTTCTGGATCGTGAAGACGGGCTCGTCGGTGATCAAGGCTGTAGCGACTGCATATATCGGCTCGGGGATATCTGGATGAGCGATCGTTGCTGTGTTGCTGATCACACCACTGAAGCCCGGGTCGACATCCACCGAGAAGCTGACCACCACGCGCTGATCGAAGCCCACATCGCCGCTCCATGCCAAGACACCGCCGTTAAAAACCGGGGCAGGCGGCGCGCTGGATTGGGCATCGTTGTTATAGGTTGCATTAGGCGGCAGGACATCCACCATAGATACACCGTCGGCTTGCCAGGCGCCGGTATTGAGGATCTCGATTCGATAGTTCAGCGTCTCACCGCCGGTGTGTGCCAGTGCTGGCGAGACAGTTTTTATCGACAGGCTGAGCTTCGGATAGCCGTCCGGCGGTGGAATAGGTGCTGACGGTTCCTGCCCTGCAGGCGCATCCGGCGCTGCCGCGTAGACCTGTCCGGCCATCCCGCGCGCCATTCCGAGCGCAGCAATCACCAGGATAAGCGCAAACAAGAAAGTACCGGTCAAACAAGCTGCCCTGACAGGAGTAGCATACTTATGTCTGTTCATTGGCACGCCTCCATTTCTCAATTAGCACAAAACACGAATACTGGATCAGTAACTGATCACCCATGCGATGTCTTTTCGCGGAGCGGAGAGACGAGGAATCCCTGAATCTCGGATTATTTACAACATCGGCAGGGATTCCTCGCCCCTTCAGAGATCGGAATGGCATCCAGACCGGAGAAGAGACCTTATCAGGTATAGATGTTATATTGAAATAAACGCAGGACAGGGGAGTTAATTAATTACCTAACAATAAAGCAAGCTCAGAGCATTTCCCCGGCTTTGTTCGCCGCGTGGCGCACACGTTCGTCATCATCCAGGCGAGCGGCATCCACCAGCCGGGCGGCTGCCCAGCGCAGATGCACATTGTCCTGAGCGCTTAATAGCTCTTCCAGCGCCCAAACCCCTGTAAGGCGCACTGAGGGGTCTTCCTCTTTAAGTAGGCGCTCCACAGCCGGCAGAGCCGGGGTGCCGATCAATCCCAATCCACGGGCAGCATAGAGCGCCACCAATGGTTCGCTATCGCCGGCGCGGCAGCGGATAATATCCGTCAGGGTATCAACGGCGCGGGGATCGTTCATCCGCCCCAGCGCCCAGGCAGCCTGATGCTGACCGATCAGCGGCGGTCCTTCCAGCACATTGACCAGCGCCGTACCGATCTGCTGGCGTCTCTCGGCGTCTGTGATCCGGCTGCCCAACCAGCCCAAGGCCCACATGGCGCTCTGGCGGGCACCCTCGTCTGGATCGGAAAGCAGGTCGATCAGAGGCTGCACAGCCTGCACGTCGCCCAGCTTGCCCAACGTGACCGCCGCCAGCTCCCGGTGTGGGTAGCTCTCCTGCTCCTGCAGATCACTCAGCATGCTGGCAGTGGCCTGGGCACGCAGGCTGTGCGGGACTGCCCAAAACTGGTCGGCGGTGACGCTTTCCGCCTCGTTATATGCCACGTAGCGCACCCAACCATCGGCATCTGCCAGGCCACGCACCAATCCCTCCACATCCCTTTCGGCGGCGCTGGCAAGCACCTGCCTGGCTCGCTGGGTACGAGGATGGAAGGCGGTGTATAGCGCTGCACCAACCCAAAACACCAGTACTACGGACCCGAATACACCCGCTACCACCCGCAGGATCATTACCAGGTCCGGTGGCAGGAAAGGTAGACGCATCCATACCGCCAGGGCGATCAAGGTCAAGCTCGCTGCGCCTGCCGTACCCACGGCGCGCCAGTTGACATAGCCGCAGTACGGGCATGCCCAGGCCTCCATATGGGGGTGTCTGCATCGCGGGCAGGCGTCGTATAAAGACATGAATCCTGGTTTAATATCCGAAGACGGAGCTGCGATCCTCTCGGCCAAAATCCCAGCCGTTGACCGCCAGGTGCACCAGGTCGGGGATAAACGCCTGGCAGCGGGCATTCAGCTCGGCATAGGATGGTCCGGTGGGAAGGCATCCTTTGCGCTGCAGGATGCCCTCCAGCTCACTCTTTAGATTGATCAGCCACAGCACATCGTTGGCGGCATACTTGAGCTGCTCGGGGGTCAGATCATCCCGCAGCCAGTCCGTCGAGGTCTGGCTTTTATCCAGCTCCACTTTGAAGAACTCTTTCACCAGCACGCTCAGGCTGTGCTCCGGTGAATAGGTGCGGGCGATCTTGCTGGCGATCTTGGTGCAGTAGGCATTCTGCACGGTCACGCCCAGGTTGGTCAGGAAAAAGCTGCAGTCTGCCAATGCAAAGTGGAAAATCTTGACCACATTTGGATCGAGCAGCAGCCTTTTCAGGTTTACACTTGCCGGCCAATCCCGTGTCTTGAGGAAATTGAGATTGCGCTCGCCATCGCTGATCTGCACCAGGCACAACAGGTCGCGCTGCGGGTTCAAGCCGGTCAGCTCGGTATCGACAGCCACCTCCCGGCAGGCGAGCAAGCGCTGTAAGTCAGCGCCGGTCAGGTCAGGTTGCACCTGGTACTGGGGAAATTTATTTGGCATGGCCTCTCGCTAGAGATTAGAATGAAAGCATGGTTCAGGTCCTGTAATTATATAACACATAACCAGGTGTAGGCATAAAACTGGAAAACAGGTCAAAATCTCTCTGTGCGCACCCCAAACTCTGTGGTAAAAACAAGCCTATGGATCGACAAGAAGTAATCGCGAAAACCGAGGCCTTTGTCAAAGAAAGCCTGGATGGCCAGGGCGCCGGGCACGACTGGTTGCACATCCAACGCGTGGAGGACAATGCTACGCGCATTGCCGAAGTCGAGGGCGCGGACCTGTACATCGTCCGTCTGGCGGCCCTGCTGCACGACATTGCGGATTATAAATTCCACGCTGGCGACGAAGACGCTGGGCCGCGCATCGCCCGTAGCTGGCTGCAAAGCCTTGGCCTGCCGGAAGGGGTGATCGAGCAGGTCTGCCGGATTATCCACGAGGTTTCATTCCGAGGGGCCGGCACCCCGGTTGAGCGTCCCTCCAGCCTCGAGGGCCAGGTGGTGCAGGACGCCGACCGCCTGGATGCCATCGGAGCCATCGGCATCGCCCGGGCCTTTTCCTACGGCGGGTACAAGGGGCGCAGCCTGTATGAGCCCGATATCTCCCCGGAGCAGCACAGCTCATTCGATGAGTACAAGCGCAACCAGAGCCCGACGATCAACCATTTCTACGAGAAGCTGCTCCTGCTGCGAGACCTGATGAACACCGAGACCGCTCGCCGCATCGCCGATGGCAGGCATGCCTACATTCAGGAATTCCTGGAGCGTTTCTTTGCCGAATGGCAGGGGAGGGACTGAATTTCCGTTATAATTCCACGCATGTCATCCAAATTATCCCATATAGACGAAACCGGCCGCGCTCACATGGTGGACGTGAGCCATAAGCCGGACAGCGAGCGCACCGCGGTCGCAGCAGGCGATGTGCTCATGCGCCCCGATACGCTGGCTCAGATCCGGGCGGGCACGCTCAAGAAGGGCGACCTGCTCACCACCGCCCAGCTGGCGGGCATCATGGCTGCTAAGCGCACTGCCGAGCTGATCCCGTTGTGCCACCCGCTGCCCCTGACACACATATCGGTCGACCTGGAGCTGGACGAAAGCCTGCCGGGCGTGCGCATCCGCGCCACAGCGCGCACCACCGGCAAGACCGGTGTCGAGATGGAAGCCCTGACCGCGGTGTCGGTTGCAGCTTTGACCGTCTATGATATGGCCAAGGCGGTCGAGAAGAGCATGCGCATTCAGAACATCCGCTTGCTGGAGAAGCACGGCGGCAAATCTGGGGATGTGATCAATGAACCAGGTTAGAGTGCTCTTCTTCGCCACGCTGAAGGAGCGTGCCGGGGTGCGCGAGACTACGTTGGAGCTGCCCGAGAGTGCTACTGTGGGCGATCTGAAGCGCCTGCTTGCCCTGCGCTTCCCTGACCTGGCCGAGGCGCTGCCCTCCTCCCTGGTGGCTTTGCAGCGTGAATTTGCATTCGATGATGACCCCGTCCCCGCCGGGGTTGAGGCGGCTTTATTCCCACCGGTCAGCGGCGGCTGAGCATCTCCATGCCCACACAATATCCGACGGTCTTCGCCATCACCGAAGAAGTGCTCGACCTGGATGCTCTGCTGGCGCGCATCACCCTGCCATCTACAGGAGCAGCCTGCCTGTTTACCGGGATGGTGCGCGCCATTACCCAACGCGGCGAAGCGCACGAAACTACTTATCTTGAATACGAGGCGTATAAACCCATGGCAGAGGCCAAGATGCGCCAGGTTGCCGACGAGATCCGCCAGCGCTGGCCCAGCGTGGAGGGTATTGCCATCGTGCAGCGCATCGGACGTCTGGACGCGGGCACGCCGACCGTGATGATTGCATGCACGGCAGCCCACCGGGATACGGGCGTCTTCGAAGCCGCCCGCTACGGCATCGACCGGCTCAAGGAGATCGTCCCCGTGTGGAAGAAAGAGGTCGGGCCGGAAGGGCAAACCTGGGTCGAGGGAGAGTATGTCCCCGGTCGGGGTGAGTAAAGACAATAACGCAGAGACGCAAAGACGCAGAGAAGATAAAACAGCTATGCACGAGAACCAGGTCAGCGGATTAATTATCAATGCAGCTCTGGAAGTACACCGGGCAATGGGTGGCCCTGGGTTGCTGGAGAGCGTCTATGAAGAAGCCCTGGCATATGAATTACGCATGCGAAGTTTAATGGTTGAACGCCAGAAGATGATCCCATTGGCTTATAAGGGGAATCTTCTATCGTCTGGACAAAAGTTGGACCTTTTGGTTGAGGATAAAGTTATCGTTGAATGCAAGGCTACCACAGAATATTATCCAATCTTTGACGCCCAATTACTCACATATCTCAGGCTCACGGGAATAAAGTTGGGGCTTGTGATCAACTTCGGTGAGAAATTATTAAAAAATGGCATCCATCGCGTGGTTAATGGGTTATAGGTGAAGAAGTTTCGCCTTCCATTTCAAAACTCTGCGTCTCTGCCGCTTAGCGGCTCTGCGTTAAAGCTTTTATGACAATCCACTGTGCTAACTGCCGGCAGGCATACCCCGATGAAGGCACCCCGTACCGCTGTACACGCTGCGGGGGCTTGTTCGACTACAGCGAGAACTTTCCCTTCGATCCGGAGCGAGTAGAGCTGGACCAGCCTGGCATCTGGCGCTACCGGCACAGCTTCGGCTTACCGGAGGATACCCAGCCCATCAGTCTGGGTGAAGGCGGCACACCCCTGGTCTGGGGAAAAGCCTTCGGGCGGGACGTCGCCTTCAAGTGCGAGCATCAAAATCCCACCGGCTCGTTCAAAGACCGCGGCAGCGCCCTGATCGCGGCCGCGCTGCGCCAGCGTGGCGTGCAGATAGCGGTTGAGGATTCATCTGGTAACGCTGGTGCATCCTTCAGCGCGTATGCTGCCCGGGCCGGGATGCAGGCGCGCATCTTCGTGCCCGACTCAGCCTCCGGACCTAAACGCGACCAGATCGAAGCTTACGGGGCGCAGCTGGTGCGCATCATGGGTCCGCGCTCCAATGCCACCAAGGCTGCCCTTCAAGCAGTCGACCATCCAAGTGAAGGTAGCGCCGAATATGAAAGCCTGCCTGCCTATGCCAGCCACGCCTACCTGCCCTTCAACCTGCCCGGCTATGCTACCCTGGCTTATGAGTTGGTCGAGCAAATCGGGCAGTCGCCCGGAAGCGTTGTCCTACCGGTTGGACAGGGGGGGCTGCTGCTTGGAATCCTGCGCGGGTTCGGGACAATGCTGGCATCCGGTCACATCCAGCAAATGCCGCACATGGTGGGTGTACAGGCGCGCGCCTGCGCCCCGCTGTGGGCAGTGTATTCTTACGGCAGGGACGGACTGAGCTGGGTTGCCGAAGGCTCAACCCTGGCAGAGGGCATCCGCGTGCTGTACCCACTGCGCGGCGACGCACTGCTGAGCTCCCTGGCAGCGGCGCAGGGTGAGCTGACCGCTGTCGATGAAGAGGAGATATCGGAAGGGCATAAGCAGCTGGCGCGCCTGGGTTTATACGTCGAGCCGACATCGGCAGTGGTGTGGGGCGCGCTGGCTCAGCTCGCAGGCAGCCTGGCCGAACCCATCGTTGCAGTATTGACCGGCTCCGGGTTGAAAGCGACCGGTTCGACAGGATTGGGATAAATATTGGAGGTGATATGCCAGAACGGATTGTGATAACAGGAATGGGAGCCATCTGCTCGGTAGGTCACTCGGTGCCCCAAATATGGGAGAGCATCTGCAATGGTGTCTCCGGAGTAGGACCGATTACCCGCTTCGATGCCAGCGACTTCCTGGTGCAGATCGCCTGCGAGATCAAAGACTTCAATCCGGAAGAGTACATGCATCCGCGCGATGCGCGCCGCCGTGACCGCTATCAGCAGTACGCCAGCGTGGTATCCACAGAAGCGCTGCGCCAATCGGGGCTGCTCGAGTCGCAATTTGACCCCCACCGGGTGGGGGTCATGCTCTCCACCGGCATCGGTGGGCTGGATACATTGTCTGAGACGATCCTCACTGTTGATAAGCAAGGCCCACGGCGGATAAGCCCCTTCGCCATCCCAATGTTGATGCCCAACGGAGCAGCGGGCTTGATCGCCATCGATCATGGGTTTCTCGGCCCGTGCTTCTCAGTCGCCTCCGCCTGCGCGTCCGGTGCAGATGGCATCGGCGTGGCATGGATGATGCTGCGCAGCGGTGTAATCGATGTCGCCATTGCTGGAGCCAGCGAGGCTGCCATTGGACCGGTGGGGATTGGCGCTTTCGACCGCCTGGGCGCCCTCTCACGCCGCAACCAGGACTATTCGATGACGCCCCAGCCTTTCGACAAGAACCGCGATGGGCTTGTGATGGGCGAGGGAGCCGCCGCCCTAGTGCTGGAGACCGAGAGCCATGCCCGCAGCCGGAATGCTGTCATCCTGGCTGAACTGGCAGGTTACGGCGCCAGCGCTGACGCCTATCACATCACCGCCCCGGCTGAGGACGGAGCCGGCGGCGCCCAGGCGATCCGCCTGGTGCTGGGGATTGCGGGCATTGATCCCACTCAGGTAGACTACATCAACGCCCACGGCACCGCCACTGAGCTGAACGACTTATCGGAGACACGCGCCATCAAGGCTGCCTTCGGTCAATTGGCGTATAATATACCCATCTCGTCCACCAAGTCGATGACCGGTCATATGATGGGCGCCACCGGCGCACTGGAGACCATCTTCTGCGTGCAGGCAGTGCGGGAGGGTATCATCCCGCCAACCATCCACTACCAGACCCCGGACCCGCTGTGCGACCTGGATTACACGCCCAACCAGGCTCGCCAGAAGCGAGTGCGCGTCGCACTGAGCAACGCCTTCGGTTTTGGTGGTCACAATACCGTCCTGGCGGTACGGAGATATTAGAGATTATCTCAAAAACAGAAGGTTTTGGCGTTAGCAGGCGGATAACCCCGGAAGCGCCGGTTTTCACCGATAGAGATAAGAAACCGTGCCATTCTATGAAAATCCGTTTACAATAGCAGCAAATCATTCTTACCAGACATGGAACTAATGGAACGCCAGGCTCCCGGCCCAGGGGGCGGGGTGTCTGACGCTCCCTGAGTTCCGGGAGGCCAAATTGGATGACTCTCAGGGAATCCGCGAAACGGAGCCTGCCCAGGATTTTGCCCTGCGCCTGGGTCTTCCATTCAGCGACATCCTACTGCTCAACCGGGCACTGACCCACCGCTCATTTCTCAACGAGCACCCGCATGCCCTGGAAGATAACGAGCGTCTGGAGTTTTTAGGCGATGCGGTGCTGGACTTCCTGGTGGGCGCATGGCTGTACAATCATTTCCCGGAAATGAGCGAAGGTGAGCTCACCCGTATGCGCTCAGCACTGGTGCGCACCGAGACCCTGGCGGAATTTGCACGGCGCATCGACCTGGGGAACGCCATGCGTCTCGGGCGCGGCGAAGATGAGGGCGGCGGGCGTACTCGCCCTGCCATATTATGCGGCATGTTCGAAGCCTTGATCGGCGCCTTATACCTTGAATCTGGCATGGACGCGGTGCGCGACTTTATCGAGCCGCTGCTGGAAGAGACCTCTGGACATGTGCTGAGCGCTCATGAAGAGCACGATGCCAAGAGCCGCTTTCAAGAATGGGCCCAATCCGAAGGGCTGGGCACGCCGCACTACCATATAACCACGTCCTATGGTCCGGACCACGACAAAGTCTTCGAAGTCGAAGTGGTGGTGGATGGCATATCCTATGGTCACGGCGTTGGTCACAGCAAGCAGTCGGCTGCCAAAGCTGCCGCCCAAATGGCCCTGGATAACCTGGGATTGGGATAATTTTCAAGACTGAGCCAGCCTTTCCATGCCATCTCGCCTGAAATCCCTCGAGCTGCACGGCTATAAAACATTCGCCAGCCGCACCCCATTCGAATTCGCCGGCACCGTTACCGCAATTGTCGGTCCAAACGGCTCCGGCAAATCGAATATTGCCGACAGCCTGCGTTGGGTGTTAGGCGAGCAGTCCTACAGCCTGCTGCGCGGCAAAAAAACCGAGGATATGATCTTCGCTGGCTCGGAGCAGCGCCCACGTGCCGGTATGGCTTCTGCCACGGTGGTGTTCGATAACAGCGATGGCTGGCTGCCGATCGACTTTTCCGAGGTGGCGGTTGCGCGCCGCGCCTACCGCGACGGCAGCAACGAGTACCTGATCAACGGTCAGCGCGTGCGCTTGAAGGACGTGTCTGAACTGCTGGCCCAATCTGGCCTGGCGGAGCGCACGTACACCATTATCGGGCAGGGCGTGGTCGATGCCGCCCTGGCACTTAAGCCCGAAGAGCGCCGCCGCTTGTTCGAAGAGGCGGCTGGAATCGGGCTCTACCGCTCCCGGCGCGAGGAAGCCCTGCACCGCCTGGAAACGACCCGCCGCAACCTGGACCGCGTCCAGGATATTTTAGTGGAGCTTCAGCCGCGCCTGCGCAGCCTTGAGCGGCAGGCGCGCCGTGCCCAGGAAATCGAACAGGTGCGCGCGGATCTGAAAGTGCTGCTGCTGGAATGGTATGGATATCACTGGCACCATGCCCAGGCAGAGCTGGCAGAGGCGCGCCTCTTCGCTCGCCGCCAGGAAAAAGAGCTGGAAAAGACCCGCCAGGCTGCGTCCACGATGGACGACCGGCTGACCGCCGCGCGTGAGCATATTCACGGGCTGCGCGTTCGCCTGAACTCCTGGCACCGCCAGCTTGCCGGGCTGCATACCCACCAGGAGAGCCTGGGCCGCCAGCTTGCCGTCGCCGATGAGAGGCGGCGACTGCTGGAAGCTCAGCAGCACGAGCTGGTGTCGGGGCAGGCGCACCTGGACGAGGAACTGGCACTTCAACAGCAGCGCCTGGAAGATGCAGTCGCCGATGCGGCCCGCCTGGCAGAAGAAGCCAAAGACGCCCGGGAGCAGGCGCAATCCGCAGCGCTGGCATTGAGCGCCCGCCAGGCTGAGCGCCAGGCGGCTGATGTTGCCCTGCAGAGCGCCCGCCAGGAGCTGTCCGCCTTGGGTGAGCGCCAGCTGCAAATCCAGACCCGCCTGGCAGAGCGACAGGCGCAGGCCGAACGCCACGCTCTGGCGCAGCTGACCATGACTCAGACAATTGCCGAAGCTGAGGCAGCTCTTGAGACTGCCCAGGCGCAGGCTGGAGCCGCTCGCCTCGACCAGGAAAGTGCAGTAAAGGGACGCCAGGCGGCAGAAGCGGACCTGGCAGCGGCGCTAGAGCGGGCTGAAGAACTGGAGACCACGCTCCGCCAGGCGCAGGCTGAGCGAGGATCGCTGGATGCCGAGCTGGCGCGCTGGTCTGCACAGGCTGATGTGCTGGAGCAGGCTGAATCTGACCTGGCAGGCTACGCGCAAGGCGCCCAGATTCTTCTGAAAGCTGCTCGCCAGACTCGACTACCAGCAGCTCCCCGGTCGCTCGGCGCCCAGCTAGAAGTGCCAGCTGAGCTGGAGTCTGCCATCGCGGCCGCCCTGGGCGAATACCTGGACAGCGTGCTGCTCGAGCGCGCCGCCAGCGCCGATGCAGCCCTGGACCTGCTGGCAGGCGAATCGGCGCGCGGCGTGCTGCTTCCAATGGATGGCATCCATCCGCGCCCGCTGGACGCGTCCGATCTCACGGCCAACATGGATGGCTGCGTTGGGGTGGCTTCCGAGCTTGTAAGCTGCTCTCCAGCGCTGCGCCCGGCGGTGAACCTGGTTCTGGGGCGAACATTGGTGGCGCGCGACCGCCCCTCCGCCCGCCGGCTGCTGGCAGCCCTCGACAAAGGTCGCGGCGACCTGCGCGCGGTTACATTGGCTGGCGAAGTCTTTCATGCCGCCGGCCCTATCCTGGCTGGGCAGGAGGGCAAACCCACCAGTCTGAGCCGCGTCCGGCAGCGCAAGGAGCTGGCAGAGCGCATCGCCCACCTGGAGGCCAGGCTGGCGGCTGTCGACGAGCGCCTGGAGGGCATCCAACGACAGATGGAATCGGCGCAATCCAGCATCAAAGCGATCAATGAGCACCTGCGCCAGGCGCGCCACACCGAGCAGGCTGCCGGGTCGGTCCAGCGCAAGGCGGATGCAGCCTACGAGCAGGCGGAGCGCGAGCTGGCATGGCAGTTAGAGCAGCGCCAGCGCATTCATGCAGAGATCGATACCGATGCCGCACAGCGACAGCAGTTAAGTACCGATCTGGCGCAGATCGAAGTCCACCTGGAAACAGCCCGCGAAAACATGCGGCAGCGCCTATCGGACATGGCAGAGCTTTCATTAGACGATTTGCAAGCCCAGGTGAACCACTGGAACACCCTGGCTGCCGTTGCCGAGCGCGCGGCTGCCGATTCCGCCGCCCGACGACAGGAGCGCCAGGCGGCAGTCGACGCCGCTGCCAACCAGGTTTCTTCTGCAAAGCAGCGCCTTCAAGAGATCTTCCAGACCTTAAGTGCCATGGAAGGGGAAAAACAGCAGGGGCGCCAGGAAGAAACGCAGGTCAGCGGCGAGATCGCCGCTTTACGCGAGCTGATCGATCCCGCCGAAACCGAGCTTGATGCGGCTGAGGCCGAGCAAACCGAGCTGCAGAACAGCGAATCGAGCTTGCGCCAGGCGCTCAGCCTGGCAGAATCGCACCACGCCCAGGCGCGCATCAACCTGGCGCGCCGCCAGGAGGCGCTGGAGACCTGGCGCCGGCGCATCGAGGATGATTTTGGATTGGTGGCTTTCGACTACGCCGAGGAAGTCTCGGGGCCTACCCCGCTGCCCCTTCAGGGCCTGGTTGAACAACTGCCACGCGTGGACAGCCTCGGTCCGGATGTGGAGGAGAACGTGCGCCGCCAGCGTGCCCAACTGCGCCGTATGGGCCCGGTCAATCCGGAAGCCCAGACGGAATACCTGGAGGTTAAACAGCGCTTCCAGTTCATGACCGCGCAGGTTGCCGATCTGGAAAAAGCCGAGGCCGACGTGCGCCAGGTGATCGCCGAGCTGGATGAGCTGATGGAGCGCGAGCTGCGCAAGACCTTCGATGCTGTGGCGGACGAGTTCAGCGATATATTCAAGCGCTTGTTCGGCGGCGGCTCTGCACACCTGGTGCTGACCGACCCGGATGACATGACCACTACCGGCATTGATATCGAAGCCCGCCTACCCGGCCGGCGTGCGCAGGGGCTCTCCCTGCTTTCGGGAGGCGAACGCAGCCTGACGGCGGTTTCGCTGGTCTTCTCGCTGCTGAAAGTCTCACCCACTCCCTTCTGCGTGCTGGACGAAGTGGATGCTATGCTGGATGAAGCCAACGTGGGACGCTTCCGCGAGCTGCTGCGCGAGTTGAGCGTAGATACGCAGTTCATCATCGTCACCCATAACCGCAACACCGTACAGGTGGCAGATGTGATCTACGGCGTCACGATGGGCCGCGATTCGACCAGCCAGGTGATCAGCTTGAAATTAGACCAGGTACACGAGATCGTGGAATAATCCCAGGTTACGGAACTTAGAGATATTAAAAGTGGGCGGTATTGAAACCGCCCGCTTTTTACATCTCAACTTAACCCAATGAAGGGATGCCAACGGCAATCGCTTCGCTTAGAGGATGTGATTGAATCTCCCTATGTCACTCTGAGTATATCAACCGCGCCAAGGCGCTCTTCTTCCAGAGATGACACCTTGGTCATTGCGAGGCGATCTTTGCCGAAGCAATCTCCGAGCCAACCAGGATGGAGATTGCTTCGTCGCTGCGCTACTCGCAACGACGGGTCGCGGGTCATAAGGAGCGCAGCGAAGAGTCTGGATGACTTTTCTATATTCGAAGATTCTTCGCCGCTGGAAGATCATCAGCGGCTCAGAATGACATAATTGGATAGGTTAAGCGAATGATGTAGCAGCTTAGGTTTAATTTAATACACTTCCGGCACGAAGGTCTGGTCGGTGATCGGCGGGCGCACGTAGCCGGCTTCGGATTGGCGCGGTGGAAGAACGATCGGCTCTGGCGTAAGATCCTCGTACGGCACCTGGGTGAGCAGGTGATGGATGCAGTTCAGGCGAGCGCGCTTTTTGTCGTCTGAGTTCACCACCCACCAGGGCGCCTGCTTGATATCGGTGAACTTGAACATCTCATCTTTTGCGATGGAATACTCCACCCAGCGCAGGCGTGATTGCAGGTCCATAGGGCTGAGCTTCCAGCGCCGAGTCGGGTCATCGATGCGCTGCTGGAAGCGACGTTCCTGCTCTTCGTTGCTCACCGAGAACCAGTACTTGGTCAGGATGATCCCAGAGCGCACCAACATGCGCTCGAACTCCGGGCAGGAGCGCAGGAAATCACGGTACTCCTCCTCGGTGCAGAAGCCCATGACGCGCTCGACCCCGGCGCGATTGTACCAGCTGCGGTCAAACAGCACGATCTCGCCAGCGGCTGGCAGGTGGGGTACATAACGCTGGAAGTACCATTGGGTTTTCTCCCGGTTATTCGGCGCTGGCAGGGCTACGACCCTGGCGCTGCGGGGGTTCAGGCACTCGGTAATGCGTTTGATCGTGCCTCCCTTGCCGGCTGCATCGCGCCCCTCGAAGACCACCACCATCTTCAGCTCATTGAACTTGACCCATTCCTGCAGCTTAACCAGCTCGATCTGCAGCTTGCGCAGCTCCTGCAGATACTCTTTCTCTTTGAGTATTGGCTTGGCTTCGGCCTTAATATCGCTCGGCTCCTTGCCATCGCCCGGGGTAGTGGCAGCCGGTTCCGACTTGGCTTTACTCTTCGCAGCTACAGCGGTTGATGGGGATGCCCCAACCTGCGGTTCTTTTGCAGCTTTTTCTTTTTTATCTTTCTTTTTATCTTTTGCCATACGATTCTCCTGCGGTGAGCAGACGGCGATTCGTTTTATGTATTGATTATAGGACAACTGGCCGCTATGTCAACTATCGGAATGACATGGGCGGATGCTGATCGCATGATCCCCAACAACACGGTATGTGGACGATCTCAGTTGCTCAAGAATCTCTCCAGACCCGACAGCATATCCTGGGCGCCGTCAGGCTCCACCAGCGAATAGTAATGCACGCGCTCTTTACCGATGGCGCGGAAGTGGCTGCCCAGCTTGCGATCCTGGCTGATCAGGAACACATTGCGCCCCAGGGCGTGCGCCATCCCCAGCTCAAGAGTAGCATTCGGGTTCAACCCGGTCAGATCAGTCACGATATAAGCTGCCTGGCAGATCTCATCCCAGATCGAGCGGATGATGTCGGGCGTTAAAACCTGATCCCCGCGAATATAAGACACGCCCGCGGCACGACAGGCTGCTTGAACCAGCCGTGTGGTGTGCTCCGTCCATTCTCGGAAAGCAGTAATGTGAAAGCCGCGCCGCTCATGCAGGGAAGGATAATCTCCAGGCCAGGCCGGATAGATAGCCAGCGGAGCTTCCAACCCGATGATCGAGCGCAAGGCAGTGAGCTGGTCGCTAACGCGCTGAGGATTTGGGTGTTCCCCTTCTAAGACGGCCTGCGCCAGGATACGAATCCGCGCATCCGTGTGATCCGCATATTGTTGTTCGATATATTTCAAAGTTTTTTCCAGCGCGCCTTCGCCGCTCACTCGCTGAACCCCATAGAGCACACCGTCCAGCGCCTCCATCAGGCGACCGGCATCATCTGCATCGCCTGACAGGCGCAGCGGCTCTATATCGATATCGAACGGCAGACTTTGCCCCTGGTCAGCGAAGATCAGCACTGCACATCCAAGGGCGAAGGCGATGCCCAGCTCATAAGTTACGGCCGCGTAGGGCGCCATCTCTTCCAGCGGCAGATCGCGCTTCCATCCGGTCAGGTCGAACACTGCCAGGTTGCATTCCCTGAGCTGGTCCCAGCGCTCCTGGACAGGATCGCGCTGCATACCTGGGCCGAGCAGATCGAGCCCCATGATCGCACCTACCTGCTCCAGCAAAGACGTCAGGCGCGAGCCGGCAGCGATAAACACCGCGTTCGGATTCCTCGCCTTCGGCGGAGAGGCCCATTTGGGATTTACCAGCGTCAGGTGGGGTACGAGACAGTACTCACGCACATTCATGGCGAACTGGCGCAAACTCTCCGCTTCCAGGCGCCGCGCAGCGACGTCATCCGCCAGCCCAGAGATGGTATTGCGCACATCCGTGCATCGGGAGTAGAGATTGAAGAGCGCCTGACGCTCTTCTCCCTCGGGGGGCATGCTGGCGATTTTGGAATACAACAGGCTGTGTATGTCATTGTAATATTGGTAGAGCTGCGCAGCCCGGGAACCTGCCTCAGGCGGTTTTAACCCGGTCGGCTGGCTCAGGGCTTCGACCATGCGGGTCATGAGAACCTGTGTGGCGCCCAGCTTCGCCATCTTGCCGGCTAGATCCTGAGGCTCGCTGGCGATAATCCCCCCCAGCTCACGCAGGATACCATCCAGCTTCGTCTTACGCTCCGGGGTGAACTCACCACTCTCGACACGCTGCTGGTAATCTTCCATGATCATGGCAAACATTTGCTCATAATTCAGGTCGCCCGCCTGGGCCTGATCATCAGGTACAATGCTCGCCCCCGGCATCACTCCAACATCAGGGACCCCACCGCTCAGGGACCTATCAGCCAATCCAGGTTGGATGCGGTCCACCGGGCTCACACGCCGGCTCTCACGCGCAGCCGGACTGTTATCCAGTCCCAGCCAGGCAAAAGGAGACGCTGCCTCGCCGCAGCGTGCGCAGGAGCGGAGGGCACAGCGGTAAGCTTCCTGATATTCCCAGCTGCTCCATAGGTGAGCAGTGCGTTCTTCCGCAGCGCCACAACGGGTGCAGACACGCTGCTGCTCACAACTATCGGCGGAGGTATAGCTCCATTCTCCGCTGTGCACACCCCGCAAACATTCCGCATTGGCTGCCATGCGTTGCTCCTGTAAATAGATGGATTACCTGGAGTTAATAGCGCTCCCAGATCTTGCGGACGCGGTCCGGAAAGAACAAGGTCTGCCCCTCGATCACGTACTGGCTGACGTCTTGCTCACCGCCCGGATAAGCGATGGTGAGATAGCCCCGGCTGGCTGTCCACCGGCCGTATTCGACCGGGCTGGTTTGCTCACCGAAGGTATTCACCGTTTTGGATGACAGTGCAGCATCTCCCGCTCCATCCAGAATCATGTAATAATCGGTCACCTGGCTGAAGCTGCCGGAAGAATCGATGGATGTGTGCCGCCAGCGGCCGATCAGGCTCGGGTCCAGTGAACCCTCTGATGAAGGGGGGGTATTAGCAGCCGTTTGAGGCGCAGCTGATGAGACAGTAGGTGACGAATCGATCTGGGCAAAGATAGCATCGATGCCGTGCTGCCGGCAGGCATCGATCAAAGCCAGGCCGCTCTCCAGGTTTTCGCGTTCTGCGTCAGTGAGCCGGCCCTGATCTTCAAGGAACATACCCAGGTAGCTGGTGGTCGGCGAGAAAAGCACCCCCTGGTGAGCGCTTATTTGCTGGCGCAGCTCCGGGGTTGTATCAACAGACAGTGTCTCCTGTAAAGTTGCAAAAGCCGCCTGCAGTGATGGGATCTGGTTTGGATCACTCGCAGCAGTTGCATCCACCACCGTCTCACCACATCGGCTGCAGCTGCACACCTGAGCTGAATAGAAATCACTGTACTGCCATGCGCTCCAGGCGTGATGCAGGCGTTCCTGGTTCCCTGGCGCCCTACAGCGCTCGCATACCAGCACCTGCAGGCAGTTCTCGTCCGATTCATATTCCCAGGCGGAGTAATCGTGGATGATCCCGCTGTCCTCTTGAGTGCTGCAGCGCTCGCAGATCCTGACCGTCTCGCAAGCGCCGGGGGTCGTATAGTACTGGTCGCTGCTCCAGGCGTGCTGCACTTTGCTCTCTAATGCGCCGCAGCGAGGACAGGCGCGCTGCAAGGTGCAATCGTCTTCGGACAGGAACTGCCATTCTCCCCAGCCGTGTTGGGTGCGCTGGCTCCGTTTGGCGCAGCGCTCGCATACCTGCACCTGGACACAGCTGGCGGGGCTTTCATAAATCCACTCCCCGCTGTGGAATCCCAGGGAGCACCTGCCTTTATCGATCAATTTTTGGAACATTAGAACCTCGATCCGGTCTGGATCCCCCAGGCGCCTTCTTGAACCTGCTACTGCCTCGATTAGTGGTAATTATATGAAATCCGACCCTGATAGTCAAGCAAACTTAATTATCCATTCTTAGATTGCACCAAGAAATGCGTGGCTGAGCATGAATGGCGCAAACCTTGCAACCTATACTATCGGATATCCGCTGCTTTTTGCAATTCGGCTTGCAATCCTGCGTATTTTGGTCTAGAATTTGTTCTATCTTGAGGCAGAAGAGAACCCACCTATGAACCTGCGCATGAAAACATTCTCCCTGTTCGCACTTTTCGTCCTGCTCGCCGGGACCACACTCGCTGTCCCTCCGGCGGCTGCCCAGACCCATGGGTGGGAAGGACAGATCGCTTACCTGGGCGCAGACGGCAACCTGTGGCTGGTGCGCGGCGATAACCCTCAGCCTTTTCAGCTTACCAGCGACGCCTCCGACCAGCGGCGCTACAGCTCGCCGATTTTCTCTCCCCAGGGAGAAATGCTGGCATTCTGCCGCGATGACAACGCCGGCGCCGGCCCGGCTCAGATCTACCTCATGCGCAGCGGATCATGGCAGCCCATCCTGATCGCCGAGGATGTATTCTGCGCTGCCTGGCCCCAGGGCAGCTTCAGCTGGTCGCCGGACGGGGCGCAGATCGCCTATGCCCGTACGTTCGAGTATGCCCCGCAACCGGACGGCAGCCAATGGTCAAAATACCACGGTATCTGGGTTGCGGATATCACCACAGGTAGCCAGGGCGAGCTGGTGCCTCCGCCCGGTAAAAACCCGCTCATCCACCCGTCATGGTCGCCCGACGGACACTGGCTGCGCATGTATGAAACTGTCTCCCTCGAAGGAACAGGTGTGCTGCGCACGTGGGATCGAGAGAGCGGCGCGCTGTATAACTGGCTCAGTATCGGTACGGATATCTTTCCCGGCTTTGCAGGATGGTCGCCAGACAGCAGCCGCCTGGTAATGGATGAAGCCATCTATATCGGCTACCCTGGGGCAGGTCTGTTCACTGCTGCCCCTGGCGGGGGTGACTTTAAAGAAATCTACCACAACGATGCCCATGGGGCGCTACACCCGATGTGGTCGCCTGATGGACAAAACCTGGCATTTCTACTTAGGGAGTACGGAGGAAACGAGCAGTCGATCCTGGCGGTCAGCTCGCCGGATGGTAGCAATCTCAAATGGATCTTCGCCAGCCCGGCTGTATTGGAGATCGTCGATTGGTCGCCAAATAGCCGCCAGGTGCTGTTCACCTCCACAGAGAGCACCGAAACCGGCAACCAGACCGGCTTGTACATCTATGACCTGGATGCATCTGCGCACTTCGACGTAGCATACCCGGCTGGCGGGCAGGCAGATTGGGCGCCGCAGCCCGCGGATGAAAAACCGTCTACTGGGGGAGGGTCGTCACAGATCACGGGCTTCCGGGCTGAGGGTAGCCTGCTGGCATACCTGGCGGGCAACTACCAGCTCATGCTCTACGATCCATCGAGCGGCTCCAGTGCAGAACTCAGCCCGCCGCTGGCGGCGCTGGATTTCTGGGCTTCCCCCAGCGGGACCAGGCTGGTATACGGCAGCCAGCTGCTGCGCTTACAGTTCAATGAGGATGGGAGCCTGGCAGTGCACGAGATCGAGCTGCCCTCCTTCCCCACGGGCGAGCAGATCGTCTGGTCTCCCGATGAAACCCGCCTGGCTTTCCAGGATGCCGAGGGACGCGTGTATATGGTGGACTCTGCCGGCGATTTTGTAGAGGTTCCCGGTGCCAGCGGATTGCCAAGCTGGTCGTTCGATGGTCGCTATCTAAGCTACTGCACGGAGGGGGGACACCTGTGGGTGGTCGGCGGAGGCGTCTCGCTGCGCGAAGTGGCCTCCCCGGTAGACTGCCAGGGTCAATGGTCGCCTTCGCTTCCACTGCTGGTGTACACCGTGAAAGGCGACACCTCGAAGAGCGACCAGGTATATGTGTATGATGCCGAGAAAGGATTGTCCGAAGCCCTCGAACAAGGCGCTGAATCGGTCGGATGGTCGCCAGATGGGCTGCTGATTGCTTTACGCAAACCCACCACAGAGACGATCGCTACCTACATTGCCATCGATCCACGCAAGAGCAAGATCCTGGAGGTGGGTCAGATCGACTCGAGCCAGCCCGGGCTACAAGGTTGGGGGGGGACGGCGGACGGTTATATCCTGGGAGCATACCAGTTCGATGCAAACCTACGCAAATCCGAGCGGATCGCTGAGATCCTGTACGACACCGACCGGGCAGGGCAAATCTTGCTGGCAGGGCAGCAGTCTGGCGGGTTGAGGGAGATCATCTGCCTTGATATCCATCAAGCCAAGCCCACCGCCTTACTGAGCGTCAACTTAACCGGTATCCCCAATGCAGAAAAACCCGGGTTATGGAGCTGGCTCTCGCCCGACAGCATCTGGACCGCAACCTTTGCGTACGATCCATCCGGGTACCGCTACCTGCTCACCCGCTGCGATCGCAGCCGGCAGGTCTCGATAGAGTACTGGCCTCCTCGTTGGTCTCCAGGTGGCGACGTGTTGGACGAATTCGAGGACGATGGCTTCTCCCCCGACTCCGACTGGTACCTGCAGGTCGTTCCTGGAGGCGATGGGCAAGGCCAGATACTGCTCTACGACCTGATCACTCTCGATCGGCAAAGCCTGCCGGTGCTGACAGATGGACCAGTCGTCTGGGTGCAGGCGCCGGAGGTCACCCCAGGAGATGTGTTCGTGGTGAGTGGGTCGGTGGTGGCTGCGGATGGAACGCCCGTCTCGGATGCCGAGGTACTGCTGGATGGGCAGGTGGTAGCAACCACAGATAAGCAGGGCGAGTTCAGTCTGCCCGGACTGGAGCAAGGTAAATTCAGCCTCTCAATTCAAAAAGAAGGCTGGACTTTCACACCTGCTCAGGTAGATGTGACCACTACTGAAGAGACCGCGCCGCTGACCTTCCAGGCCTGGGAAGCTGCCGAAGCCACCGAAGAAGCCGCGGCGCTCCCGACCGAGACTTCAGCCTCCGGGGATGATGCGGGTGCGCAGGCGCTCACCACACCAGAAGCTGCAGGCGGAGGGACAACCGGTGAGGGCGGAACGGTCATTGAAATACCGGGGGTTGGCACCATCCCGCTGCAGGCAGTCTGGCTGGCCTTGGGCGGGCTTGGTGTGCTGCTGTTAGCGCTGCTGATCAGCCGCATCCGTGCTGCCAGGCGCCGCGCTCCATTACCTCCCCCAGCTGAGGAACTTGCTGCTGAAGCAAAGTCCCCACCGATGACGGCGGCAGCAGCCTCCAGCGCGGCTGAGGCAGGCAGCAAGTCCGGCCCTCGTGCTCCGACCGACCGCTTGCTGCGTGAAGGTGTTGTGTTGGTCAAGTCTGGCAATAACGCCGCCGGGCTGGATATGCTGCAGCAGGTAGTCCAGAACGTCCCCGACAACGCAGTCGCATGGCTGTGGTCCGGAATGGCCGCTACCCGGCTGAAAAAATGGGATCAGGCTGCGGATTGCTTCCGCAAGGCCCAAAAACTAGGCCATCCGAAGGCGAATGAAGCCCTGAAATGGCTGAGCGAACAGCAGGACCAGGGCTGAGCGACGCCTATACGAACTGCTCGGTTTTTATAAAAGGGATAATTTCTCCACCAGATCAGGTAGCTGGCCCAGGTGCTCGATCTCGTAATAGCCGTTGCGGGCCAGCGCCTGGTGGATGGTATGCCCGGGATCGACGTTCATCTCATGCGCCCAGGTGTTCTCGTACGGGATATAGATCGCCGCGCCACCGAGCTCCAGTACCGGCAAGATATCTGACTTCAACGAGTTCCCCACCATCAAAAAACGGTTCGGATCGATATGGTGCCGCTCCAGAAGCGTCCGGTAGCCGCTCACGGTTTTCTCGCCCACAATCTCCAGGATGCGGAAGTACTTCCCCATCCCCGTGCGCCGGATCTTGAGGGTCTGCTCGAAAACGTCTCCCTTGGTCACCAGCATCAGCTTCCAGCGCCTCGAAAGGCAGGCCAGTACCTCTTCCGTCTGCGGGAAAAGATCCACCGTTCGCTCCAGCATCTGGCGTCCCAGGTCAAGGAGCACCTGCAGCTCATGGGCTTTAATCTGCCCCCCGCTGATCTCGATGCCTGCCTGGATCATGGACAGGTTGAAGCTCTTAATCCCATAGCCGTATACACCCACATTGCTCTCTTCGATCTCATCCAGGCGCTGCTGGATCCATTCGGCATCCGCATGGTAAGCGCTGAGCAAACGAATAAATTCACCCTTGGACCGGGTGTAATAGACTTCGTTATCCCATAAGGTATCGTCAGCGTCTAAAGCAATAATATCGAACATAGACATCCTGGTATTTTGTCACGTATCTTTATAGCGACCCTCGCCCCCTTACTGGTCTTCTGTAATATCGAAATCCGTCTGAAGCTCCACGCTGTCGCGCAGGGTGATGTAGATCGAGCACAACCGGGTCTCGCTCTCCCGCATGGCCTGGCGCACTTTGGCAGCTTCCAGACCTTTGCCAGAAAAAGTGTAGTGCACCCGGATGCGCCGGAAGCGCCACGGCGGGTCGTCATCTTGCACGCTCTCGGCAGACACATGCAGGCGGCTGACCTGCTGCCCCTCTTGGCGTAGCAGGCTCATTATATCCCAGGCTGAGCAGCCGATCAGGCTCAGTGGAAGCAGGTCCGCGCCGTTCACCCCGCCCGGCGGATCGGCCATGACGATCGGAAAACCCGCCCGGTCGTACAGGATATACGTCTCGTGTTTAGCCCAATCCAGGGATACAGAATTGGTTGTCATCCTATCCTCACTCTCTTCCAGCACCCAACTGATTTCGAAGGACTGATCAGAAAGATGGATTGCTCAGCATGATGAGCAACAACATGAACAGGAGATTGGCAAGCGCCCCGATTCCAAACCAGCCCAGCCCGGACAGCAGCCTGAATTTTGTGCGCACCGCCGCGATCAGGGCCGCAGCTAAAAGCGGGAGCAACGAAAGCAGGACCAGGGGTCCGATGGAAAAGCCGCCCAGGATCCCCATCGGCAGCAGCGCTCCCGAGGCAAACCAGGCAGTTTTATTGCCCCTCCCGGAGCTGGACCCAAAGCTGACGCCCCAAAAACCTGCCAGCCCGAGCAGTGCCCATTCGATCAGCACCAATGCCGGTAGAGGCCAGATCTCCCGCCCGGAGATGGCGCCCTGCTGGACCCAGAAAACCGCTGCGCCATAGGTGGCGGTCAGCATGCCGACTGCTCCCAGTATCCATTGAGCGATTTTCCCTATCATGCGAACAAACTATATTCTAGAAGGAACAGTCGGAGTTTGCGCGCGATCTGTGTTTACATCGTCCATGACTGCAGCTCGATCACGTTATCCTCAGGGTCAGCCACATAGCACCAGGTGACTTTCGCCCCGGTATCTATTTGCAAGGTGACGATCTCGCCAATTGGCCTGCCCCCGGATGCCAGAACTGTATCCCTGGCTGAGAAGACGTCCATCACGGAAAAGGCGATATGGCAGAAGCCCGGGCGATTTACAGCCGTCTCGGGGCGCTCCGCCAGGACGTTGTAGGTGAAGATTTCCAGCGTGGGTCCGTCATCGCCGTAGCCGGGCAGGCGCAGGTGCATACCCCGCAGCTCTGCACCGCTGACCCCGCTGCCAGCTTCGAGGTGGTCGCCCTTGAAATCTCGCTCCGGTGGGACAGGCCGGCAGCCAAAGACATTCTCGTAAAAGCGGGCCAACGATCGCCAATCTTTTGCGATCAAATTTGTGTGCACATATCTCGCCTGGATCGCCATCAATGTCTCCTGCATCAACAACCCCGTATCTCTGAGAACCTATCCAGGAAGCATCCTTGTGGTGTATGCAGCGGTGCAGCCGCATACACCACAAAGTAAATACAGTTTTTGGATAGATACTACGCATCGTCCGGGACTTCGCCCGGAAGATGAGGCCCCT
>CAZGIX010000036.1:0-30640 GCA_964525785.1 uncultured Anaerolineaceae bacterium
GCCTGTATGAACGACATTAGTTTGTCGATGTTAATGTTCTAAGAGTCTAAATATTTGGAAGGCTCATATGGAAAAACAAGAATATCTAGATTTGTATTATCAGATGGTGACAATCCGCCTGGTCGAGGAACAGGCTGCGCAGTTATATCAGCAGGGTAAGATCGGGGGTTTCTTGCACTTATATATTGGTCAGGAGGCTGTCAGCACCGGGATCATCTCAATCCGAAAACCACAAGACAAGGTGATCACAGCGTATCGAGATCACGGGGTGGCGATAAATTGCGGTGTAAGTGCCAAGGAAGTTATGGCCGAGCTTCTGGGGAAGGCGACCGGTGTGTCGGGAGGAAAAGGCGGCTCGATGCATCTTGCCGACGTCAAAAAGAACTATTGGGGAGGCCATGCCATAGTCGGGGCGCACCTGCCGATCGCCGCAGGTCTGGCATTGGGAGATGTCTACCAGAAGACCGACGGCGTAACCATCTGCATGTTCGGGGATGGCGCTACCAATATCGGTTATTTCCATGAAGCGTTGAACCTTTCGAAAGTATGGGATCTGCCCGTCTTGTGGGTGTGCGAAAACAATCAATATGGTATGGGTACCTCTGTCGAAAGGGCATCGGCTGTGTCTGAGATACGCCAGAAGGCCAATGGATACGGTATTCCCAACAGCCGAGTCGATGGGATGGAGATCATGGAAGTCCGCAAAGCTGCCGAGCAGGCGATCGATCTTGTACGCAGCGGGAAGGGACCGTATTTCCTGGAGGTGATTACGTACCGTTTCAGGGGCCATTCGATGGGGGATCCAGAACGCTACCGCCACTCGGATGAAGTCAAACGCTGGCAGGAAAATGATCCCATCGGCATGTACCGAAAATATTTGGTAGAACAGTCTATTGCTACCGAAGCCGATTTAAATACAATCGACTCGCTGGTAGAGCAGGAGGTGTTGGAAGCTGTGCGCTTCGCCGAGGCCAGCCCTGAACCTGCTCCTGATGCATTGTTCGAACACATTTATGCGGATCAATAATTGCTTTATTTATTGATCATTGGATTTATTTGATTATCTTCAAGAAGAGGAAGACAACATGGCCCGTATTACGATGCGCGAAGCCATCTCCCAGGCGATTTGGGAGGAGATGGAACGTGACCCAAACGTGTTCATATTGGGTGAAGAGGTGGGAGTTTGGGGTGGGACGTATGCAGTCACCAAAGGATTTTACGATCATTTTGGACCGGAGCGGGTGCGTGATACGCCTATTTCAGAGGCTGCTATCATCGGTGCAGCAATTGGGGCTGCCCTCAGCGGTTTACGTCCTATCGCTGAGCTAATGACGATCAATTTTGCATTTTCAGCCATGGATCATATCGTGAACGAAGCTGCCAAGCTGCACTACATGTTCAATGGACAATTTGTAATCCCAATGGTGATCCGCGTTGTCAGTGGCGGTGGTCGGCAGTTAGGCGCGACGCACTCGCAGACACCCGATGCTGTGTTCGCCCACTTCCCAGGTCTGAAGGTGGTCGCACCGGGTACGCCAGAGGATGCCAAAGGATTGTTAAAAACTGCCATCCGGTCGAATGATCCCATAATGTTTATCGAACATGCCACGCTTTACCAGGTCCGCGGGGAAGTGCCGGAGGGTGACTATACCGTGCCGATCGGCGTCTCCAAAATCCAACGACCTGGGCGGGATGTAACGATTGTCACTTACAGCAAGATGCTCGAGATTTCCACCAAAGCTGCTGACCAACTCTCCCAGGAGGGAATAGAAGCGGAGATCGTTGATCTGCGCAGCTTGCGCCCATTGGATATGGGCCCAATTTTGGAGTCATTCAAGAAGACCAATCGGGCCGTGATCGTCGAGGAGGGCTGGCGATCCTATGGAGTCGGTTCAGAGGTAGCTGCCCGGGTTTATGAGGAAGCTTTCGATTATGTGGATGCGCCTATCCAGCGTGTGGCGCAGAAAGAGGTACCTCTTCCATACAACCGCACTCTGGAGCAGATGGCGCTTCCGCAGGTGGACGACGTAATCAGAGCGGTAAAGGAGGTCTTGTAATGGCTGAGGTTGTTACCATGCCCAAGCTGGGCTTCGATATGGCAGAAGGGACGTTGGTGCGATGGGTGGTTCAGGAAGGTGAGAACGTTGCCAAAGGGGCCGTCCTGGCGGAAATCGAGACCGATAAGGCCACCGTGGAGGTTGAATCGACCTTTGATGGTGTGGTAACACGACACCTGGTGCCGGAAGGGGAGGTCGTCCCGGTAAATTCGCCGATAGCCGTAGTTGCCGCGCCAGGTGAGGATGTTGATTACCAGGCCTTACTGGGCGAGTCGGCTCCAACTACCGCACCCGCAAAGACGGAGGCCGCCGAGGTAAAAGCCCCAGAGCCGGCAGAAGCCGCTCAAACTAAAGCGCCCCAACGTGAGGCTGAACAGGAAACACAGGCGCCTGGAATCGTAAAGGCATCGCCCCTGGCACGCAGACTGGCACAAGACGCCCGCGTTAATCTGAGTGCAGTCAAAGGAAGCGGTCCCGATGGTCGGATTACTAAAAAGGATATCGAAGCCTATTTGAAAAGCGGTGCTCCAACTCCGTCGGCGCCAGCCGCAGCTCCTGTAGTGAGTGCGCCAGCAGCGCCGGTGAGTGAGCTGCCGCTGCCCACAGCGCCTGTTGGCCCAGCCAGAGAGTCGGAGACTATCCCACTGAACCGGTTGCGCGCCGCGATCGGCAGGCGGATGGTCGAGGCCAAGCAGCAGGTGCCGCATTTTTATCTCACTCATGAATACGATATGGGACGATTACTGGAGCTGCGCCAGCAGGTCAACGCATTGCTGCCTGAGGATCAAAAGACTTCAGTTAATGACTACATTCTCAAGGCCACTGCTCTTGCACTGCGAGAATTTCCGAACCTGAACGCCTCGTTAGCCGGTGATCAAATCATCCGTCACGGGCAGATAAATATCGGTGTTGCTGTTGCTGTGGAAGGCGGCTTGCTGACGGTGGTTTGCAGGGATGCGGACCGCAAGCTGGTGCGGCAGATCTCGGCCGAGGTGAAAACCATGTCGGGACGCGCCCGGGAGGGAAAGGTGCGCCCGGACGACATTGAAGGATCAACCTTTTCAATCAGCAATCTGGGGATGTTCGATATAGAGCATTTCATTGCCATCATCAATCCACCCGAAGCGGCGATCCTGGCATTGGGATCCGCACGCCAGGTGCCGGTTGTAAAGGACGGGCAAGTCGTGCCCGGATGGCGCATGAAGGCGACATTATCCGTTGACCATCGTGTCAGCGATGGAGCGGAAGGTGCTCGCTTTTTACAAGCTCTGGCAAAATACATCGAAGAACCTTTGCGGTTGATGCTGTAAATTGTCATATAAGGCTGGTACAGGGAAGGCAACCTGTCCAGCAATTGATTTTAACTCGGGGTGCGGTGAGCTTCCAAAACTACAGCGGAGATTGGAACCACCGCACCCCGGTATTTATCTGGCCTCATTCGATCATGCAGGCATGCATCCCTCTTCGCTGATCTCTCCAAAATCCAAAAAAAAGGGCGTTATTCCGGCTGGTATTCTCCTGGTATTGTTGGCTATCGAATTTCTTGACGAGTTCGTCTACGGAGCAGGAGAAGCAGCCTGGCCGTTAATCCGGGATGATCTGGTTTTGACCTATGTTGAGATCGGTCTGCTGCTAAGTATTCCAAGGTTGTTCTCAAGTATGGTCGAGCCTGCCATCGGCATATTGGCAGATGTATGGAAGCGGCGTTTATTAGTATTGGCTGGGGGATTGGTATTTGGAATTGCACTGCTGCTGACGTCGCTGAGCACCAGCTTCGTGGTACTGCTGTTGTCATTTTGCCTCTTCGGACCAGCCTCAGGTGCATTCGTCAACCTGTCTCAAGCGACTTTAATGGATGCCGATCCTGACCGGCATGAGCACAATATGGCGCGTTGGACATTTGCAGGCTCACTGGGGGTTGTCCTCGGCCCGCTTGCTCTCGGAGCGGCAGTCATATTGGGTGCTGGATGGCGGGACCTGTATCTGTTATTTGCTTTTCTGGCAGCTATCCTGCTGTTGGCTGCTTGGCGAATCCCATTCGATAGGTTTACATCATCGCAGGGAAACAGCCCGGGGGTAGCTCCTGGCTTTATCGACGGTTTTCGGCTGGCCCTGAAAGCTTTGCGCCAGAAGGAAGTCTTGCGTTGGCTCACGCTGCTCGAATTCTCCGATTTAATGTTGGATGTCTTACTTGGCTTTCTGGCGCTATATTTTGTCGATATTGCGGGTTTTTCACCTCAGCAAGCCGGCCTGGCAGTTGCGGTGTGGACGGGTATGGGCTTGTTAGGAGATCTCTTGCTGATCCCCCTTTTAGAACGGGTGTCGGGGTTAGGTTACCTGAGGGTGAGCGCTCTCCTGGAGCTGATCTTATTCTCCACTTTTCTTCTGGCGCAGCCTTCGGGATTGAAGATTGCCCTGGTAGGGCTGCTTGGTTTTTTTAACTGTGGCTGGTATGCTATCCTGAGAGCCAGATTGTATTCTGCCATGCCCGGGAAGAGCGGGACCTCGATCGCAGTCAGCAATCTTGCAGGGTTGGTTGGCAGTTTGCTGCCTCTTGGATTGGGTTGGATAGCCGAGCGGTATAATCTGCAGGTGAGCATGTGGCTGCTTCTAGCCGGGCCTGTGGCTCTGCTGGTGGGTTTACCCAGGCAGCTATCTGGAGAAGAAGGATCGCATAATGACCACAATCGAATATGATCTAATTTTCGTGCGTACTGGTGTTGAGGTCTTAGAAGCGTATCTGTTAGCTGATGACCTTTATTGGTCAACCGGCGCCAGATCTCCCGCCGGAGAGCCGGCATACCCTCAGCTCACGCTTGGCAGCCTGCTCCTGGCAATACAGCGCTTGCATGGTCGCCCCCTGGCTGCAAAACAGGAAACCGATCTGGTCCTTTTTGAACACAGGCTTAATGAGATCCAGACCCGCTGGCGTGTTGCCTGGGAGCGGAAATCGGAGCGAGAGATCAGCTCCCGCCTGAAGCTCTGGCGGGACTTCCTGGAGGATTACCGTTCTAATCCCGAAAACCACACCGACCGCTATGCTTATGAGGTCAACCGCCGTGTCATGCTGGAGCTGCTCATTCCGTTCGCTACAAATCTTCCCACAGCAGAGCTGGATATGCTGTCTGGCCTTGACCAGCTATTGCATGCCGTATTTGTCCCAGGGGACTTTATCTGGGATGCTGAACTGGTGAATAGTTTCCCTCCCCAGCCATACTGGTACCTATACGGCAACCTGCGGGTAGATTGAGGTCGATCAGTTCTGTGTCCAGGATCCGCTGGTCGGCGGCGCCTCTTGGCGCTACGCCGGTTCAAAGAAGGAACTTTTTAAACGTCCAGATCGATGCCATCGCCATTGGCCTGGTCAATGCCGCGGCGCCATTTCTGCCCGTCTTTCTTACACGCCTGGGCGCCACGAACTTCCAGGTAGGACTGCTGACGGCAATGCCCGCGGTTACAGGCCTGGTGCTGTCTCTGTGGTTGGGGAGATTTCTCCAAACTCGGCGAAATATTGTACCCTGGTTCAGCGCTGGCAGGCTCATGTATGTGTCAGCATATGCTGTTACCGGTTTTCTTACCCTCTTGATGCCCCAGCAATATCTCATCCCGAGTGTACTGGTTGTTTGGGCATTGATCACAATTCCCCAGACGATATTAAATATCACCTTCTCTGTTGTGATGAACGCGGTTGCCGGGCCAACTCATCGTTACGAGCTGATGAGCCGACGGTGGTCGATCCTGGGTGTGGTTACAGCGGTTACAGTAGCAATTGTAGGCCAGGTGCTGGTGCTGGTACGCTTCCCCCTGAGTTACTCATTGGTATTTATTGGCTTATCGCTGGGTGGCATCCTCAGTTATTATTTTTCCAGCCGGATTGTACTGCCCGACGCTCCGGTTGTCATCCGTGAGAAGGGTTTATCAATCCGGGAAAAATGGAAGAATTATCGAGACTTGGTGCTCGGCGAAACTGATTTCGTCCATTTCTCCATACAAAGATTTGTTTTTATGACCGGTATGATGCTGGCGATCCCGCTCTTCCCTCTTTATTATGTGTGGGAAGTCGAGGCCAGCGACGCATGGATTGGATTATTCGCCACCGTGCAATCGGCCGTATTGGTGGTCGGTTACTTCTTATGGACACGCGGATCGCGCTTGCGCGGATCGCGTTTCGTGCTGCTGTGGACAACTTTCGGCCTGGCTTTGTATCCTGCCCTCACGGCTGTTACACGGCAGGTGCAGCTGATTGCACTCTATGCAGGCCTGGCTGGGATCTTTCAAGCCGGCCTGGATCTGGTTCTATTCGATGAGCTGATGAAGAAAGTCCCACCTGACTATAGCGCCACGTTTGTATCTCTAATGCAGAGCATGCAACATTTTTCCACCATCTTTGCGCCTTTGTTGGGAACCTGGTTAGCGAATTACATCGGCTTAAGTGGGGCGCTGCTGGTTAGTGCAGGTATCCGGTTTTTGGGATTTGCACTATTCGCCTGGTGGAAGATTCGCACTCCAGCAATTGCATGTGTCCCTCAGCAGTAAACAGCCACCCGTCGAATACGGTCAGTTCCGCTGATAGTTAGAAATACCAGGCCGAATCCAATTATAATCACATCATGAGTGTAGCCACCTCACCATCAGGCAGCCCACCCTGGTCGCCGGTGACCCGCAGCGTTGTGGGGGTTATCCTGCTTATAGCCCTGGTTGTGATGGTAATCCTGGCGCTACCGCTCTTCGAGTCATTGCTGATTGCAGCTCTTCTGGCATATTTATTGGATCCACTCGTCAGATTTTTTCAAAATCGTGTCCATCTAAAAAGACAGCTGTCAGTGATCATCGTATATGCCCTGGTACTGATTGTGGTCGCATCACTACCAACGACTCTTGGTGCTCTGGCGTTGGGTCAGTTTAAGAATTTTGGAGTAAGCCTTAATGAAGCCGTACAAGCCTTACAAAGCTGGTTAGTCCGGCCTATTTCCATCCTGGGGTTTACGTTCTCACCCCAATTCCTGGTTGAAGACGTCGGTCAGGCAATTGGCGGCATGCTGACAGTCGTTCCGGGCGGTTCTCTCAATATTGTGTCTGGCCTGACTACCAATTTGCTTTGGGGTCTGGTGATCGTGATCAGCCTGTATTATTTCTTGAAGGATGGCCCAAAGATCAAGCCCTGGCTGGTCGGCTTTTTTCCGGCAGCCTACCAACCGGATGCAAATCGCCTGATCGATGAAATTGATGATATCTGGAGCGTATTCCTACGGGTGCAGATATTTATCTTCTTCGTCCTGGCAGTATTATTCATTCTTGGCTCCCTGCTGGTGGTATTTCTTTACCAGCTGGGCTTGATCCCGTTCTCATGGATTGGCTTTGCGTTGGTATTATTGATCGTTTACGCATTGGTACAGCAGGTTGATAATCTCTGGCTGCGCCCACAACTGTTGGGACATACCCTGAGATTACACCCCGGGCTGGTATTTGTGAGCCTGGTGGGTGCAATAGCTTTGAGCGGCTTGCTCGGCGCTTTGATTGTTGTGCCAGGTATCGCCACAGCGAAGGTGATTGGACGCTATATCCACAGGAAGATGTTGGGCATGTCTCCCTGGTCGGCATCCGGGGTTGTACATCCGGTAGATCTGAGACATAAGCCAGTGAAAGGGGAGGACCAGACCAGCCTGAACACCCAGGAGGATCGCCCAACCGGTAATTAGCACAGGCTGTTATCAGATCAAAGTATAGTCTCATGAGGTAATGGCGGCAAATATATACCTTAAAATAAACAATGGGAGAGTGATAGGCATCAATGACTCCATTTCTTCAATTTGCTATTGCACTGGTTATTATCATCACGTCGGCCAAGCTGGGCGGTTATATAAGCTATAAACTTGGGCAGCCTTCGGTGCTGGGTGAGCTTATCGTCGGGATTCTCCTCGGTCCCTCTCTGATCGATTTCTTGCATCTGCCTTTTTTCACCGATGAGCATCTTGCAGAATCGATCGCCCATCTGGCTGAGCTGGGCGTATTGTTATTGATGTTTCTTGCGGGATTAGAGCTGCATCTATCGGATCTGGCCAAATCCGGAAAAGTGTCAGCATTGGCTGGAGTCTTTGGGGTTATCCTGCCTCTGCTCTTGGGTTGGGGAGCGGGCCTGCTGTTTGGACTTGATATGCTTCCAGCATTGTTTATTGGTCTGATCCTTTCTGCAACTAGCGTGAGTATATCTGCGCAAACATTGCTTGAGTTGCAGGTATTACGCAGCCGGGTTGGGATCGGTTTACTGGGAGCGGCGGTTTTTGACGATATCCTCGTCGTGTTGGGATTATCTGTATTTGTTGCCCTGACGCAATCCGGCGCTCAAAGCGGTCTGGCAAGTATCTTGACCATATTCCTGAGTATGTTGCTGTTCCTGGGAATCGGCCTGGCAGTAGGGATTCTGCTGATCCCTCGCCTGGCGCATTGGGTGGAAGATCTGCCAATCAGCCGGGGGTTAATTACTTTTACCTTCGTGGTCGCTTTACTTTATGCATGGGCAGCGGAGGCATTAGGGGGTATGGCCGCAATCACGGGTGCATTCCTGGCGGGATTGATGTTTGCTCGTTTGCGGATCAAGGAGTCCATCGAGCGCGGGATTTCAACCATCGCATACGCTATCTTCGTGCCGGTATTTTTCGTTAATGTTGGTTTGAGCGCCAACGCCCGCGAGCTTACAGCCCAGAGCCTGTGGCTCTTACTTTTTATGACAATCGTTGCCATCCTGGGAAAAGTGATTGGGTCGGGATTGGGTGCTCGAATGGCGGGATTCTCATACCTGGAATCGTTACAGCTCGGTATTGGAATGATGTCGCGGGGTGAAGTGGGTTTGATTGTTGCTTCAGTCGGTATCAGTGCAGGGTTGATATCTCAAGAGACATTCTCAGCAGTAGTAGGCGTTGTGATCATTACCACATTACTGACGCCTCTTCTGTTGCGTTCATTATTTGCTCGGGGTAAGCCATCAACGGAGTTAATCAATAAAGGATAAGGAGTGTCGAATGTCCTATCTGGTTGTACTAATTGTTGACGATCCAGAAGATTGCCGGCCTATATTATCTGGTTGGGAAAACGCCGGGGTTAGTGGGGTGACGATATTGGAAAGCACGGGATTAGGCCGGTTTAAGAAAGCGGGATTGCTCGATGATATTCCGCTGCTGCCCAGTTTAAGCGATATCCTCAGCAGCGGCGAAATCCATCACCGTACATTGTTATCAGTCGTAGATGAGCAAAAGATCGTTGATGAGATGGTGGCGATTGCCCAGGGAGTCATCGGTGATCTGGACGAAAAGCACACGGGTTTCTTGTTTGTGGTGCCAGTGATCCAGGCCTACGGCTTGAGAAGGGGGCAGAAGTGAAGCGAGTCTTAGACCGATAAATTCTGCTAACTTCTTACCAGGCTTACAAGCAAGGTGAAGATGCCCAATACAGCACAGTAGATGGCAAATAAGTTCAGGGGACGGCGAGAGAGGTAACCCAACAGCCAGCGGATTGAAAAATATCCGGTCAGCGCTGCTGCGATGAATCCTGGTAAATAAACCAACAATGTGCTGCCGATATCGGGGATTTCTGCAAGATCTAACAATGCTAATCCACCGGCAGCTAGCATAATGGGAATCGACAATAAAAACGAGAAGCGAGCTGCAGGCTCGCGTTGAAGGTCACGCGTCATCCCGCCAGTAATTGTCGAGCCGGAGCGGGAAATGCCCGGAAAAATCGCCAGAGCCTGGAAGAAACCAATCCACAAGGCGTCTTTAGCCATAATATCTACAAGCTCACGCCGGCGTGCTCCAAGCCGCTCGGCTACGACGAGCAATAAAGAGGTTACCAGCAGGAAGAAGGCTGTAGCTGTCGGGCTGTCGAAGGCCTGCTCGACCATGTCCTTAATCAGGACACCGACGACGCCTGCGGGTATGGTTGCCAGGATGATATACACCCCCAGGCGGGATTGCGGATCTGCCATCACCTGCCGGCTGCGCACACCTGCAATAAAGGCCTTGGTTATGCCTAACAGATCGCTCCAAAAATATACGATCACTGCAAACAGCGTAGCGACCTGAACCAGGACATCGAATACAAACTCCACCTGAGCAGGTATATTCCAGCCTAAGAGATAAGGGATGATCACCAGATGGCCCGAGCTCGATACCGGCAGAAATTCTGTCAAACCTTGAACAATTCCTAGCAAGATAGATTGGAAGATAGTCATTTGAAATACTCGTCGACGAAGGATTGATAGCGTTTTTCCAGAATTGCCTGGCGCAAATCCCTGGCAAGTTGGAGCAGAGTGTGCAGGTTGTGTATGGAAAGTAGGGTTGCCGAGAGCATTTCCTTGGCGACAATCAGGTGTCGCAGGTAAGCTCGAGAATAGTTCCGGCATGTATAGCAGGTGCAGCTCTCATCAATTGGACGGGGATCGCGAGCGTAAGTGGCATTGACTAGATTAAGCCGATCTTTCTCGGTCATGGCGGCGTTATGGCGCGCAAGGCGCGTGGGAAGCACACAATCGAAGATGTCTACCCCGCGCAGGACACAATTCACCAGGTCCTCTGGCGTGCCTACTCCCATCAAATACCTGGGTTTATCGAGCGGCAGGATAGGGTCGATGGCTTCCAGCACGGCGTGCATTTCGTCTTTCGTCTCACCAACCGAAAGTCCCCCAATAGCGTTGCCCGGTAGATCCAACGCGCCGATGTATTCGGCAGATTGTTGGCGAAGATCCAGAAATATGCCACCCTGGACAATACCAAAGAGCGCCTGGTCCTGCCGGGTTTTTACATCGACACAGCGTTTCGCCCACTTGTGTGTACGCTGCATCGCTCGTTCGTTGTATCCTCGGTCGTAGGGTGAGGCACATTCATCGAAAGCCATGATGATATCAGCTCCCAGATTTTCCTGGATAGACATGGAAACCTCAGGGGTTAGCCGATGGGTTGAGCCGTCTATATGGCTCTTGAATGTTACCCCATTGTCGTCAATCACCCGGTTATCTGCGAGGGAAAATATCTGAAATCCACCCGAGTCTGTGAGGATAGGCCCCGACCAGCTCATAAATTGATGCAGACCACCCATCTCAGCGACCAGGTCATCGCCAGGTCGCAAATATAGATGGTAGGTATTAGCCAGGATCAGCCCCGCCCCTAGTTCCTGAAGCTGCTGAGGGGTGACAGCTTTTACTGTGGCTTGAGTCCCTACGGGCGCAAAGCAGGGTGTGTAAATATCCCCATGCGGGGTATGAAAGATACCCGCGCGCGCGCGTCCGTCTTGAGCGATCAGCTCGAAAGAGAAGTACTCCGTCATTTCTGTCCCTGATGCGATTTCCAGGTGTACGAAGGCAGATTATAACCCTAATTGTCTGGGCGGGGGGATTCCCCATGATCCGGAACGCAATAGACCCGTCCGGGATTCAAACATACCTGTAAAGTAAGCGATTGACGACCCGCTCTTTTGCATGTAGAAGCAGTGATATAATCTATTTGTTGGACAATTCCCAGTAGGGGTTCATAATAAATTATTAACAGAAACTTTTCAGGAGATAGATGTATGGAACTAATGGAGCTACCGGGCCCCAAGGCAAGGGCCATCGTAGAGCGCGATCGGGCTGTGATTTCTCCCTCATATCCGCGCGGCTACCCGTTCGTCATGGATTATGGCAAGGGGGTAAATGTCTGGGACGTAGATGGAAACCAATTCCTTGATTTCGCTGCAGGGATCGCGGTGGTCACCACAGGGCACAGCCATCCCAGAGTGGTTAAAGCGATACAGGAACAAGCGGAGAAGTTCATCCACATCTCGTCCGATTATTATCATTCTAATTGGGTGAGCCTGGCAGAGAAATTGAATGAAATCGCACCTTTTTCAGAAGATGCGATTTCTTTTATGACCAATTCTGGAACCGAGAGCGTGGAGGCAGCTATCAAGCTTGCCCGCCACCATACTCGCCGCTCTCAGTTTATCGGCTTTTTGGGCGCCTTCCACGGACGCTCGATGGGGGCATTGTCCTTCACTGCCAGCAAGCCAGTTTACCACCGTCATTTTTATCCACTGCTTAATGGCGTCACCCATGTGCCTTTCCCCGATCCATATCGCCCACTACTGACATCGCTGCCTGGCGAGGATTACGGTGAGACGGTCGTTCGGTATATTGAAGAACAGATCCTTGGTCACGTACTGCCAGCAGAAGATATAGCTGGGATTATCGTGGAACCTATTCAGGGAGAAGGTGGATATGTGGTGCCCGCTCCAGGTTTCTTCCCTGCACTGCGAGAATTGTGCGACAAGTACGGCATCTTGCTGATAGCCGACGAAGTACAATCAGGCATGGGACGTACCGGAAAATGGTGGGCAATCCAGAATTTTGGAGTTGAGCCGGATATCGTTTGCGCTGCCAAGGGGATCGCCTCCGGCATGCCCCTGGGGGCGATGATTAGCCGTAAAAGCGTAGTTACATGGGGAAAAGGCGCCCACGGCAACACGTACGGGGGCAATCCAATTGCCTGCGCTGCCGCTTTAGCAACAATTGACTTGCTTGAAGAAGAATATATGCAAAATGCCAGGGAAGTTGGCTCTTACTTGAAAGATGGGCTGGAAGAGATTATACCCCGGCATACTACCATTGGAGAGGTGCGCGGGATCGGCTTGATGGTTGGGGTCGAATTCGTAAAAGATTCTGACACCAGAGAACCTGCCGATGAGCTGCGCGACCTGGTTGTTGACAACGCTTTCAAACGCGGACTGCTTATGTTAGGCTGTGGTCCAAGTACAATCCGCTTCGCACCCCCGTTGAGTGTTACCAGGGGAGAAGTCGACGAGGCGCTGCTGATCTTTGAAGAAGCATTAACTGTTAGCGAGGGTGAAGGAATCCTTGCTGCCTGATTTTCGAGTTCGCCAGCGTGATTACTTGCTGGAAATAAGCCGGGCTATTACCCAGGAATTGATTCTGGATAGTCTGCTGGCGCGCATCCTGCGCATTTCGGCGGAAATGTTAGCAGGGCAAGCTGGATTGATTGCATTGCGCTCTGAACAGGGAGGCTGGAACCTTGCAGCCTCCCATGGCATGCCCCCATCCTTCTTGCGCTATCTGGATCCATTGCTCGCTGCCGTACCCGATCATAAGGATCAGGCGCATTTTGAGCTGCCCGAGATAAACCGCCTGCTTCAAAACTTAACCAGGACAGCCAGCCTGGGATTGTTGACTGGGGTTGGTCTGCCGCTGATTGTTCGCGAGCAGGTGATTGGCGTGATCTTCATCTTTCGAAATTATCCAGGAGTCTTCTCGCGCGAAGATACCGCGCTGCTGCAGAGTTTCGCTGACCAGGCAGCTATCGCGGTACACAATGCCCAATTGTATACGCAGGTATCCCGCGAAAATCAGCGTATGGATGCATTGTTGGACTCCGCTGCAGATGGGATCATTATCCTGACCGCAGATCATCTGGTCGAACGGGGCAATCCAGCTTTGGCACGCATGTTGGGTAAAACTACCGAAGAAATTCGCCACAAACGCCATGATGAGGTGATCCGCTGGGTAACGCATAAAGATGGTTTGACCCTGGAGGAAGCTGAAGCGGGCGGCTGGCCACTGACTCCCAATGCTACTTTATATGTGGAGGGAGACCTGGAGCGCACAGGCAGCGTACCTCTGCCTGTCGGAATTACTTATGCACCCCTGGTGAGTCCGGATGGTAATCTCTTAAATATTATTGCCACTGTGAGGGACATCACCCGCTTCCGTGAGGCTGAGGAGTTAAAGAGCACTTTTGTTTCGGTCATCAGCCACGAGTTAAAGACCCCAGTGGCTTTGATAAAGGGATATGTCAGTACGCTTCGTCGTGAGGATGCAACCTGGGATCGGAAAATAGTTCGTGACAGCTTACAGGTTATCGAAGAAGAGGCAGACCGGCTGACCAGATTGATTGAGGATTTATTGGATGCATCCCGCTTGCAGGCTGGAGCGCTCGCCATCAACCAAACCGACGTCGCTGTAGATGCCCTGGCTAGAAGGATTGCTGAACGATTCCTTACACAAACGAGCCAGCATGTAATCGAGGTAGATTTTCCGGATGACTTCCCAGTTATCATGGGTGATGAAGACCGTCTATCCCAGGTTTTATCGAACCTTGTTTCAAATGCCATCAAGTATTCACCGGAAGGCAGTGAGATTATCGTTACCGGCCAGGTACGGCCCCAACATGTGATTGTGTGTGTCAGCGACCAGGGACCTGGAATAGCACCTGATGACATCCCACATGTATTCGATCGCTTTTATCGTTCGACCGACGCTACCCGTAAAACGAAGGGGGCCGGCCTGGGATTATACCTGGCCCGAGCTGTTATCGAGGCACATGGCGGGCATATTTGGGTTGATCCCAAGCCGGGGGATGGCGCTCGCATCTGTTTTTCCTTGCCGCGAGGATAACTTCTAATACGACACCGTGAAATGGGTTTAATCGGTGTGAAATCTATTGATTAATCAGGAGAACCTGATGCCAAGAACTACTGTCAACTGTCCAAATTGCCGCCAACCCCTGCTGGCTGATATTGATCAAGTATTCGATGTGGGCGTGGATCCAGCGGCCAAGCAAAAGATTATTTCGGGTGCACTAAATCTCATTCAATGCTCGCGATGCGGCTACCAGGGAAATCTTTCTACCATGATCGTGTATCACGATCCACAGAAAGAGCTTCTGCTTACTTTTGCCCCTCCCGAGCTGGGCCTGCCTCGGAATGAACAAGAACGCCTGATGGGTGGGCTGATCAACCAGGTTGTCAATCGGCTGCCAGCGGAGAAGAGGAAAGCTTACCTGCTGCGCCCACAGACCACACTTACCCTGCAGGGATTGGTGGAACGCGTCCTTGAGGCAGATGGGGTCACTCGCGAGATGCTCCAGGCCCAGCAGCAAAAGCTGAATCTCCTCCAGCGTCTGCTCACTTCCTCCGAGGATGCCCGCCAGGAGATCGCAAAGCAAGACGATAACCTGATGGATGGTGAATTTTTCGCCTTGCTCCGGCATATAACAGAAACAGCCCTGGCGGGTGGAGATCAGGAAAGCGCACGGAAGTTGGTCGAGCTGCAGCAAAGTTTGATGCCGCTGACAACATTTGGGCGAGAGTTACAGGAGCAAACCCAGGAAATCGAATCAGCGGTCGCCTCACTCCAGGAGGCAGGCGAAAACCTGACGCGTGAGACCCTGTTAGATTTGGTTATCAAAGCCCCTAACGAGACCAGGGTGCGCGCTCTGGTGAGTCTGGCCAGACCCGGCATGGATTACCAATTCTTCCAGCTGTTGACCGACCGCATCGAGCGCGCCAGAGGAGATGGACGAGCGCGATTGATTGAACTACGTGAGAGTCTGCTCAAGTTTACCAGCGATGTTGACCGTCAGATGGAGCAGCGGCGCGCCTCTGCCAGGCAGGTTTTGGATCAGATTCTGCAGTCGCCAGATGCTACGGCAACACTCCAACAGAATCTCCACGTTGTGGATGATTTCTTCTTGCAGGAAGTCAATTCCGCCTTGCAGCTGGCGCGTCAGGCAGGTGACCTGGAGAAAATCGGCAAGCTTCAGAAGATCGTAGAGCTGCTGCAAAGCCTGAGCACTGCTCCGCCAGAGGTGGCGTTTATCGAGGAACTGGTTGAAGCCCAGGATGATCAGGCAAGGCGCAAGATATTGGAAGACAACCGCGATAAGCTTACCCCGGAGTTAATAAATACACTTACCAATATTGTCGCGCAGGTAGAGTCCGGTGAAGACGAAGAGCTGGCAGAGCAAATAAAAGCCGTGTATCGCCTGGTGGTGCGGTTTTCCATGGAGGCAAACCTGGGCGCCTGATACCAGCGGGGCAAAGGTATTATTCGTCTGCTGGCTGGTTGTCTAAGCGCAGGCCGTGACCGCGTATGGTTACGATGTAATTGTGGTCAGGATCAATACTGAAAAGACGCTCGCGCAAACGGCGCACCAGTGCATCCAGAGCTTGTTCCGAGACAACTACCGCCTGCTCTTCTCCCCAAATGGCTTTGATCAACTCCGCACGCGTCACAACCAGGTTTTGATGCTCATACAGCATCTCTAAAAGTGAAAATTGTGAGACAGACAGCGGAGGTAAGACCTCATGTTCACCTATCCACACCCGCCGCGAGCGCTTCTCCAGCCGCAATAAGCCAGGTTTTATGCCTGGCATCGGCTGGATGTCGGATTCCAGCGGTAAAGTTGCATCGGAACTCAGATAAACAAATTTTTGGGACAGTGCGATCTGTACGGTGTCCCCGTCTTCAAGAAAAACCGGACGATCGATCAGCAAACCATTGTAATGTGTGCCGTTCTTGCTTCCCAAATCTTCCAGTAGAATTCCATTGGGAGTGAGCATCAGACGAGCATGTTGGCGTGAGACCTGCCGGTCTGAGATGACGATGTCGCAGTTGGGCTCTCTCCCGATGATCATTCCTGTGCGTAGCGCCCAACGCTGTCCATTTAGTGGTCCCGATTGGGCTACCAACAATGGGGCATCCTCGCTCTTTTTCTCCATGTTCTTGGCTCCAAGTGTATAATATCATAAAGTGCTTAATTTACCCTGTTTTTGCTTTTGCCGATATAAGAATACAAAGGAGGATGTCGCCCTCTTAATTAAATGCCTACGCCGCTAAAAGCAGGAGAAGTATTAAGAAGTCGCTACAAAATACGCCGCATCATTGGCCAGGGAGGCATGGGGAGTATCTACCTGGCAGATGATCTGCGTCTGGACGGGCGGTTGTGTGCCCTCAAAGAAGTCGAGCACGATCGCACACTGCCAACTGACCTGCTCAAGCAGGCTCGCGATCAGTTTCTGCGCGAAGCCACTATATTGGCGCGCCTCGATCATCCCAATCTACCCAAAGTATCAGATTTTTTTTCCATCGGCGGGCGGGATTACCTGGTAATGGATTTTGTTGCCGGGAAGGACCTGCGTGCTTTAATGAATGAAGCCCACCAGGGTGGGCAGTTTCTTGCGGAAAAAGAGGTTCTATCTTGGGGAGCACAACTTGCGGATGCTCTCGTGTATTTGCACAGCCAGACACCCCCGATCGTGCACCGTGACATCAAACCAAGCAATCTCAAGCTAACCCCCAACGGCATACTCAAACTGGTCGATTTCGGCCTGGTTAAAGTTCTTGCTTCAGATGAGGTTACGATCACAATTCTGCAGGGACGCGGGACCGCCCTCTATACACCACTCGAACAGTACGGCGGCGACACCGGACACACAGATGTTCGCAGCGACATCTATGCATTTGGCGCAACACTATACCATTTGTTGACTAACACCCGTCCGATCGAGGCGCGAGAGCTGTTCCTGCACCCGGAGATGCTTGTAGCCCCGCGCCAGATCAATCCGGACATCAGCCAACGCACAGAAAGAGCGATACTATGGGCGATGAGCCTGCACCCTGAAGATCGACCACAAACTGTTGATGATTTCCGCAAGGCTTTGCTGGGAGATTGGAATCCAGTCATACGACCGCGCGCGCCCATGCCAACTCCATCACTCGCAGATCTGGTTTCATCTCCGACCGAGCTGGCGTTGATCTGGATATCTGCCGGGCTGGTGCTTCTCAGCCTGGTCCTCACCCTGGCTCGTTAGTGATTTGTAGAGCATCGGGGGATTCTGCCGGTCGTTCGCGTAGACTCACGCCTCGCGGCCGAACCTGATGCGAGCTGTCCTCCACATCCAGGTGGCGAATATACCTAACAAGCAGCCTATAACGGTGACCATCAGAACCGTCCAGCCGCCAATAGTCCCCAGCAAGGCCTCACTACCCGGTAAAGCCAATGCCAGGTAGCAGTATGCGATCAATCCCCCGATGAGCGCGAAAAAGCCAGCGCGCACCCCCCATCTTACCTGACCAACCAATGCAGCCAGGCGGTAGGCAGAAGTTGCCACGATTACTGCTAACAGCATAGCTACAACCCAATCAGCCAGACCCAGTTGGTTAGATTCTTCCGGTTGAGGGGTAACCACAACCGGGGGCGGCAACGTAACCGTAGGAGATGGCGATGGTGTTGCAGTCGGCTCCTCGGTCGAAGTCGGTGTGGGCTGAACACCATTCTCCACTGGAATATCGAACCGAAGAATATCAGACGATTTAGCGGGCTCGCTCTCGACCCGGATCTCTAACGTCCCAGACGCCGCTACCTGGATATTCGAGCGCGCCACCCCACCGGTTGTAGTTTCTAATTGAGAATATGCATTCACTGTCCCATCTACGGAAACGATGAACTGGACAGGGGTTCCATCCGGAACAGGGAGACCGTTTCGATCTAATATGACTCCGGTCCGGATTGGGATTATATTCCCTATACGGAAATCTGGAGTTGGTAGTGGAACCGGCGTAGCGGTAAGATCTGTTGCTTCAACGCCATCCTGGTCAATGTAGAGGGGGATGATCTGCTCTGGATCAGGCGAAGTAGCCACGATGAGATCATAACCAACCCCAGGGACCGACACGGGCAAGATACCCGTCGGGGTGAGCTCCCTAAAGAGCAGACGCGCAGCTACATCTATTGCGCTGGAGGTCTTTGTGTAGAGAGCGTAATAAGCGGTTAGCTTGGATATGTTTGTGGCATCCAAAAAGTAAGGAGCATTGAATGCGAAGACGATCAGGCGTTTCTGCTGGAAAAGGTTCGTACGTTCAAGGAGGAAGCGCGGTAGCACCTGTGACACTGGATCATCTTTATCCATGGTCAGCGTTGAAAATACGATCCATTGGGCGCGCTGAAGGTCGATTTCCAATTGGGTTGTATTCCGGGGGCCGTTCAACATCTCCAACAGGTCAGCAAACGAGTAGGAGACCAGGTTATAGGGAAGCACCTGGCTGCCTGCTTGAGGTCCGTACAGCCGGATCACTGCTTGCTGTAAAGCATCTGCCGTCAGCACCGCTTGTTCCTGGCAAGTGCTGCATTGTCTGGCAGTGCTTGAATCGGAGATAAAGACGATGCGGTCGTTTCTGTTGGGTGGGTCCGGGACTGTTATGTCCAGCTCTTCAACAGAGGGACTGATTAAGGTGGCAGCTTCACGTGTGACGTCAAAGACCACCTGGTTCACCTGTACCAGGTCTTCAACTCCATCCGCCGGGGGTAAGGTGTCGGAGAGGTTGAAATCGGGATACAGTCGGTATTTAAGCGCCAGAATTCTGGCAGTAGATTCATCTACTCGTTGAGCGAAGGCGGGATCTTCGCGATACTTTTGGGTGAAGAATTCTATCGTACTGATAATTTCACTGTAAGAGTCTTGCTCTTCCCCATTGGACATATCCCCAAGGTACAGCAGATCATTGCCTGCCAGAAACGCATTCAAAGTCACCCGGCGGGCTTCGTAGACCTGACCGGTAAGCTCATAAAAGCTGCGAACCGCCCGGTTGCCAAGGTTATCGCTGATCATGACGCCACCATTTTGACGCCAGGCCGATAACGCAGGCAGCGCCATTAGCTGGGTGAACGCCTGGGGATCAAAACTAACCGGTCGCGTGGTAGCGCGGATGTTTTCCTGGAAGCCCTGATAACGAATGTGGGATGCCAGGAGTGCGTCAGTGGTCGCCTCAATCGACGGGGAGTTCCCGGTTACGGCGAAAAATGGTACGAGATCTATTCTCTTTAGCTGGTCAAGAGACTTGCGGACTGTGGCAACCTCTTCTTCTGCAGGGCGGTCCGCACCGCCGTTTCCGGGGAAATGTTTCGCCACTGTGGCAATACGCCCTGCGCTGCCCTCATGCACCCCGGAAATGTAAGCTTTTCCCATTTCCCCGACCCAGAATGGATCCCCGCCGAATGCTCGCGTCCCCAGGTCACTGGAGCTCTCAAGTCTCGGAGTCTCGAGCACATCCAGTGAGGGACCAATCAGCAGGTTTATCCCCAACGCCACCAGCTCAGTGCCAAGCACTGTGCCTACCTGATGGGCATATTCGCTGTTCCAGGTGGCACCCAGGGCCATGGCATTGGGAAGTTGGGTCAGCCCGCTCAGGATCTGATCATACGGGTGGCTATCCCCTTCCTGGTAAGTCCCGATAAATAAGGGCATGTAGTTCAAGGTCTGGGTTTCGCCAGTATCGGGGTTTGTAAGCGGCTGTTGCGCAACATCCCACCGATTCTGCTGCAACTGGCGATTCATGGTCAATATATTGGTTAGAAGGTCATCATCAGGCCCGAAATTATCATTGGCTGCCAGGAGGATAACGCCGCCTATGTGGTGATTCACAATCAGATCGTAAATCTGTGTGCCCTCGCCGACTTCTGTTCCAGTATATGTCGCCAGAAATAACTGCCCAACCCGTTCCTCAGGAGACATATTGGATAATAATAGCTGAGCCTTCTCTGGAGGTGTGCCATCTTGTTGTGCACTGGCTGAATCCGCAAAAACGAGCGGATTGGACAAGATGGTCAAAATAACGATCAACCACAGACACCGCCATTTGATAACAGCTGGTCTCGGGGAGAGCAGAAAACCGACGGATTTCCGCCTGGCTGGTGACATAGATGCCTACCTACCAATCCCGGTACTGTGTTCCAGTGCGATGATCTCGTGTAGCAGCTCTCGTCTGCCGTTTCCGCTGAGTGCTTCAAGACGGCGAATCCCCAAAGGATCAATGTCCTCCCTTAGCAATCTCAGTTCTTCATCGGTTGGCGGCTGCGTTTCTTGGACGTCCGGGGAGATATCCAACGGGAAACCCGTCTTCATCTGTATCTGTTCGATCTTCACGCCAGGATGATAGCTTATCAGACGCATGCACCCATCTGCAAAATCAAATTCGCCCAGATTCGAGACCAGATACCGTGGGCCTGCGCCGTGGATTCGTTCTGCAGCGTACCCGAGCCCAGAGCGGACATCGATCACTGGGACAAATGTGATGCGTGAATGTCGAGGGACGTATAAATAGATATCGCTGAGGAAAGTAGTGACATCGGGTATGCCGCCAGAACCGGGCAAGCGCATGCGTGGGCAGCCTCCATTTAGGTAATCTTTTCCAAGCGCAATGTTATTGAAGTTGCCTGCCGGGTCAATTTGAGCGGGTCGGAAAAATTCTTTGGGGCGCAAGTTCGGCAGTATGTCTGCAGCCGCTTGAACAAAGCCGACGTTGGTCAGCGAGCGATCCAACCATAAGCTCTCAACCTGGAGAAGGCTGAGCGGAGCCGGGTGCCGGCAAACGCCCTGCCCTATAGCTGAGGCAAAGTACAAATCGGGTGCATGGGTATGGCGCGCCAGCAGATATGCCGCAGCGACCAGCGGTGTGGCTATTCCTTGAGCGACCACCTCGCCATCCTTAATCTGGCGGGCGATGCACACTACCATCATCTCGTCGGCGCTAAATTCATTCATTGTTGAGGGAGGAAGTGGGTGTTTGGGCGGGTTACGCCCGCCCAAACACCCACGCTATTCTCCTAAACTGCGTAACTTCTAGTATTTTAACCTCGAGCGGTAGAGTTTCCAATTAGCCTTTGATGAATTTCTGGCTGTATATTACCACCAGAAATGATCACGACTGCGGGGCGCTCATTTACAATTCCATAAATGACCGCCGCAAGCGCGGCAGCGGAAGATGGCTCTATCACCTCATGATAATGGTGCCAGGCATAGACGACAGCGCCGGCGATCTGCTCTTCACTGACAAGGCGAAAATCATCTGCGATCGTCGGTGTGATTGGAATGGTAACTGACCCGTTCTCGACTGGTCCGGATAGCCCATCAGCCATAGAATCGAGTTCTGCTACTCCTGCCTGTGTACCTTGGTGGAATATTGCATGCATATACGGAGATGCTTCTGATTGAATCCCGACCACCCGGTGATGAGGTGATTGCCTCCCTGAGCAGTGGATTGCCAACCCAATCCCGGAGATCAACCCCCCACCGCCACAAGGGATCACCCAGGTGTATGTGTCCTCTAGCGGCAGTTCTGGGAGTATTTCCAGAGCCAGGGTGCCTTGACCAGCAATGACCTGGACGTCGTTGTAAGGCGAGATCCAGGTACCATTGTGTGTGCGCGCGAATTCCAAACCGACTCGTTCTGCTTCCCCATATCCGCCAGGGATTAATCTCAATTGGGCTCCGTACTTGCGGATGCCATCTAATTTGATTGGGGGAGCATTGTGCGGTGTAAAGACGGTGACAGGCGCCCCGGTTATTTGACCCGCCAGAGCTACACCCTGTCCGTGATTCCCTGCGGAAGCAGTGATAAGTCCGCGTTCTCTCTCCCAAAACTGCAGACCCAATGTCTTATTGAGGGCCCCACGCAGCTTGAAGGAGCCAGTAAGCTGTTGATTTTCCCATTTGATGTACAGATTAAGCTGGGGATCGTGGGTCAGGGGTGTCGTGCGAACAAAGTCGGCGATACGCTGCCGGGCTTCCTGAAACCATATGCAAGGTATCATCTCATGCTCGGTCATGTCGTGAATACTTTCCTGGCATCTCATATTTACAGCCTATCGCGGCGAATGGTGTTATTAGCCAGAAGGGGATCGTAGGTGATGATGCCGTCGATATCCAGCGCTGCCAAGCGCTGCATTTCAGCAGCCTCTTTGACAGTATATGTCTGTACCCAGCGATGCTTCTGGTGCATTTTGGCGATGAGAGCCGCATCCACATCTGTGTAATGGGGGTGCAGCGCATGATAATCGATCAGTGTACCTGTCCAGGAACGAGCCCATCTGCCGCGTGATCCGCTCAAAGCCAGCAATCCAATGGGAACTTGCGGCAGCATGCGCTTGGCTTTGATTAACGCCACTGGGTTGAAGGACGAAAACATCACCCGATGTTCGAGATTGTGTTTTTTAATCGATTCCGAGACTTTTTCGGGGAGCTGATTAAATATGGCGCGGTAATTTTTTAGCTCGATGTTGATGAATATTCTGCGTCCTACGGCTTCTAGCACTTCATCCAGGGCAGGTATCGGTTCACCATGGAAAGCAATGTCGAAATGACTGCCGGCATCCAAGGCTTTCAGCTCCAACAGGGTTTTCGCGCTCACATCACCAGCTGAGGAGGTAACCCGATCGAGGGTCTCATCGTGAAAAACCACCACGTTCTCATCAGCGGTTAGTCGGGCATCCAGCTCTATGGCATCGGCGCCTTGGCGAATTGCCAGCTCAAAGGCAACCAGCGTATTTTCCGGCGCGTATCGGCTGGCACCTCGATGGGCGTAAATGACCGGACGCGGCAAACTGTAAAGGAGGTTTTTGTGGTTGGTAATCAGGTGTAGGTCTGCCATTTGAAGCCGTAGGTCTGACAAATATGCAATGTGAAAATTATAACATGCTGCCTGCGCAACAAATATAGACGCTGGTTCGGACCGATCCATCAGCTATAATAATCCCTATGCACATCAGCGTAGTCATACCCGTTTACAACGAAGTCCGTACAATCGAGGAGATCATCCGCCGGGTAACAAAGACAGGTCTGGTAGACGAGATCGTGGTCGTCGATGACGCCTCGACCGATGGCACCCGGCAACTCCTGGAGGAGTTAAAAGACAGATCGTCTATCAGGGTTTATTATCAGGATAGCAACCAAGGTAAGGGAGCTGCAGTCCGGCGAGGCATACGGGAATCGAGGGGCGAGATCGTCATCATCCAGGACGCTGACCTGGAGTACGATCCGCGCGAGTATCCCAATTTATTGCGCCCCATCGAGGAAGGCCTGGCAGAAGTAGTGTATGGTTCGAGGTTCTTGGGGGCAGCCCGGCGCCCTATTTTATTCTGGAACATGGTGGCGAACAAAATCCTGACCCTGGTAACAAACGTCCTGTACAACAACATCCTCACGGATATGGAGACTGGCTATAAAGTCTTCCGACGTGAGGCAATCGAAGGGATACCCCTGCGCGCCCGCCGTTTCGATTTTGAACCCGAGTTTACCGCCAAAATCCTGAAGCGTAAACTCCGGATTTTTGAAGTTCCGATTGTTTTCAATCCCAGGGATTACAGCGAAGGCAAGAAGATAAAATTGAAGGATGCTTTCGAGGCTATGTGGGCGCTGATAAAGTACCGCTTTGTTGATTGATTCCCATCTGATCCAAATTCAATCGGGCATCCCGCTCGGCTTGATATCGCGCACATTGAGCTGCAGCGAGGTACGCCCATTGTATTCGTTTTTCTCGAAATGATAGATGAGGTCAATCTTGGGGGGCAATATATCGATCCAATGGCCCTGTTGGAAGGCGATTGTATCGTACGTTATCCGCCCGTCGCTGACGCTCAGACGCAAATGATTGCTGTCTCGTCCGACCGTGCGCGCAGAGGTGACCTTCAGCTCCCTTGACACAAATAACACCTGGCGATTGCCGAAACCGGTTGGCTGCAGCCACTCCAGATAGCGCAGTAATTCGGGTTTCAGCTCTGAAAGCGGCAGTTCAAGGTCGGCATACAGCTTCGGTCGCAAATCCTTGTCAGCCAGCTCCTGACTGGCAATGGCTCGCAGACTTTCCACCAGAATGGGCAAGTTCTCATTCCGAACGGTGAAACCCGCGGCTGCAGCATGCCCTCCGTGATGTTCTAATAAATCAGCACACTGATCGAGCGCCTGGGTGATATGGAATTCGGGGATGCTGCGGCAGGAGGCGCGGGTAAATTTCTCTCCCAGCTGAGCGACGATAGCCGGGCGGTAATAGACTTCGCTCAAGCGGGAGGCTGCCAAGCCAACTACGCCAGGATTGAATTCTGGATGGGCGGCGAACAGCAGCAGCGCCTCAGGATCGTCAGCCAGAGCGATGATTTCTGCCTGCTCCTGGATCTGGCGGGTGATTTGCTGCCGGTCTCGGTTTTGGATCTCAAGCTGCTGGGCGAGGCGGGCAGCTTCACCGACATCGCTGGTCGTCAGCAGCTGTAAGGCTGCCAGGGCAGACTCGAGCCTGCCAGCAGCATTCAAGCGCGGTCCGAGCGCGAAACCGATGTGTCCGGCATTGATCTGGTCTGGGAACAACCCCGATACGCCGATCAATGCCATAATCCCCTGGCGATTGGGCCGGCGGATATATTCCAGCCCCTTTCGAACCAAAGACCGATTTTCGTTAACCAATGGAGCCAGATCAGCCACAGTACCCAGGGCTACCAGGTCGAGGGTTGAATCGACGTCAAATGTGCGCGGTGTGGCGATCAAATTGCTGGAGGACAGTGCTGATGCAAGCTTGTACGCAAGACCTACGCCAGCCAGGTCTTTGTCGGGATATGAATCTCCCGACTGCTTGGGATTAATAATAGCAAACGCGTCTGGTAATTCAGCCGCGGGGTGGTGATGATCGCTGATGATCAGATCTAAACCCAGATGGCGTGCAAAGTCCGCCTCTTCCGGGGAACGGATGCCGCAATCAACTGTGATGACCAGCCTGCTGCCCTGCGTGTACAGACTCTCGAGAGCTTCTTTATTAAGACCATAACCTTCATCGAAACGATTGGGGATGTAACCGGTGACCTTGCCTCCCAGGGACCCCAAGGTGTTCACCAGCAAGGCAGTTGCAGTAACGCCATCTGCATCGTAATCGCCATAAACCGCAATCGGTTCACTGTGCATCAATGCATAGCTTATGCGGTCTACCGATTCGGGGATTCCCAGCATCCCACCTGGCTCAGTTCCAACCGGGGTCCGTGCTTCCAGAAAGCTCTGAGCGGATTCCGCCGTGATGTAACCGCGGTTATAGAGTATCTGGCGCAGCGCTGGGTGATAAGCCTGGAGCGCGAGGTCTACTTCAGGAGAGATGCGTTGGGCGATAACCCAACGCTTGCGCAGAGGTGTTGTATTCATGTACCTGTGAAATGAAGCGGTCCGATTAACGAGTACCGCGAGCCAGAGCTAACGCACCTAACAAACCGGCGTCGTCTCCTAGATATGCAGTAGTGATCACCAGGTTTTCGACGTATTGGGGGGTAAACGCATGACGGTGCAAGGATGCGCGCAATGGATCCAGAAGAGCAGGTCCACTGCGAGATACGCCACCTCCGAGGATCACCACGGTTGGATTAAATATGCACAAAAAACCAGCGATAGCAATTCCGAGGAAATCACCCGCACGCTGTAGTGCTGCGATCGCCAACAAGTCTCCTTTTTGGGCTGCCTCTGCGACATTCCTTGCGGTGACACGCGGAAGTGCACGCAGGGCGGATTGAGCACCTTCGACGAGCTGCTGCTCAACCCAATGGGCTATGGCAGTTCCAGATGCGACGGCTTCGAGATGCCCGGGCTGCCCACAGCCGCACATCGGTCCATCTGGCATAACGCTGACGTGTCCCAGCTCGGCTGCCAGTCCATGTGCTCCCAGGAGGAGGCGATCATCGACAATGATGCCCCCACCTATCCCGGTGCTGACTGTCAGATACACCAGGTAATGGTGCCCTTGCCCTGAGCCGTATTTCCACTCGCCCAACGCGGCCAGGTTGGCATCGTTGCCGAGGTCTACTGGAATTTGAAAACGCTTTTCGAGGTGGTCTTTTAGAGGCATATTCACCCAGTGAGGGATATTGGGTGCCTCGTAAAGAATGCCGCGGTATGGATCAGTCGGTCCTGGGGTGGCGACTGCGATCCGCTCGACCACACCATCTGAGGGTAGCACCGATTCGATCAGCTCTTCAAGACGTTCCAAGGGGGTATCTGTTGGATGCTGGGTAGTAATTCGAGAAATATGTGCTGGAACGATCTGGTCGGGGGGGTAAATCGCGGCACGCATCTGAGTGCCACCGATATCGATGGCTAGATGGTAGTTCATGGAATAAGTATAGCATAAGTACTAGTGTCTGGTTGACGAGTGATGTAAATACTGCTATGATCAGTTTGTATGGCATCTGGAGAAACCAATTTTTTTCGACGGACCTGGTCAGGTATTCAGCGTTCATTACAGTGGTTAGTTCCTGGCCTGGGGGTAAAACGCTGGCTCTTATTAATCTTAGCCGGAACAACGTTGATCGGGGTGGGTCTGGCAATATTAATCCTGGATGTTTATCGGAACGCTCCTGACACCTGGTGGACGCCGATCCTCTCCGCGGCATCGCTGCGATTCTTGTACCGCCCGCTGAGGGCCATTATTTTTGGTGGGCTGGGACTGGGCTTTATACTGGTAGGTATATATGGTTTCAATCGAGCTTTGATGAAACCCTACCTGCGGCCCGGGCGAACAGTTGTTGATGAACTCTCGCAGCACCGCAGGCGCGAACGGGGGCCGAGGATCGCGGTGATCGGCGGTGGGACCGGCCTTTCCACTCTGCTGCGAGGATTAAAAGAATATACCCATAATATCACTGCGATTGTGACTGTAGCCGACGATGGTGGTTCGTCTGGACGGCTGCGGCGCGAGATGGGTATCCTGCCGCCCGGAGATATCCGCAACTGCCTGGCATCTCTTTCCAGCGATGAAGCGCTTCTATCACAGCTGTTCCAATACCGGTTTCCTGCAGGCGATGACGGTCTGGAAGGGCATTCATTTGGGAATTTATTCATCAGCGCCCTGGCGGAAATCACCGGGAGCTTCGAAGTTGCGGTTGCAGAGTCGGGTCGGGTTCTCTCAGTACATGGGCGGGTGCTTCCTTCTACCTTGCATGACGTAAAGCTGGTTGCTGATATTGCCCTGCCAAATTTGATCAATGAAGTGAGAGTCGAGGGAGAAAGCAGCATCCCCGAAGCGTCGGGCAAAGTCCGCCATGTATGGCTGGAGCCTAATTCTCCCCCGGCATTTCCTCAGGCCATACGCGCGATTTTATCCGCGGACTTGATCGTTGTCGGACCGGGCAGTCTCTACACCAGCTTGCTCCCCAATTTGCTCGTGTCTGATATTGCCCAGGCAGTCCACGCCAGCCGGGCGTTGAAGATTTATGTCAGTAATGTAGCCACCCAACCTGGAGAGACCGACAACTATTCATGCAGAGATCACCTGATGGCGATCCAGGAGCATACCGGCCTGGATTTATTTGACATCATCGTCGTAAACAGGAAGCAGCACGGCAAGCTCTCGGAAGGATCCGACTGGGTGAAGATCGATCCGGACCTGGATAAAGAGTATCCGGTCTATATCGCAGACCTCTCGGATGAAGATCGTCCATGGCGGCATGATTCGGAGAAATTATCCCGAGTGCTGATCGATTTACTTGAAGAACGCACCGGGCCTCTGGTAGAATAGAAACTTGCGAGTATACTTAATTGGATTAATAGCGAATCAGCGACGGCCAGGCTGTGCTGGCGGTCGCATTCTTATGAAAAATTTCTGTATGGAGGTTTGATATGACAGTAAAAGTCGGGATCAATGGTTTTGGCCGTATCGGCCGGCAAGTACTAAAAGCTATCCGGGATTATTATCCTGAAAAGCTCGAAGTAGTTGCGTTCAATGACATCGGTGACATGAATACCATGGCTCACCTGCTAAAATACGACTCGAACTACGGGCGCTTTGACGGTACTGTTGAGGTCGCTGACGATGGCTTGATCATCGACGGCAAGCCAGTGAAGGCTTTCAAAGAGACCGACCCAGCGAACATCCCCTGGGGAGACCTGGGTGTAGAGATCGTAGTTGAGAGCACCGGCATTTTCACCATTAAGCAAGATGGTGTAAACAAAAAGGGTAAAACTGTAAAAGGTGCAGAGAATCACATCACGAAGGGTGGGGCGAAAAAGGTGATCATCTCATCGCCGGCAGAAGGGGAAGACCTGACCATTGTGCTGGGCGTGAATGACGATAAATACGATCCAAAGAAACATCATGTGATCTCAAATGCATCCTGCACGACCAATGGTCTGGCACCAGCGGTGAAAGTAGTTCACGATAAATTCCGCATTTTGCGCGGCTTTATGACCACCATCCACGCCTACACCAACGATCAAAAGATCCTGGATCTGCCGCACAGCGACCTGCGCCGCGCCCGGGCGGCTGCGATGAGCATCATCCCGACCAGCACCGGGGCTGCACGCGCCCTCAAACTGGTGATCCCTGAGATGGCCGGCAAACTGGATGGTTATTCATTGCGAGTACCAATCTCCACGGTTTCGGTGATCGACCTGACCGTCGAGATAGAGAAGTCGGCGACAACCGAGGAACTGCGCCAGGCCTTTCGCGATGCTGCGGCTGGACCTATGAAGGGTATCCTGCAAGCAGTGGACGAACCCCTGGTGAGCATCGATTACAAGGGTGATCCGCACAGCTCATCTGTCGACCTGCCGTTAACCATGGTGCTCGGAAAGGAGAGCAACACTTTCGCTAAAGTAGTCGCCTGGTATGATAACGAGTGGGGCTACTCTGTGCGCACGGCAGACCTGGCTGCAATGATGGCGAAGTATTTGTAATCTCCCCTGGAATATGCCTTTGAAAGCCAGAGGTACTGATGTTTAAAAAGAAAACTATCCGAGATTACGATTTTCACGGCAAACGCGTTTTGGTGCGCGTTGATTTCAATGTGCCGATCAAGGAAGGCAAGGTCGGTGATGATACGCGCATCCAGGCGGCTCTGCCTACCTTGAACTACCTGCTCGACCAGGGCGCGGCGCTGGTGCTGTGCTCTCACCTGGGGCGACCGAAGGGCGGACCTTCCCCAGAATTTTCTATGCGGCCGGTTGCCGACCATCTCAGTAAGGTGATGAAGCGCCCGGTGGCATTTTCCGAAGAGTGCGTCGGGCCGGCAGCAGAGAAGGCTGCCGCAGCGCTGAAGCCGGGAGACATCCTCGTACTGGAGAACACCCGGTTCTATGCGGGTGAAACCAAGAACGATGCCGAGATGTCCCGCCAGCTGGCTGCGCTGGCGGATGTGTATGTCAACGATGCATTCGGCTCGGCTCACCGTGCCCACGCATCCACCGAGGGCGTCGCCCATCTCCTGCCGGCCGTGGCTGGCTTCCTCATGGAGAAAGAGATCCAGTACCTGGGTCAGGCCATCGCCGATCCTAAGCGACCTTTTATCGCCATCCTCGGCGGAGCCAAGATCAGCGATAAGATCGGAGTTATTCGCAACTTGCTCCAAAAGGCCGACAAGGTATTGATCGGCGGCGGCATGGCAAACACCTTTTTCGAGGCACAAGGGTATCCGGTTGGCGATTCTCTGGTCGAAGATGAAGCGCTTGAAACTGCCCGGCAGCTCATCCAGGAAGGCAGCGAACGCCTGCGCCTGCCTGTGGATGTGGTGATCGCTGATCGCTTTGCAGCCGAGGCGGAGCATAAAACCATCTCCATGCGACCGGTCCCGGATGGCTGGCGGATTATGGATATCGGGCCAGACAGCGTGGCGGCTTTCAGTAAGATCCTTGCCCATGCCGGGACGGTTGTTTGGAATGGACCGATGGGCGTGTTCGAATTCCTGCCCTTCGCTGAGGGCACCTACGGGGTCGCCAGGGCTGTCGCAACCAGCGGTGGAACGACGATCATCGGCGGCGGAGACTCGGTGGCGGCTATCAAACAATCGGGCCTGGCTGATAAGATCACGCATATCTCGACCGGCGGCGGGGCCTCCCTGGAAATGCTGGAGGGGTTGGCTCTCCCCGGCGTGGTAGCTCTACAAGACAAGTAACCAACACCGCAATGGCAGAAGGGCGAAGGGCGGCATTGATCTCCCTTCGTCCTTCGCCATGCTATGATCATTTAG
>CAZGIX010000037.1:0-30325 GCA_964525785.1 uncultured Anaerolineaceae bacterium
TTTACAGGTTGATCAAGTCCCTTTTTGTTTTTCATGAGTGAAAGATACACTACCGTTTTTGTTTTAGTTGTGGGCGGCTTCGCCGCCCACAACTAAAACAAAAGTCCTCATTTTCCCACTCTCCCGAACTGACGTTATTATAGCAAAGACAGCGGATTCACCTCGACGCGCCAATCGACCAGGCTGCGCCCCCGGAACATTGAGACGGGATCCGGACCGCGCACCACAATCTGCCAGCGGTAATACCCACCCAACCGGGCGAAGAAACACGGCGCTGGACCGACGATCTCGGTAGAGGCGCGCTGCTCTTCTGCAATCCAGCTCCGCACCTGAGAACCCAGCCGCTGCGCAGCCAGCTCGGCTTTATCCGGATTCAAGTGGCGGTACTCAAGACGCACCAGCTGTGTAAAGGGCGGGTAGCCCAGCTCCCGGCGGTAGCTCATCTCCTGTCGATAGAACTCCTTGTAGCTGTGTCCCGCGGCAGCCCGGATGACATAATGCTCCGGCTGGAAGGTCTGCAAGATCACCTTACCCCCCAGAGGGCTGCGCCCGGCCCTGCCAGCGACTTGAGTGAGCACCTGGAAGGTGCGCTCGGCGGCAGTGTAATCCGGGAGGCTCAAACCGACGTCTGCCAACACCACCCCCACCAGGGTCACCAACGGCAGGTCCAGACCTTTTGCCAGCATCTGTGTGCCGATGAGCACATCGGCGCGGTGGGCACTGAAATGGCGCAGTATTTCGTCATGAGCACCTTTCTTACGGGTAACTTCATAATCCCAACGCAAGGTGCGGGCATCCGGAAGGAGCGACTGCACCTCCGCCTCCACCCGCTCGGTGCCGGTGCCGTACTGGCGAATGCGGCTGCTGCCGCACTGCGGGCATTTCTCAGGCATCTGGCGTTTATATCCACAGTGATGGCAGGTGAGGGCCGCCTGTGGGCTGTGGAAAGTGAGCGGCAGGTCGCAGCGCGGGCATTTCAGCACAAAACCGCAATCCCGGCAGAACACATAGGTGGAAGTGCCGCGCCGATTCAAGAATAAGATCGCCTGCTCCCCCCGCTCCAGCGTCTCGCTGAGCGCCTGGGAGAGCGAGCTGCTGAAGATGGAGCGGTTGCCAGACTTGAGCTCCTGGCGCATGTCCACAATCTCTACCGGCGGCAGGTCGATCATCTCCGCCTGCTCTTCCAGCGGCTTATAGCGCGACGCCAAGCCCAGCTTCTCTACCTGCGCCTGAACCGCCTGGCGGTGGGCCAGGATGCGCTCCGGCAGGCGCAGGTAGCGCCAATGTCCCTGGACAGCCTGGTAGGTATGGAGAATACCCGGTGTGGCTGAACCCAGCACACATACTGCTCCAGCCAGGCGGGCATAAGCCACGGCGGCATCTTGAGCATAGTAGAAGGGCGGATCGCTCTGGTAGTAGGAAGAGTCGTGGCACTCGTCCAGGGCAATCAACCCCACCCTGGGCAAAGGGGTAAACAAAGCGCTGCGCGGCCCGACGATCAGGTCCAGCTCTCCGGCGCGCGCCCTGCGCCAGGTGTCGTAGCGTTCACCCGGGGACAGGCGTGAATGCACCAGACCAACGCGCCCCGGGAAGCGAGACAGAAAACGCTGCACCGTCTGAGGAGTCAGGGCGATCTCCGGCACCAGGATCAAGGCATCCTTGCCCTGCTGCAGTACGATCTCGGCGGCGTGAAGGTAGATCTCGGTCTTCCCGGAACCGGTGACACCGTGCAGCAGGAACGGCTCTACCACCCCCCCGGCATCTGCCTCCTGGATACCCTCCCGGATGGCCTCCAGGCAAAGGCGCTGGTCGCTGGTCAGGACCGGCGGCTGGGAGGGCAGATAATCCACTACTGCCAGCGGATCGCGCCAGGTCTCGCCTTCGTCGAGCGCCACCAGACCGAGCTCCTCCAGCTTGCGCAGATCAGCCAGGCTGCCGCGGCTTTCAGCATAAACCCAGGCGACCTCGACCGGCCCGGGCTCGCGCAGCAGAAAGGCGAGCATTGCCTGGCGGCGCGCCAGAGCAGGCGAGCCCGCCCTACCCAGGCGGGACATCGCAGCCTGCGCCTCCTGGGGGTCACAGATTAGCTGCACCGTACGCACCATTTTTGGGCGCACGCTGGGCGCGCTCAGCACTGGCTGGGTCGCCAGAAGCCCGCGCCCAACCAGCCCGCGCGCCGACTGGCGCCAGTTCGTGCGCGGCAGGGCCTGGTCGATCTGCCGACCACGCAGCGGGCCGCGCTTTTCCAGCAACTCCAACAGGCGCACCTGGGTGCCGGTCAGATCCTTGAGGCCGATGACAGATTTCTGCCGCTGGATTAAATACAGGATGTCGGCCTGCTGGCCCAGACCTGGGGGCAGCATCAGATCGATGCAGGCAGAGAGCGGGGAAAGGGTGCTCTCAGACAGGTACTGCGCCAGCTCGATCTGGACCGGATTCAACACCGGCTGTGGATCGATGAGAGCAGTCACGGGTCGCGTTTCAGGGATGCCGGGCGTCTCTACAAACCGCAGCACCACCCCTTGCACCTGTTGGCGACCGAACGGCACCTCAACCAGGTGACCTGCCTGTACGTGCTGCTCCAGCTCTGCTGGTAGATGATAGTGAAAGACGCCCGAGACTTGAGAGACATTAACGGCGATCTCTACATAGGCCGGCATGGTTTATTGTTCCAAACGGGTGAGCAAGACGCGGTCGATGCGCATCCCGTCCATCGTTTCCACGCTCAGGCGCACCCCATCACTCTCGACGCTGTCATGCACGCGCGGCATGCGGCCCAACTTGCCCAACACGTAACCGGCGATGGTGTCGTAGTCAGGATCAACCAAGTTCAAACCAAGCTCTTGATTGACTTCTTCGATCAGGGTCAAGCCGTCGATGATGGAGGTACCATCTGGCATCACTTCGATCTCCCGCGTGAGCGTATCGAAAGGATCACTGACCTCCCCCACAATTTCCTCCAGCAGGTCTTCCAGCGTAACCAGTCCCGCTGTGCCGCCAAACTCATCCAGGACAATGGCGATATGTTGGCGGTGCTCGCGGAACTGCTGGAGCAAGGCGCTGACGGTGAGCGTTTCGGGCACATAGATGGCCTCACGTACCAACGAGCGGGCATTGCAGTTCTGGGAATCGGATGACTGCATGGCGCGCAGCAGCTCTTTGACATGCAGGATCCCCAGGATTTGATCGAGGTTTTCTTCGTAGACCGGGAATTTGGTGAAGGTGGACTGCGTCGTGACAGCAATGATCTCATCCAGAGGGGTATCGGCTTCAATTGCGAGCACCTCGGTGCGCGGGATCATCACCTGGCGCACGACCAGTTCGCCGAGGTCGAAGATGGCGTGCAGCATCTCGCTTTCCTGCTCCTCGACCATGCCCCCCTCCGTGCTGGCGGTCAAGATCATCTTGAGCTCTTCGACCGAGTGCAGCAGCTCATGTCCCGAAGCTGGCTTGATCCGAACCAGGCGCAGGAAGAGGTTGCCAGCCCCATTGAGCAGCCAGATGGCAGGTTTGAAGATCCACTCGACCCACACTGTCGGTCGGGCAACCACCAGGGATGTGCGCTCGGGGTTTTGGAGAGCGATCGATTTGGGCGCAAGCTCGCCGACCACCACATGCAAGAAGGTGATGAGTGCAAATGCCAGTGCAGCCGACAAACTGTGCGAGACTCCCGACTGCATCTCCACAGGGAATAGCTCTACGACGGGTTGGAGCAGGTGCGCCAGAGCCGGCTCGCCGATCCATCCTAAACCCAGGCTTGCCAGGGTGATACCAAGCTGGGTGGCGGCAATAACAGCATCGGGGTTATCGATGGCCTTCTTGACCCAAGTTGCAGAAATATCCCCTCGCGCCACAAGCTCAGCAATGCGCGTGCGGCGGACGCTCACCAGAGAAAATTCAGCAGCAACGAAGAAACCGTTGGTCAATACCAAAAAAACGACTGCCAGAAGTTTTAATGCATCAACTGCAAATGTACTTTCCATCCTGATCAATCCAAAACAGGGCAGCTGACGGTACAGCCTATCTTAGGAAACCGCTCATGTTTTCAAACCGGATGAGCGCAGGATAGCTGCCGCCCCATAACCCACCACCTGGCTGTAATCTCCGGTGATATCCCCCGATGTGGCGTAGTTCAGCACCTTGACCGTATCGGCGCCCAGGTCTTTGGCTGCCCACAGCACGGCTGCAAGGGCGCCGCGACCGCAAGCATAGCCTACCCCCTCTTCCTCTGCGCGCAGCACCTCCAGCGGCGCAAAGGCCTCTACCCGGCGCAGGATTTCCATATCCAGCAAATTTGCGGTCGCCTGATTGAAGAAATGGGAGAGGTCTGTACTGGCGACCAGTATCGAATTCCGCTCCCGCAGGACGCTCGCCAGTGCCTTACCCAGCCCGCGTGCCACCCGGACGCTTGTGTCCCGCACCATCACCGGCAGCAGACGAAAATCGTTCTTCAACGCCCGCTGCAAGAAGGGCAGCTCGATCTCCAGCGAGTGCTCGGGATCGCGCTTCACCGGCACCAGGCCCACGTTCAGCTCCACCTGCAGGTAGGCATCCAGCGCCTGTTGGGCATCGCGATCCACGGGGATCGCCCCCAGGGGTGTGCTGTAGCCATCATGTGAGCTCGTGAGCAAAGGCTCGTGAGCGGGATAGTGCATGGGAGAGATCACTGCCACAAGCTCCGGCTGCAAGCCGCGCATGGCGGCAAATGCATACCCGGCCACTGGACCGGAATAGCGATGCCCGGCATGCGGCGTCATCACTGCCACCAGCTCTCCTTCTAAAGATGGCAGGCTGCCTGCCTCGATGTAGGCATCTACACTATCCGCCAGCTGCTTAGGATTGCCAGGATACCACTGTCCGGCAATGGGAGAGGGGCGCAAATCGAGCGTCTGTGCCATGACTGACCTCCGAGAAACAAGCTAACGAGTGAGACGCCAGGGTGAGGGGGCGCGTTCAGGCTTTAATAAATTGTAGCATACTCTACCCCTCCATGAACGCGGGTTGGAAAATTCTTCCGTAATCTGTGCCCTTTGGAGGGAACTGTGGTGGGGCAATGATCCTTCATGTGTGTCCAAGAGAAGAAATGTGTTATAAATAAGACGAATAGTGTCATATTAATTGGGGTGAATGATACAACCCGCTCAGGAGCAACCCATGGAACTGCCCACCACAGAAATCTCAGAGGAAAGCCTCGATCCGCAAGACTGGCGGGCACTGCGCCAGCTTGGACACCGCATGCTGGATGATATGTTCGATTACCTACAAGATATACGCCAGAGACCGGTCTGGCAGCCTGCTCCGGCTGATGTCAAGAGCAGGCTGAAAAAGCCGCTGCCGCTCGAACCGCAGCCCCTCGAGAGCATCTACCAGGATTTCCTCGAGAACATCCTGCCTTATTCACTGGGCAACCCTCACCCGCGCTTCTGGGGTTGGGTGATCGGGAACGGCTCGGCAACCGGCATGCTGGCGGAGATGCTGACGGCAGCCATCAACTCAAATCTGTTTGGTGGGAACCAGGTTGGCAGCTATGTAGAAGCCCAGGTGATCGACTGGGTGAAGCAGATGCTGGGCTTCCCGGCGGGCGCCAGCGGCATTTTGGTGAGCGGGGCTTCAATGGCGAACCTGGTCTGCCTGGCGGTGGCGCGCAACAGCGAGGCCGGCTTCGACCTGCGCCGTCAGGGCCTGCAAGCAGCCCCGGCGCGGCTGGTGCTATATGCCTCCCGCGAGACCCATAGCTGTATTAAAAGAGCGGTGCAGCTCCTGGGACTGGGAGACGAAGCGCTGCGCCTGATCCCGGTCAATGCCGATTACCAGATCGAGCTGGATGCCCTGCGAGAGACTATCGCCTCCGACCGGTGGCTCGGACTGCGCCCATTCTGCGTGGTGGGCAACGCCGGTACGGTCAACACAGGCGCATTCGATGACCTGCAGGCGCTGGCGGAGCTGTGCCAGCAGGAGGAGCTGTGGTTCCATGTGGACGGCGCCTTCGGCAGCCTGGCAGCGCTATCGCCTCGCCTGCGCCACCTGACAGATGGGATGGAGCGCGCCGATTCCGTGGCTCTCGACCTGCATAAGTGGATGTATATGCCATACGAGATCGCCTGCGCACTGGTGCGCGACCCGGTTGCGCACCGCAACACGTTTGCCGAGAACCCGAACTACCTGGCGCGTGCCGAGCGCGGACTGGCAAGCGGCAGCCTGTGGCCCAGCGAGCTGGGCCCACAGCTTTCGCGCGGCTTCCGGGCGCTGAAAGCCTGGATGCTGATCCGGGAGAACGGTATCAATAAATACGCCGGCCTTGTGGAGCAGAACGTATCCCAGGCAGGCTACCTGGCGCACTGCATCGATGCCCATCCAGCCCTGGAGCGGCTCGCCCCGGCGCCGCTGAACATTGTATGCTTCCGCTACAACCCGGGCGGGCTTGAGGAGGCGGCTCTCAACCGCCTGAACCAGGAGCTGCTCATCCGCCTGCAGGAGAGCGGTGCTGCCGCCCCCTCTTCCACCACCCTGGGGGGGCGCTTCGCCATCCGGGTCGCCAACTCCAACCACCGCAGCCGCAAAGAGGATTTTGACGCCCTGGTCGAGGCAGCGGCGCGCACCGGCAAGCAAGTCGCGGAGGAAATGGCTCTTTAACAGGAAAATTGAAATCGCCCAAATATCCCATTGCGGAGAAACAGCATTGTAGCGGTCGATTGACAGATCGCAGAGGGAAAAAACCGGCGCTACTTGCTGGAAGCACGCTATCAAACTCAACTATGATATAATCTGCGCACTAAAAAGCTGTGAAGAGGACGAGTAAGCGCCAAGGCGGCGGCACAGAGAGCGGTAGCGGTTGAAAACCCCGCCCGCGCGCAGGCGCTGAATGGACCTCGGAGCTGCAGGGCGAAAAGTGTGCACTTGCTGAGTAGCCTGCGCCGGAGCTGCCGCCGTTATCCAGGCAAAGGGTATAAGCACGAAGCGTACGTTCGCCCTGCCGTACCCGATCCGAGTGAGACTGGCTCGATCCAATCCCCGTCGCATCACCGGCGGGGTTTTGATTTAACAAGAATTACGCGCTTAAGAGGTAATCGGGGTGTGGGATGATGAAAATAGAAATCGTATACTGCGCAGTCTGACACTATACCGGGCGCGCCGCCAGTCTGGCGGCTGACCTGCTGGATGAATTCGAGCCCGAGATCGAGTCGCTCACCCTGGTGCCCTCAGATGGGGGGCGCTTCGAAGTGAGCATCAACGGGCGGTTGGTGTACTCCAAGCTGTACACCCACCGCCACGCTGATCCCGGTGAGGTATCCGGCTCGATCCGCAACATCCTCAAGGAGGGCATATGACAAACGCCAAGAAAGGCCGGGTTTTCTCCGGCGCACGCCCTACGGGGCGCCAGCACCTGGGCAACTATTTAGGGGCTATCAAAAACTACGTGGCTCTACAGGATGAGTACGATTGCATCTACAGCATCGTCGACCTGCACGCCTTGACGACGATGGAGACCACAGAAAACCTGCGCAGCAACACAGACGAGATGGTGCTTGACTGGCTGGCGGCAGGTATACGACCCGTTGAGTCAATCGTTTTCGTGCAATCACACGTCCCTGAGACAGCCGAGCTGCACCTGATCCTATCGATGGTCACCCCGTTGGGCAAGCTGACCGATCTGCCCACCTTCAAAGAGAAGGTGCGCATGCACCCACACAATGTCAACTACGGGCTGGTGGGCTACCCGGTGCTGATGTCGGCCGACATCCTGCTCTACAAAGCCGGCCTGGTGCCGGTGGGCATCGACCAGGAACCGCATATCGAATTTGCCCGTGAAGTGGTCCGCTCGTTCAACTTCCGCTTCAACACGAACGTGCTGGTAGAGCCGCAGATGAAAGCCACCGAGTTCCCCAAGGTGCTGGGCATCGATGGGCAGCAGAAGATGAGCAAAAGCCTGGACAACCAGATCGAGCTGGCATCCACGCCTGAGGAAACCACGAAGCGGGTGATGATGATGGTCACCGACCCGGCGCGCATCCGGCGCACTGATCCAGGCAACCCGGACGTGTGCAACGTGTTCTCTCTGCATAAGGTCTTCTCATCCCGCGAGGAGATCGACATGGTCAACGTCGAGTGCCGCCGGGCAGGCATTGGCTGCGTGGACTGCAAGAAGCTGCTGGCGCGCAATCTCAACGCCCACCTGGCCCCCTTCCGCGCCCGCCGCGCCGAGATCGCCAAGGACCCAAATGCGGTACAAGACGTGCTATCTGATGGTGCACGGCGCGCCCGGGCAATCGCCAGCCAGACGATCGCAGAAGTTAAAGAAGCAGTGGGGCTGCCGTAGAAACTGGAGTGTGCTGCAAATTTTTCGAAGCGCACTCTGAGAAAATCAGTCCATGAGAGTAGTTATCCAACGCGTGTCATACGGGCGCGTCTCGGTCGAGGGGCGCACGCTGGCAGAGATCGGGCGTGGGGCGGTCATCTTACTCGGCATTGCCCCTGGCGACAGCGAGGTGCAGGCACGCTACCTGGTCGAAAAGATTGCCAATTTGCGCATCTTTGAAGACCTGGCTGGAAAGATGAACCTGTCGCTGCTGGATATGAAGGGGGAGGCGATCGTAGTCTCGCAGTTCACCCTGTACGCCGACACGCGCAAGGGACGCCGCCCATCCTTTACCGACGCGGCCCTGCCCGAGGTCGCCAGCCCGCTGGTTGAGCGCTTCGCCGAGCTGCTGCGCCAGCAGGGTGTGCCCACCCAGACCGGCGAGTTCGGCGCCCACATGCTGGTGGAGATCACCAACGACGGGCCGGTCACGATCTGGATGGAGCGCTAGAAGCCGCCCCACAGGGCAGCGTCAACCTGCACTGCGACTGCCCCGGCTGTCAGCATAGCCTGCGCGTCCTCCGATCGATAAACCCCGCCAGCCCCGATCACGCTCAACCCGCGTCCTGCCAGAGCCTGCACTGCCGCCAACGCCAGAGGAAAGATCCCCGGACCGTACAGGCGACCATGTACCAGCCGGTTGCCCGACAGGGGCAGCGCGCCGCGCGGCGGTCCCAGGCTGACGGCTGAAGCCCCGGCTATTGCTGCGGCATCCGCCAGCTCGGCGGCGCGCTCCAGGGGCAGGCGCGCCAGCACCGGTAACTCACCCAGCGCCGCCCTCACCAGCGCTGCAGTCCTCCCCCCGTCGGCATCCGGCGGGATGCCCAGCTCCACACCCGCCACGCCCTCCCGCCCCTCCAGCATGCGCACCATCTGCGCCACCTCAGCCACATCTTGAGCCAACAGGTGCACCCAGACCGGCAGCGCCAGGCGCGCCCAACGTACAGCATGCCGGCGCAGAACCGCCTTCAAGCCGGGGTTGGGATAGCCAGTGTGGATCAGGAAGCCGCCCGGGTACTGCACAAAGCGCAGCCCGTGCGCAGGTGTGCGCGCCGCCAGACTGACCGGATTGGTGACAAACGCCCCCAGGCGTCCCTCCCCCACCTGAGCACGCAGGTCTGGAAAATAACCCAGGCTGCCGGCGGCATTCATCAGAGGCGTCTCAAACGACAGGCTGTACTTCGACATACTGTAAGATACCTAACCATCAAGCACAGAATCCACAGAGTTGCCATGAAATCTGTTTCATCCTGTCAAAAGAAAATATCACCACGAAGTCTCCAAGGTACAAAGGTACACGAAGTTGATATTTTCAGAACAGCCACAAAGGATACCAAAATTACCCTAGGCAAAACCTGGTGTCTGGGTGAATTCATGGTCAGGTTTCAATATCACCGCGGAGGCCAAGGTCCCATAGAGGCCCCCTGGTGCTCCTCCCGACTTTGCGGTTTTACCAGCCAGGATTCCAGCAGCCTTGCCAGCGGATCGTCCACTTTCCCATTCACGGGCGGGTAAGCCCGGTGCAGGCTCTCTACGTGCACGATCACCTCCGGCACCGTCAGAAGGCGCCCGGCTTCCTTAGAGGCGCGGCGGACAAACAGCGCATTCTGAGTCTGGTGGCACAGAGCCGCCTGGATCTTGAGTCCCAAGACAGATGACACATCCAGGATGAGATGGGCCGGGTTATCCGTGTTGCTCAGATGAGGTTTGGGATGACCGTCGAAAGCGGCTGACACACTGTACAGCAGAGGCGCGCCGTCTCCGAACGATTCGACTGCCAGGCGCGCTGCCTGATGGGTTATCCGATGGGCGGGGTGCCCATACTCACCGTTCGAGCCATGGGTGAGAACGGCCTGCACACCAAACTGGTTGATGGTGGCAGCAATCTGACCAGCCAGATAAACCAGGTTCTCAGTATAGGGATAGAGCTGGTTCTCCGGCCCGACGCGCGGGTCTAAATAATCCAGGAAGGTCAGACTGCGGCCCCCCAAGGTCTGCACGGCACACACCATCTCCTGCTCGCGGCAGGCGCCCAGCTCCTCGATGCTGCACAGCGGCGGCTCACCCGTCTCACCGCCCTCGCCGCGCGTGGCACACAAGTAATGCACCTGAGCGCCGCCCCGCGCCAGCAGCGCCAGCGTTCCCCCAGCCAACATGGTCTCGTCATCCGGGTGGGCAAAAAATGCCAGTATGTTCATATCCTGTTTTCGACCTGGTTATCCCTTCCAAATATATTTAACGCCAGGAGGGGCTGCTATGGGGTTTATGTTAAGGGTGTCCCTCCAACAGCTCCTTCAGATCGACCACCGGGCCGTCTTTGCAGGCCAGCAGGTAACCACGCCGCACAGGCACGGCGCATACGCCGCAATCCGCCAGACCGCCACAGGGCATCGGCCCAAAAACCAGCACCTGTCCCGGACAGCTCAGCCGGGCGAGATGATCCAGACCCAGGCTGGCGCGCAGTCCGGGGAGCATCTCCAACGGCAGATCCAAGGCCAGGAAATCGGCCCAGGATAACGCCTCGGGGAGGGCGTTGAGCGGGTTGATCTCAACGGCTGCCGGCAGAGGGGGCGGGCTGCCGTCGCAGAACAGGGCCACCGATACACCCCGGCGGAGGGCCAGGTCTGCCAGCGGCAGCAAGCGAGCAGAGGTAAGACCCAGGGCTGCCAGGGCGAGACGGCGAGCTGCCTCCGGAACGGAGAAGCCCTGCCCAAGCGGTCCGCGCAAGCGCAACAGCGTCCCGGGTGCCCAGTTGGCGGGCACACCCGAGGCGGCCAGAAAGCCATCCTGGGCAATCTCGCTTAAGAACAAGGGATGCGGCAGCACCGCTTCGCCATCCACTGCCAGCAGATAGCGGCCCGCGCCTGGGACTGCTCCAGGCGGGCAGGCGATCCAGGCTGCGGAATCTCCTGACCCATCACTGCGCAGCTCCTTGACACGGCCGGTATGCCACTGCATAACCGCGAGGGTAACACGAAACAGGCTCACTCGCAACTGCTGCGTGAAGGCAGGGAGCACTAAAAAGTTGTTGTTGAATGAGTTGGGTTGTGTGGTGTGAGCGGCGTAGCCGCTCACACCACACAACCCAAACCTACAACCTTTGAGTGCACCCGTGAGGGCATACGGTATAATCAGCCCAGCGTTAAAGCTAACGAGGAGGTAATCCATGAACTTCGCAAACTTACTCCAGGGTTTCGTAGCCATTATGTGGCTGGTCGTTATCGCCCTGATCATCCTGGCCGTGCTGCGGGCCACACGCCGGCAGAAGGTGGGCGCCATCTCCACGGCAATCCTGGTCACCGCCATCGCGGCAGTGATATTGAGCACAGTCAGCGCCGGGCTGGTATTTGTCCCGCCGGAAGAGCGCGGCGTGGTAATCTCCGCTTTGCAGCCCAAGGGCTACCGCGAGCAAGCCTTGCAGCCAGGGCTGCGCTGGATCATTCCTTTTTTTGAAAACGTGGAACGCTACCCGATCTTCCTCCAGACCTACACCATGTCAATCTCTCCTGTAGAAGGGCAGGTTGCAGGAGACGATTCGGTAGCCGCGCGCACCGCCGACGGGCAGGAGATCCTCCTGGATGCCTCCGTCATCTATGGCATCGACCCAGATAAGGTAGTCCAACTGCACATCGCCTGGCAGGACCGCTACACTATCGAGCTGGTGCGACCGCTGGCGCGCGGCGTGATGCGCGATGCAGTCTCCCAGTACGGAGTGGAGGAGGTGTACAGCAGCAAACGAGCAGAGATGACCGAGGCCATCCTGACCGAGCTACGTCGCAAGCTGGCGGAGAACGGCATCAACCTGGCAGATTTCGTACTGCGCAACATCACCTTCTCGCCCGAGTACGCCGCTTCGGTGGAGCAGAAGCAGATCGCCGAGCAGCAAGCCCAGCAAGCCAAGTTTGTGGTGGAGCAAAGAAAGCAAGAAGCCGAACAGGCGCGCCAGCAGGCCCAGGGTCTGGCGGATGCGGTTGTGATCCGCGCTGAGGGGGCGGCTGAGGCGCGCATCATTGAGGCGAATGCCGAGGCGCAGGCATTAGAAGCGCTTGCCCGGGCGCTGGCAGAAAAGCCCGATCTGCTGACTTATCAGTACATCACCAAGCTTTCACCTGGAATCCAGGTAATGTTGGTGCCGAACGACACGCCCTATCTGCTGCCGCTGCCAACGCTGGAGGCGCCAGAACTGATCGCACCAACAGTCCAGCCCACACCGGAGCCAACTCCGACAACCACACCTTAGCGAGGTATCGATGAACACCCCCTCAGGGCGGCAGATCCGTCTGACCAGCCTGTCCAGCTGCGCTGGCTGAGCATCCAAATTAAGCGCCGAAGCGCTGGCGCAGGTGCTGCGCCCGATTAAGGATATCTTCTCCCCGGCAGACTACCCCGACCTGCTGGTCGGGCTGGGAGAGCCAGACGATGCTGCCGTGTGGAAGCTGGAGGACGACCGCGCCCTGGTCGCCACCACCGACTTTTTCACTCCGGTGGTGGATGACCCGTACGACTACGGGGCGATCGCAGCTGCCAACGCCCTGTCAGACGTGTATGCCATGGGGGGCAGGCCCTTCCTGGCGCTTAATGTGGCGGCTCTGCCGCCTGAGTTGCCTGCCGAGATCGCAAGCGAGATCCTGCGCGGGGGCGCTGAAAAAGCGCGGGAAGCCGGGGTGGTCATTGCCGGGGGCCATACAGTACAGGATAAAGAGCCGAAGTACGGGCTGATGGTGCTGGGCTTTGTCGACCCGAGGCGCATGATCAGCAAAAGCGGCGCTCGCCCGGGTGATGTACTGGTCATCAGCAAGCCGCTTGGCTTCGGCACCACCACCACAGCTCTCAAACAGGGCAGAGCCGAGCCCGCGGATGTCTCTGAAGTGGTGGATTGGATGAAACGCCTGAACAAAGTCGCTTCTGAGCTGGCAGTCGAGCACAATGTGCGCGGCGGCACCGACATCACCGGCTTCAGCTTGCTGGGACACGCCTGGGAGATGGCGGAGGCATCGGGGGTCGGGCTGCGCTTCTACTTCGAGCGCATCCCTTTCACGCGCGGAGCGCGGCGCTATGCAGAGGAGTGGATCTTCCCAGGCGGCTCTACTGATAACCGGTTGTTCTATCATACTCACGTGAGTTTTGCGCAGCAGATCGACGAGGCGTCTCAGATGCTGCTGTTCGACGCCCAGATCAGCGGTGGCTTGCTTCTTTCCGTGCCGCCTCAGTCGCTGGACAGGCTGCTGGCAGACGCCGCTGACCGGGGACAGGAGCTCTGGGTGGTGGGTGAAGCGCTGCAAGCTGAGGGCATACTGGTAACTGCGTAAGAATAATTCAAAACATACGTATGTTCGACAATCCGGAACTGCATTTCACATCCCACCGCTCACCCGTCCTGGGCAGAGGCGGGATGGTGGCAACATCGCAGCCGCTGGCAGTTGCAGCCGGGCTGGGAATCCTGGCGCAAGGCGGCACTGCGGCTGACGCGGCGGTGGCGACCGCGGCTGCACTGAACGTGACCGAGCCAACCTCGACCGGGTTGGGCGGAGACTGCTTCGCCCTGTATTATCACGCTGCCACAAAGCAGGTCAGCGCCTTGAACGGCTCCGGGCGCGCTCCCGCAGACTTGAGCCTGGAGCGGCTGCGCCGTGAAGGTTTCGTGCAGGAGCTGCCGCCTTTCCACCCATACACGATCACTGTGCCCGGCGCCTGCGCGGCATGGTGCGACCTGGCAGAGCGCTTCGGGCGACTGCCGCTCAGCCTCACCCTGGCGCCGGCTGTCCGCCTGGCGGAAGATGGCTTCCCGGTGACGCCCACCACCGCCTATTTCTGGCAGCGCGGGGTGGCGCGCCAGCTCGGTTCGGCTCCGGGCGGTCGAGAGCTGACCATCGAAGGACGCCCCCCGCGGGCAGGTGAGATCTTCCACAACCCAGGGCTGGGGCGCAGCCTCAGAGCCATTGCAGAGGGCGGTAAGCGGGCTTTCTACCAGGGTGCGATCGCCGAGGCAATCGCCCACACCGTACAGGCTGCGGGCGGGTGCCTGCGCCAGGAGGATCTGGCGGCACACCACAGCACGTGGGAGCAGCCGATCAGCGCCAGCTACCGAGACACCCATATCTGGGAGTGCCCACCCAACGGGCAAGGTCTGGCGGCTCTGCTTGCCTTGAACATTCTGGAGGGTTTCGAGCTATCTACCTTGCCTGCGCTCTCGGCCGCGCGCCTGCACCTGGAGATCGAAGCCATGCGGCTGGCTTTCGCCGACACGCGCTGGTACGTCGCCGACCCGGCTTTCAATCCCGGGCCGTTGGATTGGCTGCTTTCCAAAGAGTACGCCGACCAGCGCCGCGGCGCAATCCATCCCCAGCGCGCCACGCTCGACCAGCAGCGCGGCACGCCGGTATCTGCTTCGGACACCGTCTATCTGAGCGTAGTAGATGCCGAAGGGAATGCCTGCTCGTTCACCAACAGCAACTATATGGGCTTTGGCACGGGGATTGTTCCTTCCGGATGGGGATTCAGCCTGCAGAACCGCGGCCATAATTTCAGCCTGGAACCAGGGCATCCGAATGCACTGGAGCCAGGCAAGCGCCCCTACCACACCATCATTGCCGCCCTGGCGACACATGCGGACAACACCCTGTACGCCAGTTTCGGGGTGATGGGCGGCTTCATGCAGCCGCAGGGGCACGTACAGGCAGCCCTGGCCCTGCTCGATGACCATCTCGATCCGCAGGCAGCCCTGGACCGGCCGCGGTTTTGCATCGAAAACGGTGAGTGTGGAGGTGGGGTCGCACTCGAAGATGGCATCCCTGACGCTACGATCTCAGCGCTGGCAGGCATGGGCCACCCTGTGAAAGCAGTGTCTGGCTACGAGCGCGCGGTATTCGGGCGCGGGCAGATCATTTTACGAGAAGCTGAAAGCGGGGTGCTGTGGGGCGGCAGCGATCCACGCGCCGACGGCTGCGCCATGTGCTGATAAGGCGACCTTGAGATGAAAGCCGTTCGTTCAGGACTGGCAATCATCGAAGACCGCCCAAGAAGTGTCGATCCAGCAAATACAAGCACACAGGGCGCTCACCGGTGGGTGTAGCGCCCTGTCTGGATGATAAAACCTAAAGGATCAGGGTACGTCTTCCACGCGTTCGATCTCGGGGAAGAACTGGCGCACGGTTCCTTCCACCCAACCGTGCAGTGTACTGGGCGAGAGCGGACATCCCAGGCAAGCCCCGCCCAAACGCACCTTCAGCACTTTCCCCTTTAAGGACACCATCTCGACCGAACCACCGTGGAAGTGTTCGATATAAGCGCTGACCTTCTCAAGCAGGGCGCGTACCTGCTCTTCATTCAATTCCGTAGAAGTTTGGCCGGGGGCAGCCATGTTCGAACCTCCTTCAGATCTGGTATTCAATCCCGCTGCCTTGTATTAAAAGCTCCATTATCTGGGCGTGAGTGTGGTGCAGGCGCTCGGCAATCACCGAAGCCAGCCTGTCCAATATAAGTATACCAGTTTCTGGACACTGCTCACACAGACGCCTCAAGTCCCTAGCGCTCACGCGCACCAACTCGGTGCTGTCCGAACAGCTGGCGGCCGAGGTATACATGCGGTTGCCGAGCGCGGCCGACCAACCGACCACCCCACCGGACTTGACCCGGGTGATTGTGATCACCGCGCCGTCTTCCGGCTTGTAGCGGATGACAACCTCACCCTGGACCACCAGGTAAATGTACTCAGCCGGGTCTCCCTGCTCGAACAGAACAGTACCGGTGTAGCACTCATAAGGTACAAATAGCGGTCTCAGAAGCTGGATTTGCTCCCCGGTAAGGTCGCGTAAAAGCGGCAGTTGTTCGAATATGTCATCCGTCATGCGTGTGGACTGCTCCTAAATAAGTACCTACACTGTATTCATTATGAGCATAAATATATAGTGGCGAATTTCCTCAAAGTAGTAATAAAAAATCACCTCATCTTATGACAGTTTGAGCGCCGGATAATAAAACGCCGCCCTCCACGTGGAGGGCGGCGCCAATAAGCCGGGAGGCGATCAGGCTGCCTGGCTGACCTGCTCGGCAGGGACCTCGCGGTTGATCGGCCGGAAGACCAGCTCATTGCTGGGCTCATCTACATCGACCAGGATGGTATCGCCAGTGGTAAACTGCCCACTGAGCAAGCTCACCGAAAGGGGGCTTTCGACATGCTTCTGAAGGGCGCGGCGCAGCGGTCGGGCGCCGAAGGTCGGGTCGTAACCCTCATCCGCCAGCCAGTTGCGGGCGGCCGGGGTCAGCTCAACATGCAGGCCATGCTCACTTAAGCGATCCTGCACTTCCTTCATTTGCAGGTCGACGATATCGCGCATCTGGTCCAGGGTGAGGGCCGAGAAGGTGAGGATCTCGTCGATACGGTTGAGGAATTCGGGCCGGAAAGTGCTCTTTAAGGCTTTTTCGATCTTCTCATGCTCGGCCTGCTCCTCGCTGTTTGCCGTTTTCTGCAAGAAGCCCAGGCTCCCCGAGTGGCGCACGAATTCCGTGCCCAGGTTGCTGGTCATGATCAACACCGTGTTGCGGAAATCGACGATCCGTCCCTGCCCATCGGTCAGGCGACCATCGTCCAAGATTTGCAGCAGGGCGTTCCAGACTTCCGGATGCGCCTTTTCGATCTCATCAAACAGGATCACGCGGTATGGGCGGCGGCGCACCGCTTCGGTGAGCTGCCCGCCCTCTTCGTAACCCACGTAGCCGGGCGGCGCTCCAAACAGCCGGGAGACGGTGTGCTGCTCGCGGTACTCGCTCATATCAATGCGCACCAGGGCTTCTTCATCGTCGAACATGAACTCCGCCAACGCTTTAGCCAGCTCAGTCTTGCCCACGCCCGATGGACCGATAAAGATAAACGAGCCGATCGGGCGGCGCGGATCTTTCAGCCCCGAGCGGGCGCGGCGAATTGCATCTGAGATGGCATGAATGGCTTCATCCTGCCCTTTGATGCGCTCTTTCAGGCGATCTTCCATTTGGAGCAGCTTTTCGGCTTCGGTTTCCATCATCTGGTTCAATGGTATGCCGGTCCATTGGGCGATCACCTCAGCGATATCGTTAACGTCCACCACCTCATCCAGCTCGTGCTCGGATTCCCATTGATCGCGCTTGGCGCTGAACTCCGTCTCCATGCGCAGGCGTTCGGCCTTTTTCTGGGCGGCGCGCTCGTAGTCACGCTCCAAGCCGGCCTGTTCTTCCTCCGCCGAGATGCGCTCGATATCGCTTTTCATCACCTTAAGATCAGCCGGCAAGGAATACAGCGCCACGCGCAGCTTGGCGGCAGCCTCGTCCATCAGGTCGATGGCTTTATCAGGCAGGTGGCGATCGGTAACATAACGAGCAGACAGGCGCGCCGCCGCCACCAGGGCATCATCGGAGAAATGCACCTTGTGATGGGCCTCGTAGCGGTCGCGCAGGCCGTGCAGCATCTGAATGGTATCGTCGACGTTTGGCTCTTCAACATACACCGGCGCAAAACGGCGCTCCAGGGCGGCATCCTTTTCGATATGCTTGTGGTATTCATCCAGGGTCGTGGCGCCGATGCACTGCAGCTCGCCGCGTGCCAGGGCTGGCTTAAGCATATTGGACGCATCCATGGCTCCCTGGGCCGCGCCTGCCCCAACCACGGTGTGCAATTCATCAATGAACAGGATCACCTCGCCAGCGGCGCGCTGGATCTCTTCGATGGCAGCTTTCAAGCGCTCTTCAAACTCGCCGCGGAAGCGCGAGCCGGCGATCATCGCCCCCAGATCAAGCGAAACCACGCGTTTGCCCATCAAAATCTCAGGCACATCGTTGGTGGCAATCTTCTGCGCCAGGCCTTCCACGATGGCGGTCTTGCCCACGCCCGCCTCGCCGATCAATACCGGGTTGTTCTTGGTGCGGCGGGACAGTATCTGGATCACACGCAGGATCTCGGTGTCTCGCCCAATAACCGGGTCAAGCTTGCCTTCGCGCGCCGCCTGGGTAAGGTCACGGGAATATTTCTCCAGCGTGCGGTAGCGTGTCTCTGCCTGCGGATCGGTAACGCGCTGTCCGCCGCGAATCTGCTGGACAGCCTCATAGACGCGCTCGCGGGTGACGCCCGCTCCCTCCAGGAGGCGAGCGGCAGGGGTGCTGCGCTCGCTGATGATTGCCAGGAAGATGTGCTCAGTAGAGATATACTCGTCTTTCAAACGATTGGCTTCTTCGTTGGCAAGGTCGATAATGCGCTTAACACGGGGTGTGATGAAGATCTGCCCCGCTCCCCCGCCAAAGATATTGGCCTTCGGGCTGGTGCGCAAAATGTAATCCAGACGCTCGGTCAATACCGCCGAATCTATCTTCAAGTAATCCAGTATCTGCGGAATCACCCCCTGCGGCTGCTCGATTAAAGCAAGCAGGATGTGCTCAGTGTCGATCTGGTTGTGCCCGTACCGCTGGATGATCTCGGCGGCACGTTGAGCGGCCTCTTGAGCGCGCTCAGTAAATCGATCAAATCTCATCATATGTCATTCTTCTCCTGTGCAAAGGCGCCTAAGACCAGCATGACCAACGATAAGGTGGCACCTGTGCAACAATACATACTTTCCTTTAAAAAAGATTATAACATCGAGCTTTATACGGTAACGCTACGATTGTGTAAGAAAATTATTATAAATCCCCGGGAACCACATTACCGGCTTTAGCGTCTAAGGGTTATATTTTACCGAATGGAGGAAAACACAAATGCGTAACCGAATCACCTTTCTTATCAGCTTAATGGTAATTGGTGTGCTGCTCAGCGCCTGCGGCACTACCGCTCTGGCACAGACCCAGGAACCGCAGGATAGAACCACGCCGCGCACGCTGACCGTCACGGGCAGCGGGAAAACCACCCTGGCGCCCGACATCGCTTACATCTCGATCGGCGTACAGACGGAAAACAAAGAGGCCGCCACAGCGCTGGAGGAAAACAGCACCAAGTCCGAGGCAGTCGTCGAAGCACTGGCAGCCTTCAATATCGATCCGAAGGACATCCAGACTTCCACATTCAACATCTTCCCCCGCCAGGACTACGACCCGGAGGGAAAGCTATTGGGGGTCACCTTCGTGGTAGATAACACGGTCTTCGTCACCCTGCGGAATATCGAGCAGATCGGCGCCGTGTTGGATGCAGCCGTAAAAGCTGGTTCTAACTCGATCAGCGGCATCCAGTTCGATGTCGAGGATAAGCGCGAGGCCATATCGCAGGCGCGAGAGGCAGCTGTCGCCGATGCACAGCAGCAGGCGACCGAGCTGGCAGCCGCGGCGGGAGTGACCCTGGGCGAGGTTCAGTCCATCACCAGCTACAGCAACTATCCGGTGTTCTTTGATAAGAGCGCGGCGGTGGCGATGGAAGCAGCCGCGAGCAGCGTTTCGATCTCGCCCGGACAGGTAGCCGTCACCGCTGAAGTAAGCGTCACCTACCTGATCCAATAACCGTCATAGGACTCACGCAGCAGGCAGGTAACCGGATGCTGCGAGCGGTATCACCGTTCGCAGCATCCGGTTTAATGAGATAAAATACCCGCGTGAGAGAACACTGGTTGTTCGAGCCAGACAAGCCCGCGGGGGTGATATTTCATGTAGCCGCGATCTTACTGCTGGTGGCTGCAAGCGGCTGGGGTATCTGGCAAGCGGTCCATTCAGCCATCGGACCGGTCTTTCTGCTGTATCTGCTCCCCGCGCTGATCTCCATCGCGTTGGTGCCCATCCTGGGCTACCGGCTGTACTCGCTGCTGGGTGCCTACTATCACCTGGAGCGGGATGGCATGCGCCTGCGCTGGGGGCTGCGCATCGAAGATATCCCGATGGGGGCGGTACAGTGGGTTTCCTCGCTGGCCGACCTGGAGCACAGGCCGCCTATGCCCTGGGTGTGGTGGCCTGGAGCCATCCTGGGGGTAAGGAGGCTGCCCGATGGCAGCAGTCTCGAATACCTGGCCAGCGGCACCCGGAACATGATTTTGATCGCCACGCCTGGACAGGTGTATGCGATCTCTCCACGACAACCACAGGCATTCCTGGATGCCTACCAGCGCTACACAGAGATGGGTTCGCTGTCCCCGGTGCAGGCACGCTCGATCCACCCGGCTTTCCTGATTGCGCGCGTCTGGCGCTTGCGTTCAGCGCGGGTGCTGCTGTTGGCCGGCCTAGCACTAAACCTGCTGCTGCTGACGTGGGTGAGCACGGCGATCCCCTCCCGCTCAAGCGTCATCCTGGGGTTTGCAACCGGCGGCGAGCCTCTTCCAACAGTCCGCCTGCTCTTGCTGCCCATTCTCAGCGGTACTTTTTACCTCTTCGACTCTATTCTTGGACTTTTCTTCTACCGCGGCATGATCGAGCCACCAGCTATGGAGATGGAAAGTGCTCAGGAGATCGACTTCCGAGTTGAGCCCGGCCGGCCCAGAACCCGCTCCGCCAGAGCATGGAGTCAGTTTGTGAAATGGCTGGGCCAGTCTTTTACCTACCTGCGCGAGAGCATCCAGATCGTTCCGGGGAGCTATCTGGCACACGTGCTGTGGGCCAGCGGGGTGGCTACTCCCACCCTGTTCCTCCTGGCGGTATTTTTTATATTGAGAGCGACTGGCTGAGTTATCCCAATTATCCACTATCGAGGTCCAGGCAATATATGAACATCGCCGTTGGCTTCATCCTGGGAGTGCTGATCGCCGCCCTGGCCTGGAGGGCAGGATCTCTCAACCGCAGCGGCGCCCTGGCGGCTGCCGTGACCGGCGGCTTGACCTTCGGGCTGGGCGGGATACCTGCCGCAGCAGTCCTGCTGGCTTTCTTTATCTCCTCCAGCGGGTTATCGCGCCTGTTCGCACGACGCAAAGCGACCGTGGGGGAAAAATACGCCAAGGGATCGCAGCGCGATTGGGGACAGGTGCTGGCAAATGGGGGCCTGGGCGCCTTGCTGGTGGTCGTCCAGGCGCTGCTGCCCGGACAGAGCTGGCCGTGGTTTGCATTCGTAGGGGCGATGGCGGCTGTGAACGCCGATACCTGGGCAACCGAGCTGGGTGTGTTCAGTCCCTCCCCACCGCGCCTGATCACCAGCGGCAAGACGGTCGAGCGCGGCACATCGGGCGGGATCACCGTGTTAGGCTATGCAGCGATCCTGGGCGGGGCAGCCTTCATCGGGCTGATTGCGATCCTGTTCGACCGTGGGTCGAGCCCCGCCGCATTGGTGGTCGCGGCTGTCGTCGGTGGGCTGGTTGGCTCGACGGTCGACTCTCTGCTAGGCGCCACGCTGCAGGCAATCTACTACTGCCCCGCCTGCCGCAAAGAGACCGAGCGGCACCCGCACCATACCTGCGGGACGCAGACGATTCAGCAACGGGGATATGGCTGGTTGAATAACGATTGGGTTAATTTCGCCTGCTCGCTGGCAGGAGCAGCCAGCGCAGCCGCCGCATGGACTGCGTGGACCGCGTTCGTGTAATCGGCCGTGGCAGCCAATAATCCCTAACCGCCAATTTCGCTCATGACGCGGTTCAGCGGAATGACCCCCTCCGCCAGCCCATGACCCCAGGGTTTGTACCACACACCGTCCAGGACGATCTGGCGCAGATCCTCCAGAGTTGCGCCGGCGCGCAGGGGAGTCAGCAGGTCGACCTCGCCCTCCCGCAGCAAGCACAACCTCAGGCGACCATCCGCGGTGAGGCGTGCGCGCGTGCAGGCGGCACAGAACGGCGCAGTCACCGACGAGATAAAGCCTACATCGCCCGCCGCCCCTGGAATGCGGAATAAGCGCGCCTCACCATCCAGCTCGCCCCCGTTGGCGACCAGCAATGGACCGTAGGCGGCTTCGATCCGCGCCTGGATTTCCCCGGCGGTGACCACCTGGTTTAGCTGCAGATCAGTCGCTCCGGCAAAGGGCATCATCTCGATGAAACGCATCTGCCAGGGCTTGTCCACCGTCAGTCGCGCCAGGTCCACCACATCGATCTCGTTATAACCGCGCACCACCACGGAATTGAGCTTTACGGGCACCAGGCCGGCGGCCTCAGCTGCCAGAATGCCCTGCCAGACATCCTCCAGAGAGCCCCAACGCGTCAGGCGGCGGAACTTTTCCGGATCGAGAGTGTCGATGCTGATATTGACGCGCTGCAGACCAGCCCGCGCCAGCGGTTCTGCCAGCTTTGACAGCAGGACGCCGTTGGTGGTCATCGATAATGAGCGCACTCCAGGCACATGGGCGATCTGCTCCACGAGCTGGACAACATGGGCGCGCACGGTCGGCTCTCCACCGGTGAGACGGAACTTATCGAAGCCCAGACCGGCGAACAAGCGCACCAGCAACAGCAGCTCGTCGTCCTGCAGCAGCTCGGCATTAGGCCGGAAGGTCATATCCTCCGGCATGCAATACACGCAGCGTAAGTTGCAGTGGTCTGTCAGGCTGATGCGCAGATAATGGATGTTACGTCCGAAGCGGTCGAGGGCCATAGTGAAGATACCGTCAAAATAATATTGATTATTGTCATAATTATAACCGATAATATCACATTCGTGGGCAGAACGGTCAACTCCCACTCACCGGCAGCGCGCCTCTCAGCTTGAGTATATGGGAGGTGTGATCGCGCTCGTGCCAGACAGCGCGGCGCAGCAGCTTGCGAGGGCTCCACAGCTCCCCGTCGATGCCGACCACGCGCGGCAGGCCTGCCAGCGTGGGAAGCAAACCCAACAGACGAGCGCGCACCCCTGCCAGGCGCTCGAAGGGCGCCTCGGGCAGGTCCCTGCGCGGCATGGACAGTCCCAGCCGATCCAGGTACCACCACTCCGCCCCACCCACATGCCTGAGGATTCCGGCGATATCCCACCGCTCACCGGGCAGTCTGGCGTGCATCTGCTCATCAACCAGTCCGCTGACGGCTGCCAGCAGATCTTCACGGCTCCAGGCCAGCAGGTGCAATCCGTGTTCAATATCGCGCTCGCCCAAGGGCACCCAATCGTACCGGAACCAGGCGTTGACCTCGTAGCCAGTCTCGCTCAGTTCATAACCTTTGTCGATCGAATAGACCTCCCAGATCTCCTCCACCGTCAGCTCGACGCTCTCCGGTCTCAGCCAATCCCCACCGTGGGCCTTGATCCAGCCGGCGTACTCATGGACGGCATCCGGGACAGCTGCCAGGGCCGCGTCAGGTGCCTGTCCATAGGCGAAGCAGCCCGGGTGACCGAGCACCCAGGCCAATGAACGACCTTCGAAATTGTTCTCCAATCCGACGCGAATATCCATAAAACCAAGCCTTCTAACGTTAAATACTCTACCAGCGTGTTTTCGTTTGTGTTTTGTTGTATGTGGCGGCTTCGCCGCCACGCACTACAAAAATAATCTTCAGATCAAGTGATCTTGACTACCGGCCCGCCGGTCATGCGCACCAGGTCAGACGGCGCCAGACGAAAGACGGCGTTCGGTGTGCCGGCAGCAGCCCAGATCTCGGCATACTGCAGCAAGTCTTCGTCTATGAAGGTTATCAGTCGCTCAGCATGCCCGACCGGCGGCACCCCGCCGATGGCAAAACCTGTGCGCTGGCGCACGTAGTCGGCATCCGCCTTGCCCAACGGCTCCCCGATCAGCGCTTCGATGGCTTTCTCATTGACGCGATTGGAGCCGCTTGCAATCACCAGAACAGGTCGCTCGGTGCGTTTAGCTTTGAAGACCAGCGACTTGACGATCTGCCCCAGCTGGCAGCCGACTGCCTGGGCGGCTTCCACTGCTGTGCGGGTCGAATCGGGCAGCTCGACCACCTGGAGGCTGAAGCCGAGGGCTGCCAGCGCCTGCTGGACTTTTTGTGCGGAGGGCGGGAGAGGATATGACATTCGCTTGCTCCTAATTATTACGAATTACCTTCAGCGTATGCGGGGATCAGAAACCCGGCGTTTTGGCCTGCTCGACAAAGAAATGTGCCCGGTTGATCAAATTCACCTCGCTGCCTCCAGCATCCAGGTCGAGGAAGAGCAGGTTGACATCCGGATAGAGGTCTTTTAAGCGCCGGGCGACGCCTTTGGCGATCACGTGGTTAGCGATGCAGCCAAAAGGCTGCAGGCAGAGCACATTCTTCACCCCGGCCTTTACGAATTCACCGATCTCACCCGAGAGCAGCCAGCCTTCACCATACTGGTGGGTCAGGTGGACGGCAGCCGAAGCGGTCTGGGCGATCTCGCCGATCGTGCGGTGGTTGGGATAATAGCGGAAACCATCCAGGATGGCTTCCGATTCGTTCAGCACAGACTGCACAATCCTGCGCCCCACGGAGCATAAAGCCCACAGCAGATCCGGCCGGCGGATGCGCTCGCTCACCCCAGCTTTGAAACCAATAAATGATCCCAGGAAGAACGTCAGCAAAGGCGGCAGCACGACTTCAAGCCCCTGGTCGGTCAGCCACTGCACGATGTGGCTGTTGACAAAGGTGTTGTACTTGACATAGATCTCACCCACGATGCCCACCTTGGGCAGGCGCTCTTTATGGGTGGACAGGCTGTTGAACTCGATCACTGCCCGGCGCAGGTTAGCCAGCACGGATTGGCGGGTGAGCGGCATGGTCCCATCTTCAAAAGGAGCCATCCATTTATCCGCCAGCTCTTGAGAATCGCCTTTACTACGCTCTCTCACCACGCTGGCATGGTACATCGCCGAGATGCCATCGGTATAGACCATGCTTAACATGGCTTTGATCACGTATTCGACCAGGTTGAACTTCAACTCGGGCTGCAGATTGAACGACTTAAGGCGGGTCGAGAGCGTTATCACCGGCGTGTTCTCATAACCGGCAGCTACCAGTGCCTTCTTCAACAGGCACGAAATGTTCGAGGCGCGGCACTGCCCCCCCGTCTCCCAGGAGCCGATGATCACCTCGTCGGGATTGTGACCACCCGACTGCAGGGCTTTGATCGCATCACCGATGACGATGATACCCGGGTAGCAAATTTCATTGTTGGTATATTTCAAGCCCACCTCGACCGATTCCCGGTTGGGGGGCGGCAGTATCTCGACATGGTGACCCATATCCATTGCCGGACGGATGATCGCCGGGGTACAGAAGCGCGAGAACTCGGGGACGAGGATCACTTTGCGTTGGTCCGCCCTGCGGTAGAGCCGGGTAGTCTTTCTCAGAAGCCCGTCCACAGATATCGTGCGGCGCGCGGATACCTTTTTCTCGTTCAGGGCTTCAAGCATCGATCTGAGCCGCAGCCGGGCAGAGCCAAGACTGTCGATCTCATCGATGCGCAAAACCGTGTGGTTCTTCCCATACTCCGAGAGGATGCCCCGCACCTCATCCAGGGCAAAGGCATCCGGACCGCAGCCAAAGGAATTGAGCTGTGCAAGTTCTACATTCTCCTGCCCCCCAACCCAACGTGCGGCATGGAAGCAGCGGTTCAGGTACTCCCATTGGGTCAGCACCAGTGGATTTTCGAGCGTCTGGGCATGCGCAAGCGGAGCGGCGTCCTCGCTGAGCACATCAACACCCATATCGGCCAGCGCCTCCGGAATCTTGTGGTTAACCAACGGATCGACATGGTAGGGATGCCCCGCCAACAGCACCACCAGGCGGTTTGCAGCGCTGGCCCTTTCGACGATCTCGGCGCCTGACTGGCGCACGGCGGCTTTGTAATTATCCTGGGCAACCAGGGCGCGGGCGAAGGCGCTCTCGAAGGCAGCCTCAGCAACACCCAGGCCGGCAAGATACTCCCAACAAGACTTCTTGAGCAGGCCGCGATCCTGGAAAGTAATTGCGGGTTGGTCAAATGGGATGCCATACCCGCCCTGCGGATCGATGGCGCTGCGTATCACATCCGGATAGCCGGAGACGATCGGGCAGTTGAAGCAGTTGATTGCATCGGCAAACTCGCGTTGCTCATAGAACACCATCGGGTAAAAGATGCGGTTAACCCCGGCTTCGATCAGGTTGAAAACATGCCCGTGCAGTAGTTTGGCAGGGAAGCAGATGTTTTCGGACATCACCGTGCGCGCCCCACGCTCGAATATGGCCGTGCTCGAAATATCCGACAGCCTTACCTTCAGCCCGCTTTCCACAAGCAAGGTGCACCAGAAGGGGTAGTTCTCATAGAAATTGAGGGCGCGCGGGATCCCGATCACAAGGCGAGCAGCGCCTGGCGGTTCTGTCGGGCGGTTGAAGAGCAGGTCGCGCTTCAGCGCGTACAGGTTGGCTCCCCGCTCCCGCCGGTGCCCGTGGTTGCTGTAAGTGCGCTCGCAGCGGTTGCCAGTATAAAATACATTCTGGTTGGAAAAGGTTAATTTCGTGATGGCGCAAGTGTTCTCGCAGCCGCGGCAGCGCAGAGCCTGCTTACGGTACTGGCCCGCAGCTGGCAGGTTCTCGAGGCCGATTCCCAGCCCGCGGCCCTGTTTGCTACGCAGATAGGCATCGCGCGCTTCGAGAGCCGCCCCTAATGCCCCCATCAGCTCGGCCTTATCAGGGCAGACCACCTGCTTACCCAGCACCTGCTCCAGCGCCTTGTGGATGGCGGGATTGCGGAAGGCGCCCCCCTGGACGACGATATGATCACCCAGCACAGACGTATCTGTGATCTTCAACACCTTGTGCAGCGCATTCTTGATCACCGAATAGGCCAGGCCGGCTGAGATATCACCTACAACTGCACCCTCGCGCAGCGACTGCTTGACGCGTGAGTTCATGAATACTGTGCAGCGAGTGCCGAGGTCGCAGGGCGCGCCGGGCGCACAGGCCGAACGTGCGAAGCTAGAGACACTGTGACCCAGCGAGCGGGCAAATGTCTCGATGAATGTCCCGCACCCGGAAGAGCAGGCTTCGTTGATCTCGATGCGCTGGATATAGCCATCGCGCACAAAGATGGCCTTCATATCCTGCCCTCCGATATCGAGTACGAAGGACACCTGTGGGTCAAAGGCACGCGCAGCCCGGAAATGTGCCAGGGTCTCCACGATGCCCTGATCGCAGCTGAAAGCTGCCCGGATCAAGTCTTCGCCGTAGCCCGTAACGGCACTGCGAGCGATTTTCGGCGGTCTGGGCAGCCCGGCAAACATTTGGCGAAGCTTTTCCAGCCCTTCCTGCACCGCCCGGATGGCATTGCCGTCATTGCCCTGGTAATGCTCGAAGAACAGACGCCCGCGCTCGTCGACCAGGGCCAGCTTGGTGGTAGTTGAGCCCGAGTCAATGCCCAGAAAACACTCCCCCTGTACCTGGCGAGCATCCACCCAGTCGATCCTATACCGGGCGCGTTCCACCTCCCAGATTTTGAATTCCTGTGGGCTGCCAAATAGAGGCTTCAGCCTCCCCTCGGTCACCCTGCCAGCAGGAATGCTGTCGACCCGTTCGATGAGCATCGAGAGGGAAAATACAGGTTGGCTCACCTGGCGCCCGGCAGCCAGCGCTGCGCCGTGGGCCGAGAACAGCTCGGCATGCTCCACATCCAGCCAATCGCCGGGAGATAGGTCGAGCGCTTTTACAAAGGCCTCTTTCAGAACCGGCAAGAAGGTCAGCGGACCGCCGGCAAAGAGCACCACCGGGTTGACTTTGTGACCGCGCGCCAGGGTGGCAAGCGTCTGGAAGACCACCGCATTGAATATTGAAGCGGCGATATCTTCGCGCGGCGTATCCCGGCTGAGCAGGTTCTGGACATCGGTCTTGGCAAAGACGCCGCAGCGGGAGGCGATCGGGTAAACCGCTGACTGCCGTCCGGCGAGCGTGTTAAGCTCATCGATGGGCACATTTAACAAAGTCGCCATCTGGTCGATAAAGGCGCCTGTACCGCCGGCGCAGGAGCCGTTCATACGGATATCAGGCTGGCCTCCGTCGAAGAAGATCAGCTTGGCGTCTTCGCCGCCGATATCCATGAGCGTGTTCACCTGCGGGTAAAGCTGGCAAATGACCTCGGTAGAGGCAATTACTTCCTGGATGAAAGGCAGGTCGTATTTCTCACACAGACCCAGCCCGGCGGAGCCGGTCAGGAACAGGCGCACATCACATTCACCGGCTGCCTGCCGGGTTTCGCCCAGCAGCGCCCGCAGTGAGGTGAGCGTCTCGGTATTGTGGCGGCGGTAGGTCGAAAAAACCACCTCGCCAGCCGAACTCAACGCTACGATCTTAGACGTGGTCGAACCGATATCAATTCCCAATAATAGAGGGTCGATGTGCATTACAACTCCACTATCGCTGGTCAGAGAAAAGGTCAGCGGTTCTCCTTTGCCAGCCGGAGGCCTTCCTGCACCGCGGTGGTTATGAAAAAGTACAGCAGGATCAGACCCACAGCGCCAACAGCCAGATCATAAGGGCTGAGCGTAAGCGTGCCCCAGGTCCCCATTTGCACCGACCACTGCCTTGCACCGAAGAAGAACATCGCAATGTTCAAGAGCACAGCCAGGAGGCGCGCTTCCGTCGGTCCAAGCTTACTGTAAGAGATCTTGAACTCATCGATCACGCAGGTGCGCACATATACCAAGACCGACATCAGCAGGTAAGCCACTAATGTCAGACAGGCCACATTGAAACTGACATAGGGAGACAAACCCAACCCAACGAAGATCAACACCTGCGTGGCAGCATCCGTCGTGTGATCGATGTAGAACCCGTAGACAGGCCGCTCGATATGGCGGTAGCGAGCCAGTGTTCCATCCAGGCTGTCACCATACCAATTGACAAAGAAGCCAAATACAGCCAGCCAGAAAAAGGCGGGATGATAATTGCTGAGAAGATAGCCTGCCAGGATGATCACACCGCCCAGGACGCCGATGCCCGTACAAACATCCGGGGCTAACCAGGCCGGCGCGTGCGCGGCCAGCCAGTGCAAGGCTGGTCGCTCCAGCGGACCTAAGAGAATGTCGTTGACGCGCGGATGGTCGGTGCGAGTATTCAAGCGGTTGCCTCTGACGAAAGTGGATGCCCAAATGTCGGAATCTATCCCGGAACCTGGCTGATGGCCTCAGGCCATACCGGTCGAGTGATCACCCACTGCTGAGGCGACTGCCGGATGAAAACCTCGGCAGTGGAGAGCACCTTTTCTCCATTATAGATCAAGTTTGCCTGGCGGTCTGAATAAGAATCCATATCAATGGGGGGCGATGCTACCACATGATACAGCCCATCGTCTTCCATGCGGCTGATCACAACCATCACCGGCACCCTGGCTTTTAGCGCCAGGTAGACATGGTGGGTAGGGAGGCACGCCGGTCGTCCAAAGAAGCGCAGGGTCTCCTGGCCATCCTCCAGGGGGCGGTCGATGCCCGTGACAACCATGCCGCCCTCCTTCAGATGGCGCAGCGCCTGGCGCAGACCGCTAAACGTCCCAGGGACCAGGTTCATACCCGTCTTCTTGCGAACATCGAACTCAAACCGGCGCCCGCCTTCAGGGTTCGGGAGGGTGAGCACCAGGGGCTTGATCCAATTTAGACAGATCCACTGCAAAGCAAGATCGAAACCGCTCAGGTGCACCCCAACGACCACCAGTCCACGCCGGTCAAACTCCGGGCGGTGAAGGAGGGCCTGGACGGAAGGCTCGAAGGCAAACAAATGCCCCGCAGCTTCGGAATCTTGAAGATAATGGTAAAGCTCATAGATCGAGCGGGCGGAGCTCCAAAATACACCCCGCACCACCTGGTCCAGCGCGGCGGAGGTAAGCTGCTCACCCGCCACCACCCACTGGTTGGAACGGACTGCCCTGACCAGATCTGACTGGCGCCGCGATGAGATCCAGCGCGCGGCCAGCGCGGCAATTGCGTATCCAAGCCGGGGCTGAGCAGCGCGCGCCAACGAGGCTGCCAGGTTTAAGCCAACCGGGCTGTCGATCAAACGCTCGATCCGGGCAGTCATAGAGCATATACCTCAATATGGAAGGAACGGGCATCGCCCGATACCTATTAGTTTACCCGAGGATAAAGATTTAAGCGTACGATCTATTGACATCCCAATCTGATTGACTGACAAATCTTAACAAGATAAGGCTATCGCCACATTTCCCTCTATG
>CAZGIX010000038.1:0-12656 GCA_964525785.1 uncultured Anaerolineaceae bacterium
GCATGGATATCGAAGACAAATAACCATTTTTGAGATGACTTCTAATCATTTTAGCAATTTAGAAAGGCGGGTGCAAGTAAAAATTGTCACGAATACTATTCAAAGTTGAAAGGAGCCAGGTGCAGACGCTCTATCGCGACCCGGACATCCTCCCAGATGAAAACCCAAAGCAAATTGTTGATTTGGACTCCCTGTTGACATCTGATATATAATGAAAATGAATCATGCCCTCCCCACTGCTTGCGACCAAGGTCAGCCTACCGCCCCGGCAGAGCCGCTGGGTAAACCGGCCGCGCCTGCTCGACCGGCTGAATGAAGGCCTGTGCGAGCAGGGGAGCTTCACCCGTAGGCTGAGCCTGGTGTGCGCCCCGGCAGGTTACGGTAAAACGACCCTGGTATGCGAGTGGCTGCACACAGCTGGCCTTAACGCTGGCTGGCTGTCGCTGGAAGAGGGCGACAACGATCCGGCGCGCTTCATGGCTTACCTTGTGGCTGCCGTGCAGCAGGCATTATCCGAAAAACCACTCTCCCTGGTCCAGATTCCCCCGGGCGCTCCCCCAACCGCGTACCTGACCCTCCTGATCAATGCCCTGGCGGGGCTCAATACGCCTGTCATCCTGGCCTTGGACGACTATCACAGCATCCATTCACCGGCAATTCACAACCTGCTGGCGTTCCTGCTGGAGCATCAACAGCCCAGCCTGCACCTGGCCCTGATCACGCGGGAAGATCCGCTGCTGCCCATCGCCCGGCTGCGCGCCCGGGGGCATGTGATGGAGATCCGGCAGAGCGACCTGTGCTTCACCGCCGACGAAGTTGAGCAATACCTTGGGTCGGCTTTGAAAACCCGGCTCTCCAGCGTGGCTTTGCAGGCCCTGGAACGCCGCACCGAAGGCTGGATCGCCGGGCTGCAGCTGGCAGCCCTATCGCTGGGCGGGCGCAGCGATAGTGAAGAGTATATCCAGGAGTTCACCGGCAGCAGCCGCTTCGTCCTGGACTACCTGGTCGAGGAGGTGCTCAACCACCAGAGCCCACAGGTGCAGGAATTCCTGCTCAAGACCTCCATTTTGGAGCGGCTGTGCGGGCCGCTGTGCGATGCCGTGGCAGGCTTTGAGGGCAGCCAGGCTTTGCTGCTAGCGTTGGAACAGGCCAACCTGTTCATCGTGCCGCTAGACCAGCAACGGGAGTGGTTCCGCTACCACCGCCTGTTTAGCGAGCTGCTGCGCTACCGGCTGCACAGTCGGGATGATCTACCCGAAGCCGGGCTGCACGAGCTCGCCAGCGCCTGGTTCGAATCGCAGGGCTATTACCACGAAGCGATCCACCACGCCCTGAGCGGGCAGCATTGGAAGCGGGCAGGCAGGCTGATTGTCCAGGCAAGCGGCCCGGCTTTAAGGAACGGTGAAATCGCCACCCTTATGAGCTGGTTTCGAGCACTGCCCACCGAGATCGTATATGCAGACCCGTGGCTGTGCCTGACAAATGCCTGGGCGCTGCTGCTGACGAGCCAGTTCGAAGCCGCTGAAGCGGTCCTGGCGATCGTGGAGAAATCCGCGCTGATCGAAGGATCCACCCGGGAGGACAGGCTCCTGGCTGGTAAAACTGCGTCTGCCAGGGCCTATCTGGCACGCGCCCGCGGCGATAGCGCAGCTGTGATCAAATTGTCCGAGCGCGCGCTCGAGCTGCTGCCTGAGACAGAACAGGTGGATCGCGGCAACCTGGCGATGAACCTTGGCATTGCCTATTGGCATGCTGGACACTTGGAAGCCACCGAAGGGGTGCTGCTTCCTGCGGTACAAGCCGGGCGCGCCTCTGGCAACCTCTTCGCCGAGCTGACAGCACAGTTGTTCCTGGCGCGCGTGCCTGCTGTACGCGGCCAGCTACAGCGCTGCGAGCCGTTGTTCGCACAGCTTATCGAGCGCAGCGGAGGGATGCCCATCGCAGCCCTGGCTCATTACGACCTGTCCATCCTGTACTATGAATGGAACCGCCTGGACGAAGGCCGGGAACACATACTCAAAGGGCTGGAGATCAGCCAGCACAACGGGAATATCGAGTTTCAAAGCTCCGGCTACCTGCTGCAAGCTCTATTCGAACTGGCAGGAGGAGATATCGCGGCTGCGGTCCACAGCGCTGAGCACGCCTACGCCCTTGTACGCGAAGATCCACCGCCGGTACGCGCTCGCAGCCAGGCGCTACTGTCCCAGCTTGCGCTGGCAGCAGGAGATAGCGCTCAAGCGGAGTACTGGCTGGAGCAGATGCAGGTGGAAGTAGACGCCCACCCCTTCTACCGCTTCTTGAGCCTGGGCAGGCCGCGCCTGCTGCTCGCCCGGGGAGATAAGGCGTCTGCCCGCCAGCTCCTGGAGGCCTCCAAACAGAAAGCCTTCCGGGCCGGCTGGGGCTACGGGCATATCGCTACCCTGGTTCTGCTCAGCCTGGCAGCGCCCAACCCGCAGGCTGCACGAGACTATCTGGGCCAGGCGCTGCGCGTGGGGTTTCCGGAAGGCTACATCCGCACCTTTGCCGACGCCGGTGAAGCGTTGATGCCCGTCCTGGCAGGCGCAGCGGAGCAGGCTGGCCTTACCGAATATGCTGCCAGTATAATTGAAGCTATTCCATCGAAAAAACCTGGAGGAATACTTCTAGCGGCGGGACTGGTCGAAGGATTGAGCCAGCGCGAGCTGGAAGTTCTACGCCTGGCGGCCTCAGGCTGTACCAACCAGGATATCGCCGACCGCCTGTCCATCAGCCTGGGGACTGCCAAAACGCACATCCACCACATCATCGGCAAGCTGGAGGTGGGCAACCGGGCAGGAGCCATCGCCAGGGCACGAGAGCTGAAGCTGATCTAAAGGAAAATCTATCCTTCAATCAATCCTTGGATAGATGACAGCGCCTCTTCGGGGTGTTACAAATAAGCTGCAGGCAAAACCATTCCTACCGACCTGCAAGGAGAGGCAACATGACCACGATCGCTGAGATCAAACCGAGCCCGGCAGTCCAGGCACAAGCAGTAAATCTGCGATATGCCCTTGGAATTGCTTTATCCGTTATTAGCGGCCTGATGATCCTGTTTGCGTTCCCGCCGTATGGCGCCTGGCCGCTGATCTGGTTCGCATTCATCCCTTACCGCTTTGCCCAGCACCGGCTCTTACCGCGCAAATGGTCCGGCCTGGCGGCAGGGCTGGCAATGCTTTTCTTTCTGGGACCCTACCTGGCGCGCCTGTTCGGACCGGATTACGGACCCTTTTTCCAGTACCTGGGGGTGTGGATCGCTATACTGGTCTTTTTGGTAGGAAAAGATCGCCTCTTCCACGAGCGCACCAAATATCGCTGGTTCGTCTTGCAGGGCACGGTCGATTGGGTGGGCTGGGAGATGATCCGCGCCACCTTCATCCCGCTGGTGGCGACGAATGGCTTCATTGCCTACACCCAGGCGACCCAGCCGTGGCTGATCCAGCCTGTTTCAATATTCAGCGTCTACGGTCTGGGACTGGTGATCTGCTTGTTCAACTACGCGCTGACCTACGCGCTGATGGCCTGGTACGACAGGAAATACCAGCCAGCGGATGCGGTTCGGGTTGACCAAGGCTCCACGCGACGCTGGCTGGCAGGGGGAGGGATCGTCACCGCCGCTTGGGTGGTTTTGAGCCTGATCTTGCTCGCCGCTGTACCGGACGACTCTCCAAAGCTGCGGGCAGCTGCCCTGATGCCGGATTACTCGCTGCCAGCCTTCCAGGATACAGAGAATCTGGCTGAACAGCGACTGGAGACCTTTACCCAGCAAATTCGGGAAGCAACCCGGCAAGGCGCGCAAGTGATCTTCACCCCGGAGATGGGCTTCGACTTTGACCCGCGTCTCGAGCATACCGCCGAGGTAACCGCCCTGGCGAAAGAGAGCGGCGCTTACATCTTCTTCGACTACGCGGTTGCCCGGGAAGGCGAGCCGTTCCGCAATGAGAGTGTGCTGATCAGCCCGCAGGGCGAGTTCCTGGGCACATACGCCAAGAACCATGCAGCACCTGGCGAGCCGCTCTCGCCTGGCGCGGGCGCCTACCCCGTCTTCGATACCCCGCTTGGTAAGCTGGCTACCCTGATCTGCCATGACGCCAACTACACCGACGTTGCCAGGAGGCTGAAGCGTAACGGCGCAGAGCTGGTCAGCGCCGGATTTCGGGAGTTCGGCGGCTATGGCGGGCAGCTGTGGACCAATGCGGTCTTTCGGGCGGTCGAGAACCGTACAGGCATGGTGGTAACCGGCGTAGCGACCGTGGCAGCCATCATCAATTCGGATGGCAGCCTGGCAGTGCTCAAGGTCAATCCGGATGGCGAGCGCATTACCCTGGTGGGAGATGTGTCGCTCGGATTTGGCAAGCCAGCTTACCAGTTCTTGGGCGACTGGCTCGGTTGGGCTGCCCTGGTAGTCATGGTCTTCTTTATGGGCTTCGATATCTATACCGGTAGGCGCGCCAGGCAGGCAGCCTAGTGGCTCGTCCTGGGTAGCGATGGGAAGACTGGCAAAGCTAAGAGCGATGGCACGGGAGAGCTGCAATGCAGGTAGTGGAAGTTCGCCTCAAAGGACATCTCGACGAAAGTTGGGCTGATTGGCTGGAGGGCATCACCATAACCCATGCACAGGAGGACGAGACGATCCTATCCGGCGCGGTGGTGGACCAGGCTGCCTTGTTCGGGCTGATCGCCAAGCTGCGTGACCTGGGTGTCGAGCTGGCGTCGATCAGCTACCGAGATGTGGAGATGGGAGCATCAACCGATGAGAATGGTGCGGATAGGGAAGCTGACAGTCTGGATATCACACCTGGACCATAAGGCGCGTCCTGTCGCTTAACGAAAATAAGCAATATCCAGAAAAATAAAAGCCGCCGCTTGCCCTGGCGACGTCTTGTTTTGAAGGAATCCGGTAGATGTTTTTCTCCCTGGATGCCGGGGAGCTTAACGACTACTCCGAAGCGCTATCACACCCGTCTCAGGTAAGGATGTCAAATGCAACTACAGGCTGAAGCGTCGGTATTTCGCCTGCACCTTGAGTGTGGAGCGGCGCAAGGACTGCATGCGCTCGATCTGCTCATACTTGTTTTCCTTGAAGTAAGGGATGAGCAGAATAATCAATATCCCCAATCCTATCAGACCGATCATCGTTGGCCTCCCTGCTATATATAACGCGATCCGTCGGGTATTGTTACATCCATGCAAGATTTGTGCCAATTATGGTAGGAGGCTGTCCTCTAGCCATGTGGAGTCCTATCCGGTTGGGGACACGGCAGATCGTAACCACCCTCACCGCTAATCGATCCGCCGTGCCCTGTCCCGAAATAACAGTCCCCCATACACCGATAATTCCAATTTACCCCCCTTCGTCCCCCATCCGCCTGCTGTTCAGCAGACGGATGGAGGGATTGAGGGAGGTTAATTCTTACGCGTCAGCCAGCGCAGCGGCGCCGCCAGCTTATACAAAGTGGTGCGCACACCGGCGTTCTGCCAGACATTTCCGGCGTAACGCCATTGCATCTTCGGGTCCAGGCATTCCTTACTGGAGGTCACCTGGCCCTTGACCCCGAAGTGGGCTGCCAGCTCGGTGAGCACATGGATCCAGATATACTCCTGGCGCTTCGAGCCGCCCATGATGATAAAGCCGAACTCGTAGATAGGATCGGAAGCCCTTTCGTAGGACTGCACCTGCGCCACCAATCCGCCGTCTTCCTCTTCAACGCTGAAGTTGTTCCAGCCGGCAACCGGGAAACCCTCGGGGGTCATTACACTGAACAGGGTTTCGTCAGAATATAAGATCATCACCCCGCTGGTCATCGGCACCACCCCGGGCCGGTTATACCAGGGCGGCACCACCGGCAAGGGGCTGTCGATAAACATCACTTTGCCAGGCACGATCCCCTCGGCCGGTGGGTAGAAGCGGTTGCCCTCGGGCTGGAACTCGGGGAAGCGCGCTTTCCAGACCTGCATCACTTCCTGCGGAGTTTTCGATACCCCGCTCAAGCGCACGCGGTAGGTCTTTTTCCACAGCTGGCCGAAACCCTGCAGCGCGCCGTTGGGCTGGCGTCCCTGCACGTTGATCGCCGTCAGTCCCTGCGGTACGTTGTCCACTGCCAGCTTGTTCACCGGCCGAGCCCACTGCCCTTCCGCAGGTTGTTGGCGGGCACCTATCCCTGGTACGGCTGTCTGGCCTGTTATTGGAGGCGTCTCATCCATCTTCGTCATCTCCTTTTACCCATTACACCATAACCATTTCCCGATCTATTAATGCAAGTATAAACGCCCGCCGTCACGGATTCGTTACGGTGGGCGTTACGGTTGGAGGGATTAACCGCAGAGACGCAGAGATGCAAAGGAAGGGATGCACCCCTAAGGCACGAAGACACCAAGTTAAATCGTTTACTCTGGCAATCCAGAAACCGCACAGTTCTTTCGTTCCATCTTTTCTGATTTCTTGGCGCTCTTTGCGTCTTTGCGGTAAACATTGAATCTTTGCGGCTTTGCGTTCTTCTCTACAACAGCAGGCTTTCCAGTCGGTCGATTAGCGTCGCAAGATAGGCAAACGCCCTCTCGACCGGCTCCGGTGTGGACAGGTCGACGCCCGCCAGGCGCAGTGCGTCCAGCTGAAAGAGCGAGTCGCCGGTGCGCAGGAAGGCCAGGTAGCGTTCTGCCACGTCCGCTTCCCCCGCCAGGATTGGCTTTGACAGAGCGTGCGCAGCAGAAATGCCGCCCGCATACTGAAAGGTGTAGTAAGCCATGTACAGGTGGGCAAACTGCGCCCAGGTGATGCCGATGCGCTGCCTGTCGATCGCCAGCTCACCCCCATAGCCTTCCGCAAACAGGTCAGCCATCAAGTCGATCAGCACATCGGCGCTTACCGGTTCGTCGTTCTCCAGTCGGGTATAGACTTCCAGTTCGAAGCGCGCCAGGGTGGGCATGAGGAAAAAATAACGGTGGAAGTTTGACATGGCTTCTTCCATCAAGGCGATCTGGAAGCTGCGCTCGGGGTAGGTGCGGAACAAATACTCACGCAACATTGCCTGGTGGAAATTGGAGGCCACCTCAGCAATCAGGGAACGGTAATCGCAGTTGATGTAGGCCTGGTGGGTCTGGGTATAGTACGTGTGCATCGAATGACCGAGCTCGTGCGCCAGGGTGCTCAGGCTGGTCATATCATCTGCGTAAGACATGAGAATATACGGATCGGTGCCGTATAAGCCGCTGGAATAAGCTCCATCCATCTTGCCTTTGTTGCGCGCCCAATCTACCCAGCGTTCTTCCAGGCAGCCCCGGCGCAGGATGCCGACATACTCATCTCCGAGGGGCGCCAGGCCGTTGCAGATCCAATCCACCGCCTGGCGATACGGCACAACCGGTTTGCTCCCTGCCAGGGGTGATTCGATATCGTAGACGTGCAGGTCGCTATAGCACAGGGCGCGGCGGCGCAGGCGCCAGTAACGGTGCCAGGTGGGCAGGTTGGCTTTGAAGGTGGCGATAATGTTGTGGAACACGCTCTCCGGAATGTGGTCAGCGTGCAGAGCCGCCTGCAGGCAGGTCCGGTAGCCGCGGGTGCGCATGTTGAAGACGCACTGCTTCATATAAGCGATGAAGAGACCTGCATAGGTATTTTTGTGTCTCAGGTAGGCATCCGCATAATTCTCCCAGGCAGTGCGGCGCACCTCCCGGTCCGGGTGAGCGATCAGGCTGTCGATGGTGGCTTGAGCCAGCTCGTGCTGCTCCCCATCGGAACCGGTCGCTGGCTTGAAAGCCAGGTCAGCGCCGTTGAGCAGCGTATAGGCCGTCTCGACCGCCCGAAACGGGTCCGTAGCCAGCGCCAGTACCTGCTCGATTTCGTCCGAGCGGGTGTGAGCCTGCAGCGCCTCCAGCCGGTTCAGGGTTTGCCCCAGGAGCGACAGCTCAGGCGTGGCCTCGATCCAGGTGCGTACCAGCGGCAAGCCGATGGCGATCAGTTCCGGATTGAAGAACGCTGCCGCAGACTTGAACTGGGCGCGCAGGCTCCTCATCTGCCCCTCCCGGGCAGCCGCCTCCTGGTCGGTCGTATCGGCGTTGCTGGCATTCTCGGCATACACCTTGATCTTCTCCATCAGTGCACCCGCCCGCTGGTATCGGTCGAGGAACTCGGTCAGTACACGCGGTCCTTGTGATAGCTGGCCTTGGAAAGCCGCCAGCCCCGGCAGCATCTCGACCAGCTCACTGTAGGCCGCAGTCCAGGCCGCTGGCGAGGGGAACAATCTGTCCAGTGCCCAGGTCTGCTCAAGGGGCACCTGATCTCGGGTGGGAAGTACACTGTTTTGGCTCATAGTATGCGATTCCTTTCCGGAGCTATTATAGCTCGTCTGCGTATGTCCTATCGATATGAGCTTGTGAATATAATTGTGTGTCATCCCTTCACGACCTTCAGGGCAAGCTCAAAACCAGGCGAATGCTGTAGACATTTGCTCATTTGACCAAATAGACTCTTCGCTTTTAAATACTTTGCGCTCTCTGCGCTTGCTCCGCTGCTCTTAGGCGGAGTCTTTGCGGTGCTCACTCTTCCGAAACCCTCCGTCACTGCGAGCCGGTTTTTTGCGATGCGAGCCGTCCTTTGGCGAAGCAGTCCCGTCCTGGGCAGGTTGTCAAAGAGAGATGGCTTCGTCGCTGCCCTCCTCGCCACGACGTGTTCTTTACGATAGAAATGCGCTGGCGCTGTGAGATTACTCCCAATGACCAAGGTGCCACAGATTGTGGATTAGTAACACCAGAAATATCCCAAATAACCTGAGAATATGGTTAAATTGGATCATGGCTGAAGACCTTATCGAACGCGAAGGTCAGCTTTCAATGTTAGAAGCCGCGCTGGTGGATGCTTGCGGCGGTTCCGGGCGAGTTGCGCTTGTCAGCGGGGAAGCAGGTATTGGCAAGACCTCGCTGGTCGAGCGCCTGGCAGAGACCCACAAAACAAAGGTGCGCGTGCTGTGGGGAGCGTGCGACTCACTCTTCACGCCGCGCCCGCTGGGTCCGTTGCATGATATGGCAGCCCAGATCCAGGGTGAGATCCAGGACCTGCTGCAAACCGATTCGAACCGCACTCGCCTGTTCTCGACCGTCCTGGTGGAATTGAAGCGCCAGCCTTGCCTAGTAGTTTTCGAGGACGTGCATTGGGCAGATGAAGCTACCCTCGATCTGCTGCGCTACCTGGGACGCCGCATCACCCAGACTTCCGCGCTGCTGGTGCTGACCTACCGGGACGATGAGCTTGACATCCATCACCCGCTGCTGAGCGTGCTGGGAGATCTCGCCAGCTCGAACGCCACGCGGCGCATCCCGCTCGCCCCGCTCTCCGAGAAAGCAGTCGCCAGGCTGTTCAGAGACCGCAGCCTGGATGCGGCTGCACTCTACCGCCAGACCGGGGGTAATCCCTTCTACATCAATGAAGTACTCGCCAGCCAGAGCAAGGGGATTCCAGCTTCGATCCGCGATACCGTCCTGGCCCGCGCCGCGCGGCTCTCCTTGTCGGGCAGGGCAGTGCTGGAGACGGCTGCCATCATCGGCATGCAGGTCGAGCCCTGGCTGCTTGAAGCGGCTGCCGGATCAGAAGCGGACGCAGTGGATGAGAGCATCGCGGCTGGCATCCTGCTGCCCCAGGGAGACGGGCTGGAGTTCCGCCACGACCTGACCCGCCAGACGATCCTGGAACTGATCTCCCCGCAACGAAGGCCGGTCCTGCACCGCCTGGTGCTGGATGGGCTGAGGTCATACCCCCAGACACGCAAAGATCTGGCACGTCTGGCGCACCATGCCGAGGCCAGCGGCGACCACCAGGCTGTGCTGGAATACGCTCCTGCCGCCGCCAGAGAAGCTTCGGCCGCCGGAGCCCATCGCGAAGCAGCCGCGTTATACAACCTGGCGCTGCGCTACAGCGACGATCTGCAACCTGGAGTCCACGCCTCCCTGCTGGAAGCGTATTCTCGGGAGTGCAACCTGACGGAGGGGCAGGCTGAGGCGATTGCCGCCCTGCGTAAAGCCGCGGAAATTTGGATTGAGCTGGGAAATTCACTGCGCCAGGCTGAGGATCTGGCGGTCCTGGCAGTAGCGCTGCGTAACAATGGACAAAATGCCGATGCTGAGCAAGCCAACCGGGCCGCGATTGAGATGCTGAGCGCACTCCCTCCCGGGCGAGAGCTGGGATTGGCTTACCGCGTGCAGGCGACGATGTGCCTCTCGAAACGCGATTACCAGGAGGCGATCAGCTGGGGGGAGAGAGCTATCGACCTTTTATCCAATTTTCCAGATGAATATATCACCGCCATGGCGCATGTGGCAGTTGGCTCGGCATGGATGTTCCTCGATTATCCATACGGCTGTGCCTATCTGGATAGACAGCTGGAGCAGGGGCTGAGAATGGGCAACGACCGGCTGATCGCCAACCTGTACGCTTACGCCGGTTCCTGTTCAGCTGAGCTATACCAGTTCGACCAGGCTGAGCGCTACCTGGCGGATGGGCTGGCTTACACCAGCGAGCGGGACCTGGATATCTTCAGCCGCTACATTCTTGCCTGGCAGGCAGCGACGCACATCCAGCGCGGCCGCTGGGAAGAGGCCAGCCAGTTATGCAGCCAATTGATGCAGGCCTCCACGTATCCTGCCATCAGCCGCATCACCGCCCTGGCGGCGACTGGTCGCCTGCGCAGCCTGCGAGGCGATCCTGGTGTAGGATCCGTGTTGGACGAAGCCCTCGAGATTGCGATCCAAACCGGCAGCCTGCAGTACCTCGGACTGGTAAGCTGTGTGCGCGCCGAAGCCGCCTGGCTGGTTAGAGATCCTGAACGCACACGGGCAGAGGCTGATGCATTTTTTGACCTGGCTGTAAACAAGCGGCATCCCTGGTATACCGGCGAGCTGGCTTACTGGCGCTGGAAAGCGGGCGCGTCAGTGACCCTCGAGGATTGGGTCGCCCGGCCCTACGCGCTGCAGATCGCTGGCGAGTGGCGCCGGGCAGCCGCCCTGTGGGAGCAGATGGGTTGCCCCTACGCGCAGGCGCGTGCCCTGGCAGAAGGCGACAATGAAGCCCAGATCACTGCGTTGAACATGTTCGAGCGCCTGGGCGCGCTGCCCGCCGTGGAGCAGATCCGGTCGGCGTTGCAGGCCAGGGGCGTGACGAAGGTGCCCCGTCAGCCCAAGCGCGCTACCCTGCAAAATCCCTTCGGCCTGACGGGGCGGCAGGTGGACATCCTGGCCCTGCTCATCCAGGGATTGAGCAATGCCCAGATCGCCTCCCGCCTGCACATATCTCCCAAGACTGCTGACCACCACGTCTCAGCCATCCTCTCCCGGCTGGATGTACACTCGCGTGAAGATGCCGCCGAGCTGGCGCGCCAACACCCCCACTTTCTGGATCAATAAAATAGGGAATCCCAGGGGGAAAATAGGGTGTCTGTCCGGTTGTAGATTAATCGGACATGAGCTATCATTTTTATCGTAATACCCGACAAACCGATGCGAGGGAGAATTTAATATGCCGCGCTACCTTATCGAGCGTACTTTTCAGGATAATATCGACCTACCCGGCGCCGACCATGGGGATATAGACCGCCAGGCTTTCATCGAGAACAATACGATCGACGGCGTCACCTGGGTGTACTCCTATATCGATCCAAATCGAAAGAAATCCTACTGCATCTATGATGCTGCCTCACCCGAAGCACTGCGCAGCGCTGCCAAACGCAACCGGCTGCCCATCGACCGTATTACCGAGATAAATGTCCTCGTACCCTATGCTTATTTACCCAAAGAACAGGAGCGCAAATGACCCCCAGGCGTGTTTTCCAACTGCTGCACCGGCTGGCTGCCGTGCTGATTATCCTATCCATTCTGCTCAGCTACTTCCCGGTTGAGGCATCTGCTCCCAGGTTCGAATCGCCTCAGAGTGCTGCCTCGCCCCTCCAAACTGTAGATCCAGCGCAGACGACAGCCGCCTCTATTGCCTCCGCGCCGCTGTCACTGGCGCGCGTGCAGTCTGCCTATGTGGCGGGTACGACCACCATCACCTTTATAGCCACCAACAACCTGCCTCCCACAATCCTGCCCGAGCTGCCCGATACAGCCACGTTCACGGAGACGATCGATACACTCTCGGCCTTCGAGGCCAGCGACGATGCCAACATCCTGAAGAACGTGACCCTGGAAGACACGCTGGCGGCGGGTACGACCCTGGTCGCCGCTTCGGGGGATCCCATTCAGAGCGGAAGCGATCTGACCTGGCAGCTCGGCGATATCCCCCCGTTAGGGTCGGCGACGGTCACCATGACGGTGCAGACGCCCGCGGCAGGAGGGAATTTCCTGGATCTCGACAGCGGAGCCCAGGTCAGCGCCGAGATGTGGGGGGAGGCCGTTTCTGCCGGCGCCCCCCCCGGCGGTGATCGTCCCTAACAGCATCCCAGCCGCCTACACCCAGGCCACCCCAGACGCGGATATTTTCGATGCCGACATGCTGTGGAAATCGGCCCAGCTTGGGCAGGATCCGATAGCAATGTTCGAGCTGGCGCGTGGCTTCAGCAACGATGCTTACCCGGGCTCGCTGCGCGGTACGCGCGGTTCACCCAGCAAACCGGCCAGATCCGCCAGCAGCTTCTTGCGCGGCATGAGTGTCC
>CAZGIX010000038.1:12666-30302 GCA_964525785.1 uncultured Anaerolineaceae bacterium
CGCTGCGCGGTACGCGCGGCATGCTGTGGGGCGAGGCGGGCAGCTCGGCGGATAAATCTTCCTTGCTGATCGCCATGCTGCGCGCCGCCGGCCTGCCAGCCCGCTACCGGCATGGGACTCTATCCGACGCCCAGGCGCGTTCCTTGCTGGGGAGCATGTTCCCACCCCAATCGGGCGTCGCCGGCTACCTACCCGCCGGGACGCAAACCGCCGACCCGATAAACGACGCGGCGTTGATTGCCATGGTCTCCGACCACTGGTGGGTGCAGGCGAACCTACCCGGGCAGGGTTGGACGGACTTCGACCCCTCCTTCCAGGATGCCGGACCCGGAGATACCTTCGCCACGCCCCTCAGCGACGGCACCGACCAGATCGCCGACCTGCCGGCCTCGATGGATTACAACCTGCACCTGGAATTGGAGGTGGAGCAGTACAACCAGTTCCCCATCGGCGGGGTGAACCTGACCAAGTTCGTTCCCCTGGCGGTGGACTACACCCTGGCGCAGCTGGCTGCTAAAGCGCTGACCGTCGGTCACATTGCTGTCACCGAAGGCGGGGGTGGGGTGTTCACCACCATCACCTACACCTATACGCCGTTCTTCGCTCCGGCAGGCGAAGAATCCCTCACCGCGGGAGACGAATTCCAGGATATCCTGACCAACTTCCCCCTGGGCTCCAAATTCACCACTGCCGAGTGGCTGCATGTCACGCTGACCAGCCCGGACGGCAGGGAGGAGAGCTTCACACGCGGGCTGAAAGACCTGATCGGTCTGGATGCACGCCTGTTTGGTGGCAACCCGGTAATCGCCCTGCCAGCCGATAACCGCGCCTTCACCTCCTTCGATGACGCTTTCGCAACCTGGTTCCTGCCCAACCAGGTGCGAGATACCCACTATGCCACCCGCCAGCAGGCAGAGAACGGCCGCGCCGTGATCGCTGCCGCCCTGGCGGCAAACGACCTGCCCGATCCCCTGGTCACGCCAACCGACCGGCAGCTCTTCCGTGAAGGCATCCTGAAATACTACCTGGCGCGCAACCAGCAGTACGCCATCGCCGGGCTGGAGTTCGCCAAAATGGCCGATCCGGCAATGCGGGATATCGAGGCGAACCTGCGCGTCAAGCTGTACTACGACCAGCCCCGCATCATCATCACCAGTAGCGCCGAGCAGGAAGACGGCGGCATCGAAACCAGCATCGACCTGCGCTCGACCCGGGCGGCTGCCATCGTCTATCCCGGACAGGCGACCGATGCCCTGTTCAGCGCCCAATGGACTAAGGGGATAGTGGAATCGTATTACGAAACCGAGGTCGCCGCACGCCTGGCGGGAGCGATACCGGCTTCGACGGCGCGGCTTTTCGATGAGATGCATGCCCTGGGAATCCAGCCGCTGCTGGTCACCCCTGAGACCATGGACCTATTGGACCTGTTCTATACCGACCGCCAGTCGGTGGCATACGCCCGCCAGGCCCTCCTGGAGGGCAAGCACATCCTGATCCCGCCCGCGCCGGTGACCCTAGACGGCGAGCCGCTGGTGGGCTGGTGGGAGATCGATCCCCAGACCGGCGAGACGATCAGCGTGCTCGAGAACGGGCAGCATACCGCCGCCCTGGAGACTATCATCTTCTTGCTGGAGTTCTGGGATACGCTCGACGACGCTGGCGATCTGCAGAAAGTGGTTGCGGACATGTGGACGTGTATTGCCGAGTCCGTGGTGCCGGCTCTGCAGGGCAACCCGGTGGCACCGCGCGACTGCCTGGAAGGTTTTGAAATCCCCAACACCGCCTGGCCGCCGTGGTATCCCGATCCCCTGGACTACTTCAAAGCGGCACAGAACCAGGCTGCCGCAGCAGGCGAGCCTTTATCCCCGGGCAGCCCACAGGCGGCCTCCTCCTGGCGCTATCTGCCCGCCCACCTGTGCACGGTGGATAACTGCGGCATCGAGCAGTTCGTCCTGCCTTACTCGGACCGCTCGCCCATCCCGCTGCCCGAGATGCTGTTCGGCTACAACGACCGCTTCGGTGGCGAGGACCAGGAGGGGGTGCAGTTCAGCGTGGTAGATAACGGCGACCCCGGGCCAGACGCCATCAGCTTGGCGACCACCCCTGCCAGCAGCAGCGTCCTGCCGGGCGAGATCCACACCTTCGAGCTGAGGGCCGAGGCCAATTTCGCCGGTGAGCTGCGCGCCTGGGTCTACGCCCCGGACGGCTGGCAGGTACGCTTCAATGACACCGGCGTGGTAGAAACGGCCCCGTTGATGGGCACACCACCGGGCGATTACAGCCTGCAGATCATCGCCCAGTCAGTGGACGACCCGGATGTAATCGCCACCGCCGAACACCCGGTGACCATACCGGACAGTAACCAGCTGCTCCTGGCAGCCGGTCCCGAGCCAAACATCAGCTTGCCCTCCGGCGACCCCGCTTTCGGTGCAGTCTCCAACCAGACCAACGACGGCGAGAGCGAATATCCCGACTCGGCTTTCCGCCTGGTGATCGCCAACTACTCCGGGATCGCCAAGAACCTGACTTTGACAGCCAGCGGCGCACCTGCCGGGTGGCTCATCCTGGATGGAGCGCGCCAGACCTCCAGCACCTTCGAGCTGGGCGCCAACCAGCGCACCCAGGTAGGTTTGTACGTGCTGCCCGAATCGACCCCTGCGCCGGGCACTTCCTTCGTCATCAACATACAGCTCAGCGACGGGCAGGGGCTGGTGGAGAATGCCGCCATCCCGTGGAGCATGCCCGGGCAGGCGCACAGCTACCTGCAGGTTTCGCCTGGCAACCTGTACGTTGGCACGGATAGCAGCACCGCTTTCGACATCACGCTGGAAAACGTGGGCAATGCTTCGGGCAGCTTCCCCCTCGCAGCTGTACTGCCGGTGGCAAATGCCAGCGTCGGAAACCTGCCTGCGCCGGTCTCCCTAGCAGCGGGCGAAGTGCAGAGCTTTACAGCCAATCTGAGCACCTCCGGCGTCCCACTGGGCATGCGCTTCCCGCTCACCCTGTCCAGCCCGTCTCCGGAAAGCTACACGCAGTATGCCGTTTCTATGGTGCAGATCGTCAGCCCGCTCACCGAGCCGGTCTTCCAGGCGGCTGACCAGATGGCGGGCGTTTGCACCACTGACGTCCCTGGCCTCGCCCCAGCAGTGCAGGCGCTGGCTGTAGCGATGGCCCGCCTGGAGGATTCCTGCCTTTCGGGAAGCTGCAGCCTAGATCTGCGCGATCAGGTGGTCAGCGCCGCGAATACCGCCGCCTTCCATGCTGGCAACGTCTCCCCGGTCGTCACCCAGGACGAGAACCTGGAGGGGATCGCGGTTGCCCTCGCCAGCCACACCAGTAACGACGATATCCTGGCGGATCTGGCGGACCTGAGCGCTGCGGTGGCCTCCACCACTCCACCCTCCCTGCTGGATGAGATCTGCGTCCTCACCCAGCACATGCCCGCGCTGAGCTGGACGCCGGCCTACAGCGCCACTCTGACCGGTCAGCCCGTCCTGTACAGCCTGGAGCTGACCAATCAGGGCTCGCTGCCCACTTCCTACGCCCTGACGGTCACGCTGCCCGGCGGGGTGCAGAGCTTCAGCCCGGCACTGGATGCCGGTGAGAGCACCTCCCTGCCCTTCCCCGTAGACCTGGGCACCCTCGGGCTTTACGAACTGGATACCGAGGTAAGCGTGGGGGGAGAATCGTGGATACAGGTAGGCGCCACCGCCCGCCTGAATGTGGTCGACCGCTTCGTGCAGGTCAATGCAGTAACGCCCGACCCGCCCTTCGTGGAGACTGGCGTCAGCTCGACGGATATCTCGGTGAATGTCAGCAATGTCGCCAACATCGCCCTGCCAGCCAATGTCCACACGGAGATCCTCTCACCGCAAGGAGATATTGCCTTCAGCGGCGACCTGCCCCTGACCGTGCTGGCGGGCGCGCCGCGCAGCTACCCCCTGCACACGGTGGATACCTCCGGATGGACGGCAGGCGTGTACACCGTGACGGTGGACCTGCTCAATGCCAGCGGCACGGCATTGCTTCCAGACGGCTCGGGATATGGCTACCTGGGAGTCGGGCAGGCGCTGGGCATCAGCCATGCGCTCTCCCCGCTGGTGGTGAACCCAGGCACAGTGGAAGTGACCACCCTGATCACGGCTGAGGTGCTGGCGCCGGTCATCATCCCCGAGACTGCGGGGCAGCCTTTGGAGTATGGGCAATTGCGGATTGGCTCGGAGGCGGCTGCTCCTGCTCCTCTTGCTCTGCCGCCTGCCGCTCCGCTGACCACCGATGCCATCACACGCACAGATGACTTAGACGCTGCGATCGTTTACACCGGCGCATGGACGCATGTAACGACCCCAGCATGGACGCGCCACGTCAGCCAGGGCAGCTACTCTGTCTCGGATGCTGCCGGCGATACAGCCACCTTCGCTTTCGACGGCACCTGGGTGCACATCGGTTTTGGCACCGACCGTTTCGGCGGTCAGGCGGAGATCCTGGTGGATGGCGTCAGCCAGGGGACCGTTGATACATACTCCCATGAGATCGATGTTGCCAGCTTCGTCTTCAACGGCCTGGCAGATACCGCCCACACCCTCACCATCAGCGTGCTCGGCACTGCCCATCCGAATGCCGTTGGCCAAGAGGTCAAGCTCGACTATATCGACACCTGGGATGGCACGCCCTTCCCGGATGGATTGGTAGAGCAGGACAGCAGTCGTGTCTGGCGCAGCCCGGACTGGACGGATGTTGCTGACGTGGACGCCAGCGGCGGCTCGTACATGCAAAACAATATCAGCGGTAGCGCCTGGTTCCCCTTCACCGGGGACTCGCTGACCCTGCTGGCTTTCGCAAATTCCAGCGGCAATCGCATCAGCATCGCCATCGACGGCGTGTGGCAGACGAACTACAACATCTACAACAGCACCGACATCACTCGCACGGTGTCCTTCGACGACCTGGGGACTGGTCCCCATGTAATGCAGGTGCGCCGCTACTACAACAGCGCCCAGGTGGATGCCTTCATCACCCCGGCGATCGAGCCCGGCTATGTCCCGCCGGCCTACAGCGGCATCGTGCGCTACGAGGCCGACGATCCTGCCATCCTGTATAACGGATATCCCTGGCGGGTGATGCCGCAGAGCTGGAGCACGGATATACTACCCAACGCCAGCGACAGCACGGTGGTCCAATCGACGACGCTCAGCGATACCATCAGCCTGACTTTCGATGGGCGCTGGGTGAGCATCGGCGTGCGAGCGCGCCCCAATTCCGGCGGCTACGGTGAAGTGTTCATCGATGGCGCCAGCTATGGTCTGATCGACTCCCTGAGCACGGTCGAGGAGCTGCGCTCCTTCGAGTTCGGGGGTCTGATCACCGGGACGCACACCCTGGATATCGTTGTCCTGGACCAGCCCAATCCACTGAATAACATCGTGTACCTGGACTATATCGACGTCTGGGACGGCACGCCCATGCCCGACGACCTCGCCAACGCCCACAAGGCGCAGGATTCCGGGCGCCTGCACTACAGCGTGTCCGGGGTCGACGCAGCCCATCCCAACGCCTTCCAAGGTGATTTCGTAGCCTCCGGGCTGCCCAACACCAACTCCAACGTCTGGTACTCCTTCACCGGCGACTCGTTTACTTTCTATGGGCTATCGGTGGACAACGACGCCAACCAGGAAATATACCTGGACGGTGACCTGATCGACACGGTCAACCTGGACTATCCATTCTCCGAGCAGGTGCTGGCATTCCACTACACCGGATTCGATGATGGACCGCACGTGGTGCGCGTGCACAATATCTGGCGAATGCGCGTGGATGGTTTTACTTCCAACCCCGGCAGCTTAACCCCCTTCCAACCCATTGTTGAATGGCATGAGAGCGACCAGACCCGCGGCGGCTCGATCTGGGGCGGCATCCACGTGCCGATCGCTGTGGGTGATGTCACCCCCGATCCCGGCCCCGAGCTGGTGGTGGCCTCCAGCAACATCCAGAGCAACGGTGAGCTGTTCGTGCTGCGCGGCGATGGCGGCGACACCGGCGACGGGGACCCGATCATCTGGAGCGTGCCGTACAACATCTTCAACGGTTTTGAAGATGTAGCCTCACCCGCAATCGCCGAGCTGGATGGCCAGCCAGGCGCTGAGATCATCCACCCGACGATCGAAGGTTTGTTTGTATATCATAGCGACGGCAGCACTTACTGGATGACCGACACGGTCCATTCGCACGCCTTCTTCGCCGCTGCAGCGGTCGGCAATCTGGACTTCGATGCGGAGCCGGAGATCGTGGTCAATATGAACCATGACCTGGTGGTCTTCGAGCCGGATGGCGAGATCGCCTGGCTGCAGACCTTCCCGGCGGCGCTGAGTATGCCCGTCCTGGCAGACTTGAACGGGGATGGGCTGCTGGACATCCTGGTGCACGAATCGGGTACAACCAACATCTACGCCTACGAGTACAACTTCGGCACGCCAACGCTGCTCTGGAACCAGACCGCAGCCTCACAGCTGCATATCTACGGCGGCCCGGCGGTGGTGGACGTGGACGGCATGCAGCCCGGCGGCGATGCCCTGCCGGAAGTAGCGATCGCATCGCAGGGCTGGCTGAACGTGTTCAACGGCGAGGACGGCAGCTTGCTCTGGGCACTCCAGTTGGACGATGGCAGGTCGGGCGGCATATCGGCTGCCGACCTGGACGGCGATGGCGAGATCGAGCTTGTCACCAGCATGGAGTTCGACGGCGGGCGGATCTACGCCATCAACCCCGACCAGACCATCCTGTGGTCGGTAACTGCCCTGGATAACTCGCCGCTCAACACGTCTGTGATGGACCTGAACGATGACGGCCTCTATGAAGTGGCCTGGAATGGCGCACCCGGAGGCTTTACCCTGTTCAACGGGCCGGATGGCGCCGTGCTGTTCAACGAGCCGCACCTCGAAATCGTCTCCCAAACCGGCTCGGACTTCCCGATGTTCGCCGATGTGGACCAGGATGGCTACGGTGAAGTGGTGGTGGCCTCCCAGACCGGCGTGCGCGTTTTCGGCTTCGATGGCGTATGGGGACCTGCTCGCTCGACCTGGAACCAGCACAGCTACCACATCACCAATATCAACGATGATTTGAGCGTCCCGTTCAGCGAGCCCGACAGCTGGAGCGTGCACAACACCTACCGCACGCAGACCACCCTGACCAATCCGCTGCCGGTGTACTCGATCGAGCTCACTCACACGGTCGGATCGGATGGGGTCACCGTGCTGCCCGGCACGTTTAATATCCCGCCGGATTCACAATCCGGGCTGGACTACCGCTGGGACTTTGCCATCGACTGGGAGACCACCCAGGTCATCCACAGCTTCAACAGCCAGCTCGACGATATGCAGCCCGGTGAATCGCGGCTGGTAGCCCAAGGCACGCAGGCCTCGTACACCCTTGCCAGCGGTCAGAATCACCTGGCGCTGCCTCCATTGTACGCCAGTGCGGGGCATCTTATCACCATCGACCCGCCGCTGCGCGTCGCTGGACCGGGAGGGGTTGTTGAGTACACGCTGACCATCACCAACCCCACGGACCAGGCAGTCACCTTCCAGCTCAACGCAGCCGGGCTGCCAGGAGATTGGATCAGCCTGCCCACACCGGTGGACGTGCCGGCCCAATCCAACGCCAGCGTACAGCTCGTCGTCAGCATACCTCAAGGTGTTCAGCCGAGCAGCCTGCCCTTCAACGTGACTGCCGAGAGCGCCGGTCTGAACGATCAGGCCAGCGCCACCCTGGTGGTCACCGATCCGCTGGTGGCAGCGCACATCGTCCCGCCTGAACGCAGCGCCCCTACCGGAGACCCGGTTGCCTATACCTTAACGATCACGAACCTGGAAAGCATCGCCCGCACATACGACCTGTCCGTCAGCGGGCTGGCAGCCCACGATCTGCCCGCCCAGGTGAGCCTGGATAGCGGGCAATCGACGGACCTGGATTTCAATGCCCAGGCAGCCAACGAAGGCGCCAATCCGTTCACGGTCCAGGTAGCCGAGACGCACGGCTTTGGCGGCGCCCAGGCGACTGCCGTCCTGAATGGCATGGGCTACCCACAGGTGGAGGTCGCTATCTCGCCTGCCTCAGCCAGCAGCGGACCGGGCGTGCCCAGCCTCTTCGATGTGACAGTCACCAACCTGGGCGTCCGTCCCGAGCTCTTCGACCTGACGACCGGCGTGCCGCAGGGCTGGGACAGCCTGCTGACATTGCTTGGCAGCCCGGCTGGCTCGGTGCTGGTCGGTCCTGGGGTGGGTGCAGCGGTTACCCTGCAGCTGCTGGTTACCCCCGACGCTGGTTCAGCCCCAGGCGACTATGCCATCACGGCAGCCGCCCAATCCACCACGAGCAGCGCTTCCGACTCCGCCGCTGCCATCCTGAACGTGGGCAGGCGCGGCGTGGTGGTGGAGTTCATCTCCGGACCGGCTGAGCTGGCACCGGATGCCAGCGGGACCTGGCAGGTGCAGGTGACCAACACCGGCGCGGCTGCAGATAGCTTTGACCTGAGCGCCTTTGGCGTGTGGGCTTCCAGCGCACAGATCACGCCTGGCTCAGTCAGTCTGGGTGCCGGGCAGTCTCAGACAGTGCAGCTCAGCGCTGGACCCCTGTCCTACGCACTGACACAAGGACACGTCCTGGGTATCCTGGCTGAATCCGTATCGGATGCGGATATCCGCAGCCAGGCTACCACCCTGGTGGGCATCCTGGCGCAGGAAGGTGTGGAGGTCGAGCTGGCCCCCGCCGCGCAGACCGTCAGCGGCTCGCTGACCGGCTCGTTCACCCTGGCTATCACCAACACCGGCAACCTGGCTACCGACTTCACCATCACGGGCAGCGTCACAGCTGGCGGCGTGGTGAGCTTCCCTGCCAGCAGCCTGGTAATACCCGCTCGCAGCGCAGCGGTCATGCTGGCAGATGTGACCGTCCCGTGCGGCGGCGAGTACGAGATAAGCGTCACCGTCCAGGGCGGGCAGGCTGAAGACAACGCCAGCGCCGCGCTGAATGTGATCTACCCCTGCGAGCCGCCGAAGATGTTCCTGCCGCTGGTCATGACCGGCGCCCCGGGTAGATAGGGGTATGCCTGCCGCTGACACGCATTCCGATCGTGGTTAAAAAGTGGGTGTTTTAGTCAGATAGACCAACCAAAACACCCACTGATAGGATTAAACGACCAACTCCGATACATGACGAAGCGGAGGCGAATGCCCCAGGCATCTCGCCTCCCCAGCCAACAGTGACATCCGTCGAAATTCGACGGACGCAGTTTAAACAGGCTCTCAGGTTATTTAGGTGTGCTGGAAGAAATACCTGCCTGTTTCTTTTTATCTTTCTTGTTGACCTGCTTCTTCTTTTGCTTCTCTTTGTTCCTCGGACTCTTGTCGCCCATGATAGTTCTCCTTTGTCGGTGGTGTATTCTTTCTGCTCTTCGATCGTGAATCAGAAACGGTCATCACACCTGTTTTAACCAGAAAGATCACTGATTCCTGGTTGGCTCTTTATTGTTGTGCGAGGACCATTGACGATAAGTATACTCCAATTGAGTGCACATTGTTGATCATACCCGATTGCGGCCAGCCTGTCTTCACATCCGTTTAATAGTTACTGGATCAATTGAAAGCGCTGTAAGGGATCGTCAACGGATTCCCTCACCGGAACGAAGACTCCATCTGCATTCAGCGTGTACTCTGCTCCTATCGCGGGTGTTTCCCAGCCGCGGTTAATGCAGTATCCCTTTACCGTCTCTTGGGTGCTGACATTCCTGAAGGTAGCCACGTCGTAATGTTGACCATCTATTTCATGCCCCAACAGCTTGATTTTGGTCACCTCCCAGGTTTGCACGGTAACCTGGGCAGACTGGGGTGCTGATCCGGACCCGGATAAGATCACGGGTAAACGCGTCTGCGAAAAGTAGACTGGCGCTGATGTCGGTTGTGGTGCGGTGGGCACGACGAGCGGCACCTCCGGCTGTGCAGTTGGGCTGGATGCCTTGCGCTGGCTCAGAAATAAAATGCTTAAAATGCAGAGCATCACGAGAGCAGCCGCGATGAAGATCAAGCCGAGGATCAAGAAGGGCCGATTTTCATCTCTGATCCATTTCTGCTCATATGCGTCTAACATGGCGGTCTCCAGTTCACCGATCGGAACATGATCGACATCTATAGTGTACTATAATTCCCGGCATGAGCCTGACAATTTATCAATGGCACGCCCGGTTCGAGCAGCAGGCTGGCTGGACGAGCGCCTTACGCCAGCACCTGTTTGAGCGCCTCGGGTTGAAGGCCGCACAGCGGGTGATGGAGGTGGGCTGCGGCACCGGGGCGGTGCTGGCTGAGATCCGGAAGTCTTTCAACGGGCGGCTGTACGGTCTGGATATCAATCCTGGATACCTGGGGCAGGCAGGCATGCACAGCCCGCTCACCCACCTGGTCGTCGGCGATGCACACTGCCTGCCCTGCGCCGGTGACAGCTTTGACCTGGTGTGCTGTCATTTTTTACTGTTGTGGGTGGAGGATCCGTCCTTGGCAGTTGCCGAGATGGCGCGCCTGGCGCGTTCTGGCGGAGCAGTGCTGTTGATGGCTGAGCCGGACTATGGAGGGCGTATCGACTATCCGCAAGAGCTGGGTTTGATTGGACGGTGGCAGGAGCAGTCCCTGCGCCTCCAGGGCGCCAATCCGCTGATCGGGCGGCGACTGGCCTCACTGCTTCTCCAGGCCGGCCTGGAGAAGATAGAGACTGGGGTACTGGGTGGGAGCTGGACCGTTCCCCCCTCCCGGCAAGAGTGGGAGCTGGAATGGCAGGTCCTCCATGATGACCTGAAGCGTTTGCCGCAGATCTGGGAAACCGCGCAAGGGGAGATCGCAGCCCTGCAGGTGCTCGATTGGGAGGCCTGGCAGCGCCGGGAGCGCATCCTGTTTGTCCCCACGTTCTACGCCTGGGGGCGTAAGGCGTAGGTCATATAATAATTTATCGCCGAGAGCGCAGAGCATATTGAAGGGAAGAATTCAAACCGCGGAGACACGGAGAAAACGGAGAAAGATTAACTCCGTTCACTCCGCGTCTCCGCGGTGTTCTCTATCTCTGCGGTTTGTTCTGTCTCAGTGTTCTCCGTGAGCTCTGTGGTGATTTCCTATTCAGCGCTCTCTGCGACTCTGCGGTGATATCCTTCTCAGCGATCTCCGCGCTTGCTCCGCTGCTCTTAGGCGGAGTCTCTGCGGTGCCATCTATTCCCGCGGTGTTTTCTGTCTCAGTGTTCTCTGTGAGCTCTGTGATGATACCTCTTCTACAAATATCCCTCGCCCAGCCATCCGGAGAAGGCGATCTCGACGCTGCCTACCTGCACTGCCTGGGATCCAGCGGCGAGCGACTGCCGCTGGACCTCCATGCGCAGGGTCATATCATTGATCGGGTCAACGATGTTCTTACCCAGGGTGTACACCTTGGGCTGGATGCGCAGAGTGAGGCGCTCTGCCTCGTCCTCGTAGATAAACTGCATGCCATCCTGGACCATCTCGGCGCTCTTCAAGACCATGCCCTGTAAAGGGCCGAGCAGAGCGTTGGCTTTGGGTGCGAGCATACTAAAGCTGCGGTACGACATATCCACCTGCTATTGATTGAGGATCAGCGCCAGGAACAACCTGAATTGTACCAACTGCACCAACAGGCTGCGCGCTGGAGCATATTCTGATTCGCCGCTGTCGTTGAACGCTTTCACGCTCCAGGTGTGTGGGCCGGAGTCGAGGCTGATGCTGGTGGCGGTTACTGGCGTGGTGAAGGTGATCGCCTGCGAGCCGTCGAGCAGGAAGACGAAACCGCTGGGCGGCCCGCCCGTCTCGCTGATACCCCAGGTGAAGGTGATGCTGCCGGGAGCGAACACCGCGTCATCCTCCGGTAAGAGCAGCACCGGCACGCCTGGCGCCGCCAGGGGCACTTCGACCTCCAGGCTGCGCACCTCCGATGCCGGGGAGCTGCCGGCGATATTGGTCGCGATCACGCTCCAGGTGTGCGTGCCTGCGGTCAGGCTGATGACGGTGCTGGTAACCGGGGTGGTGAAGGTGAGCACCGGTGTGCTGTCCAGGTTGAAGATAAAACCGGTCGCCGGGTCGCCTGTGCCGCTGTCCTGCCACTCAAACTCCACCGGGCTCTCCAGCACGGCTCCATCCGCTGGTGAGACCAGCAGCGGAGCACCGGGAGCAGCAGGTGGAGTATAGTCGCACGAGTACGGCTCGTACGATACGGCAACATCATCGATGTAGATGCCGTCTGCGACCACACCTCCATCCGATACCAGGCGCCAGCGAAGAGCGACGTTGGACTGGTCATCCAGCATGGAGGCATCTATGCTGCGGTTCTCCCACTCGGACTGGATGCCGTTGAAGTAACCCAGTGGCGCGGCGGTGTTCCAGCTTGTGCCGCCGTTCAGTGAATACTCCAGGTAGACGTAGTCGTAGCCGGATTCCAGCTCATATTGGTACCAGCCAGAGACCCTGACATTGCGCTTGCCGCTCAAGTCGAAAGCCGGAGTGCGCACGTACGAATTGGTGTTATTGGAGTAGTTGCTGGCGCTATCCGTCCAGGCATGCGTCGGGCTGTGGGCAGCGCCTACACGGATCGCCCAGGTATTAAACGAGCCGCCCGTAGTCCATCCGACCGCGCCGTTCTCCGCCGTGTTGGAGATTACATCTGCGCGCGGCAGGATGGCGGAGGCGTTCAGGCTGAAATCGGAGGTATATGTCGAAACACTATCTGTAATGACGGATTCGAAGTCCAGGTTGGTGCCGCACGGGACAGAGGCATCGATCGAGAACTCGTAGGGGCTGGAATTGCTGACCGCTGCCCCCACCGGGATGTCGGCGTAGGCGCTGGAGGCCTGCTGTAATGTTACCCCGCCGGTCAGGCTGGCTAATTCTGCCGTAACATTCGTGGAGGTAATGGCGCCGATATTTTCCAGGTCATGGAAGAGCAGCAAGCCGCTCTCGCCGGGCTCGGGGAATCCGTTGCCATTGCCAAAGGGGACATTATCATCCAGCACAGTGCCCGAGCCTTGCAGGTAGGGCACCGGATCCAGGTACAGGTCCTGGGTGGTGGTAACGCCTGTCGTCACGCTGACGCCCGGGACGTTGGTAGCATCCGGGTAGCCCGGCAGCAGCGGACCGCCGGTCACGTCGTAGGTGCCGCCCAGCAGCGACATCGAGTAGCGACCGTCCGGGCCGGTCAGCACGGTCAAGGTAGTATTGGAAGATGCCGCTTGAACCCTCACACCGGGCACCGGCTGGTTCGTGACGGCGTTGTAAACCGTGCCCTCCAGGGCGCCTTTCGGCTGCCCGCAGGAGGGGAACTTGAAAGAACCGATGCGGGTCTGCCAGTTGTTGCCATTAGATAGATAGTACTCGGTTGTGTACCAGAAGGTGCAGTCATCCAGCGGATCGACGCTCATGGCGCTGTAATCGCCCCAGCGGCTGATGCCGGTCTGTGAGCCGGTGCCGTTGATCAGCGTAGCCTCGTTCTGGGGCAGGAGTCCGGGGATTTCTCCCGCCAGCCTGCCGGCGTACTTTATCGAGGGATAAATGGAGGAGCTGCTCAAGCTGTAGCCGATCGCCATATTGCCGTCCTGGTCCACGCCCAGGGAGCCCATCCAGCGGTAGCTCGAATCCGGCTGGTAGGTGCCCTGCTGCACCAGCTGCGCTGCGCCGCCCGGGTCCTGCACCTCGTACCAGCGCAGGCCGACAACGCCGCCGCTGGCGACGGAATGTGTGGCCCACAGCGATTGGACGCCATCGATGTTACGGTACTGGAGCTGCATCATCAGGCGGAAGCTCAAGCTGTCCAGCAGCGCGACCGTCCCGGGCTGTGGAATAGAAGGGGCAATGGCGAAAGGTGCCACCGGCACGACCACCGGCCCGGTGAAGGTAGAGTTGAGCGGGTCCGTCCAATCCACATCGAACTCGAACAGCACCAGCGCATCCGGCGCTACGGCGCCCATGAAGTAGTTGGGTGAGCCGGCCGGTGGCAGCGCGCCGCGGTAGTTGGAGGGCAGCAGCGAGTCGCACACCCCACCCATACAAGTATCGAAATGCACCTCTTCCAGGGGATCGCCGTTGATCATCGCCTCCCGGTCCAGCGCCCAGACGCGCACGCCAAAACCAGGTCCGGGCGGGTTGATCTGGAACATATTGGCCGACATATACCAGCCGTCGCTCCACACACCCAGCTTGGGATAGTCGTTGAGATAGCCGGTAAAGCTGCCCGTATCAGCACGCAGGGCATAGAATGTCCAGCCGCCCGCCACCGGATCGCCGCTCTGTGAGACGGCGATGCACTGGTAGAACGGTCCGGTGTTGAAATTGAACCAGGCAAAGTCGGTCACCACCCATCGGTCCACCGAGGCATCGTAGAGCACAACCACATCCCCGGCATTGGCAGTGTCGCAAGGCGTCCCAGCCGGACCGGTGAAAAAGTCGTCAAAGGTCAGGCCCACCAGGTGGGCGCCGGTATCCTTGTCGTAGATGCCAACTGATGTGTTGACCGCCTGGATGTAGTGATCTGGTCCGACATCCCCAACGGTGTCGGGAGGCCAGCCGGCCCCATAGCCGGTGAAATCCAGGCCGGCGAAATTCTCGATAGGTACGGGCATCTGCCCATCGCCTAGGCCCGTCTGGGCCACGCTGTCGACCCAGTCAGCGATCTGGGGAGGGCTGCCCTTGGGTTCCTGCCCGGGGACATAGCGCAGCGGGATCGGGGCGGGAGCCTCCGGCGCGGTCTGGGGCAGATCGCGCAGATCGCCGTCGAAAACTGCCGGGTAGACCGGCTCACCAGTAAAAGGACCTTGAGTGAGCACATCACCCGGTTCATTCTCCACCGCCAGGTCCGTTTTCATCGGGGCAGCTGAGACGGGAAAGACCAGTACAAACAGGACGGCAAATACGACCACCGCCCGCCAGGTAAAGAATGGGGCGTTTTTCACAGTTTTCTCCTAGATTGATTGGAGATCATTCTGCGACCACGATGTGCCTGTACGGCTATTCGATCAGGTCGGGGCATACAAAGATGAAGTTTATCAGGCTTGCCCGATTATGGCAATGAGGAGAAACCGCTTATGGTGTTTGTACGCGGATTTTCGCAGATCGACACGGATTTTTCCAGGGTAATACACAATTGTTCCATTTGCTTTATCCGTTGTATCCGTGTGCCTGCGGCATCCGTGTCCAATGGTGGTTGCTGACGATACTGTCAGCTAGCCAGGGTTTGATCAGTAGTGAGATCCGGCCTCATGCCGATATCTCGAGCGAATCCCGATATGAAAGTCAGCGTCAGGATAATCGCTTCCAAACCAAGACATACCATCGTAACGGATAAAATCTTCTCGGGATCGCTCATCCCAGGCACGAACCCGGTGATGGCAATCTGGAGCGCGAATACAAACAGTAATGAGCCAAGCGCCAGGCACCAGGGCCATAATTTCCCAAGTGACTTGAGCATCCTGGCTGGCAGGACCTTCCGCCACCAATTCAATGGTCTATTGATGCGCGTTGAAACCCAACAGATGAATGGGAAAAAAATGACTTGTGCGACCCCTCCCCCTACCAGAAAGAGTAATATGAAAAGAAGAAAAAGTATTATAGAGCCACGCTCTTTGTGAGCGAAGCCAATCGACCAAACGATACTGGTTAAGCTGACCAGCATTGCTGCGATGCCGGTGACCAAGAAGTTAGGGATAAGACTGAAGGCATATTCATCTCCATAAGGCCACATCTTCTGGGCTTCACCGATAGCGGCGATGAACATACCTCCTGTTGGAGTATTTCCTTGAAGGACCTAGAAGAATCCATGGCTTAACCCGGATAATCCGAAGATACTTCCAAGCGTTGCCACGTTTATTCTGGTCGCTTTGTTCATACTTCTTATTCCTTTGGCTCCCCATGGCTGTTCGGACCGATGAGATCCCATAGATTCCCATACAGATCCTCGAACACCGCCACCGTTCCGTAGGAAGCGGTTTTCGGCGCCCGGACGAACCTGATGCCGGCTGAGACCATATCATTGTAATCCCGCCAGAAATCATCCGTGCTTAAGAACAGGAAGACTCGTCCGCCGGTCTGCGTGCCAATGCGAGCTGCCTGCTCCGGGGTGGTGGCTCGGGCTAGCAGGAGATGAACCCCAGTCGATCCAGGAGGCGCAACCAGCACCCAGCGTTTGTCCTGTTCGGGCTGGTAGATGTCTTCGACCAGGGTGAAATGGAGTTTGCGGCAGAAGAAGTCGATGGCTTCGTCGTAGTCGCGGACAACCAAAGCGATGTGGATAATGGTCTGTTTCATCAGGTCTCCAAAAAAACCATCAACCATGGGATCAAATTAACCATGTAGTGGGCCCCGACGGCATGCTCCCAGTCACGCCTGGCAAAAATGGCCGCCAGGGGTGCGCCGAAGAGGAGTCCCGTTACCAGGAATCTTTCGAGCGTAAAGCCATGCCACATGCCAAATGTAATCCCGCTGAAGAGCACAGAAGCAATAACGGCCAGGGCTGGGCGTGTCCGAAAGGCTGGACGAAGAAAGAAGAAACACAAGCCGACCAGGCACAGCCTGAACCAGGTTTCTTCGGCTATCCCCGAATACCAGGGAAGCAAGAGAGGTTGCCACCACTTGGTGACCCAGGTGATGCCTGAGCCTGGCGAACCACCCGCGGCGTTGATCAAGCCGAATGGAACGAACAATAAGTTGCCCCAAAGCATACTTTTCACAGCCTTCCCATACTGTCCGGTTATGAGTTGTATCCCACCGAGCCGGGTCCGCTCGTACAGCAACCCGCCGATTACGTACATTGGAACCGAAAAAGCCGGTAGGAGAGAAAGCACGATTTTACTGATAAATCCATTGTTTGCCATTTGAAGCCCCGCCAGGTAAGCGAAGAGAGCGATGGCAAGGCCCTGGACAACCGAACGCAGGCGAATCTCTTTGCGCCAGGCCAGGAGAATCGCTCCGGTTGCCACCATCATCAACAGTGACAGAATGGAGGCGCCACCCGCGGAGACGAGGGTCAGCGCAATTAGCAGCGCAATGACCAGGGCAGGTATCCAGGCGCCGAATTTCCAGCCGGGCAGTACCTGCGGTCTAATCTCTGGTAGCTGATTGACGGAAGGTCCCGAACGACCGAGATACCAGAGTAAAGCCGCGACGTAGCCAACTTGGAGAATATAGCGAACTTCTTTGTACTGACCCGTCGATCGGACATTATCGAAGAGCATCAGGACGATTGCTGCAGTCGTCAGGACCCACATGACCACCAGGGCAATACGGTGTGGCGCGAGCAAGGATTTTTCTCGTGACTCTGACACCGGTGTTGAGTCGGCAGTTATGTTTGACATTAGGTCTGCCTTTCCGGGTAAAACCCTGACCGTCGCACGCCGCCCAACGGTCTGCGTTAGCCGCTAGCGGGCGAGACTTGGATTCGGCTTGGGAGCAGGATTCTGCTGAGGCGTTGAAAACTGCTAAAAAATGCGGCGAATCCCACTTGTCTCCTGCACGCTTTGTTGGGCAATTTTGGCGGTTTTAAATCGGGCCGGAGATCAGTCCTATGATGGTGACAATCGTGTTAACGACCATGTGCAGGGCAGCTGA
>CAZGIX010000039.1:0-30232 GCA_964525785.1 uncultured Anaerolineaceae bacterium
AAGGATCAGGATACAGGTAGTAATACTGAATGATGAAGATAACGGTGGTAAGTAAATATATTACGCGATAAATTTATAAAAATGGATGGGACAGATCATGGATAGAGATCAAATCAGGAATGTTGTATCTGGAGTGCTTGTTGTCGATAAGCCGATTGGTTTGACATCACATGATGTAGTGCAGATCATTCGCAGAGGCACGGGAATTCGTCGTGCTGGTCATACCGGAACACTTGATCCCAGGGCATCTGGTGTGTTGGTTGTGTTGGTTGGACCCGCAGTCCGCCTGAGCGAGTATGTGTCTGCCTCCGACAAGCGCTACCAGGCGACGATTCGACTTGGGAGCTCGACAGATACCTATGACTCAGAGGGTGCTGTTACCCGGCCAACAGTCCCGGTGGACAGTATTACAGAAGAGCATTTTTTAGAGGTATTGGGAGATTTTATCGGTGAGATTGAGCAGATACCGCCACCCTATTCAGCAGTAAAGATTAAAGGAAAGAAAGCTTACGAAATGGCGCGAGAGGGGGAGGAATTTGATCTTTCTCCCCGGAAAATCAATGTCTACAGCCTGGATGTGCTCGAGTGGGCGCCACCCGAGGTGGTGATTGACGTTTATTGTTCATCAGGGACCTACGTGCGATCTCTCGCCAATGACCTGGGCAACGCACTCGGCTGTGGCGCCCACCTGGTAGGACTGCGTCGGACAAAAAGTGGGCGGTTTACTTTACGAGATGCAGTTCCATTGCGCCGTTTACAGGAGGCTTTTGACGCCGGAGACTGGTATCGCCATTTGATCCCTGCTGCTGAAGCGCTTGCCGATTGGCCGATGGTCGAGCTGGATTCAGATGGGGTTGAATTGGTGCGTCACGGGCATCGGATCCCCGCTGACGATGGCTCGAGAGACTGGGCCAGAGGCGTCAGCGAGCAGGGTGATCTGGTTGCTCTCCTGGAGCTCGATCCTGAGAGCAATGAATGGCAGCCGCGCAAAGTATTCTTCCAATCCTGATACAGCACATTCATGCTCTACTACGAGTCGCTAGATAGTGTGGAAATCGAAAATGCCTGGCTGACGATCGGCTCGTTTGACGGAGTCCATCTCGGTCACCAGGAAATCCTGGGGAGGGTCGTTGAGGGGGCGAGGCAAGAAAAATCTCCGGCGGTTGCGATTACATTCTTTCCACATCCTGCGGTGGTCCTGGGCAAGCGCCAGCAGGCATGGTACCTGAACACGCCTCAAGAACGTGCAGAACTGATCGGCGGGTATGGTGCAGATGTAGTCGTCATGCATCCTTTCACGAAAGAAGTCGCCCAACAGACTGCAGATGAATTCATGCAAAGGCTGGTGCGACATCTCGGCTTGAGGCGCCTGATCGTTGGGCCAGATTTTGCGCTTGGTAGGGGGCGTGAGGGGAATGTCCAGCGGCTCACCGAGTTGGGGAAGGTGTATGGGTACACCCTGGAAGTGATGCCAACTGTAAAGAATGGTGATGTGGTCATCTCCTCCAGCCTGATCCGAAATAAATTGAACGATGGAGAAGTCGATCAAGCTGCCAGATATCTGGGGCGTCCCTACCGGATCAGCGGCGAAGTGGTCCGGGGGGATGCGCGCGGAAAAGCCCTGGGTATTCCAACCGCCAACCTGGCAGTTTGGGCCGAACGCACTATTCCGAAGGCTGGTGTTTATGTATGCAGAGCTTCGATTAGCGGTCGATCCTTTGTGGCAGTAACGAATATCGGTGTGCGACCGACATTTGAGCAGGCGCCAGTCTCCCCCAGAGTGGAAGCCCATCTGCTGGATTTCGATGGGGATATTTACGGAACAGAATTAAAGCTTGATTTCCTCAATCGTCTTCGGGATGAGCAGCGCTTCCCCAATGTCCAAGCTCTGGTCGAGCAAATACACGCAGACATCGCCCAAGCCCGGCAGTTATATCAACCCTGAAAGATCGAAATCCTTCCGGGTTTTTTATAAGGTTAGACCTTTAGATCCTTGATTTTCCGGGAGAAAACTGAGGATGAAACAGTATCTGGATCTTTTAAGCGCAATCCTGGAACGCGGAGTTCAAAAAGGAGATCGGACCGGCACTGGCACTCTCTCGATCTTCGGCTACCAGATGCGGTTTGACCTGCGCCAGGGATTCCCGCTCCTGACGACCAAGAAATTGCACAGCAAGTCAATTATCTATGAACTGATATGGTTCCTGCATGGAGAAACCAATGTCCGTTATCTCCAGGAACATGGCGTGCGTATCTGGAATGAGTGGGCCGATGAGAATGGCGATCTCGGTCCGGTTTACGGCGCCCAATGGAGATCGTGGAAAGGTGCGGATGGGCGCACGTTCGACCAGATCTCGAATGTAATCGATCAAATCAAGTCTAACCCGAACTCACGCCGCCTGGTGGTCAGTGCCTGGAATGTAGCGGAACTGGATAAGATGGCGCTATCACCCTGCCATGCCCTTTTTCAGTTTTATGTCGCCAATGGCCAACTCTCCTGCCAGCTGTACCAGCGCTCAGCGGACGTATTCCTGGGCGTGCCTTTCAATATCGCCTCCTATTCCTTGCTGACAATGATGGTTGCACAGGTATGCGGCCTTGGAGTTGGTGATTTCGTGCATACTTTCGGGGACGCCCACCTATACCTGAACCATGTGGAACAGGCGAAGATGCAGATTGAGAGGCAGCCCCATCCCCTGCCTCAAATGCGCATAAATCCAGACGTAAAATCCATTCTCGATTTTCAATTCGAAGATTTTGAGCTGTTGAATTATCAAAGCCACCCACACATCCGGGCGGAGATATCGGTGTGATCGTTTCTTTGTTGGTGGCTATGGATCAGGAGGGGGGGATAGGGCTGAATGGCGGATTGCCCTGGCATATTTCGAGTGATTTGAAAAGGTTTAAAGCACTGACAACCGGTCATCACGTGATCATGGGGCGCAAGACCTACGAGACGATTGCAAAGCCCCTGCCTGACAGGATCATGGTGGTGATCTCGCGTAATCCGCACTACCGGGCAGAAGGATGCCTGATAGTGGATTCCCTGGATCAAGCTTTGGAGCTGGCCGAAGAAAACGGTGAAGAAGAAGCTTTTGTTATTGGTGGAGCGGAGATCTTCGCCCTGGCGCTGCCTCGCGCCGATAAGATTTACCTCACGGTGGTCAAAGCAGTTACGGTGGTGGACACCTATTTCCCTGATTTTGACCTTTCTGAGTGGGAACGCGGTGAACCAGTCTCCTTTCCTGCAGGAGGGCGGGATGAATATGCATCCAAGTTTTACATCCTGACACGGAAGAGATCGTAAGCGTATTCCTACCGGGCTATTCGGTCCATCGGACCATCCCGGTCTCCTCAGTATCGTATCCCCCTAGATCTCGCATTAATTTATGTGTGGTTCCGATTTGCAGCCAACCCACCAGGGCGCGGATAGGCTGAAGTTCCATGCTTTCGAATGGGATCACCAGGTCGTAGCGGTCATGGTGCAGAAATACGAAGTCAAGCCGGTAGCTCAGAGCAGCGGCTTCCAATCCGATCCCGACATCAGCCTGACCTTCAGCGACACTGAGAGCAACCGCTGAATGGGTTTGCTTCTCATCGTTATAACCGGCAATCGTTCCCGTGTCGATGCCGCGCTGGCGCAGAACGGAATCCAACCAGACGCGCGTGCCTGAACCCCCTTGCCGGTTTACAAAACGCAGTCCCGGTTTCGCGAGATCGTCCAGTGTTTGAATATTTAGCGGATTTCCGGGCGGGAGGATAAATCCCTGCCGGCGGTGGGCGATGGTTACTAATGCCATCTTCTTGCCAGGGAGAATATGGTTGACAAATGGGATGTTGTACGTATCGCTGTGCTCGTCCCAAAGATGGCTGCCAGCCAGGTCGGCATTGCCCTCTGCCAGGGCGATCAGCCCACCCAGGCTGCCTGTGATGCTCAAGTTGAGTACATGCCCGGGTGCAATCTCAGGGAAGTGACTGGCAAGCCAGGTAATTACCAGGTCATGGCTGCCTGAGAACCGCAGTACCATTTTCACCGGTTTGTTGGCTTCAGCTTTCTTCGTGTGCCAACGATCCATGGCTTCTCGGATGGCATCTTCGATCTCAGCCAGTTCAAATCCCGCTGTCAGCATCTCCAATAGATAAGATTCTGCACGGTGTACAAGGGCAGCACGTCGTAATGGCACGGTTGAGCTGATCGAGTCTGGCAGTTTTTCGACTATCCTGGTCCCCTGCCCAGGCCGGCTAACGACCAGACCATGGCGGACAAGCTCCTGGTATGCACGCTGGATCGTACCAATCGTACACCCCCATTGGATAGCCATTTCCCTGACCGACGGAATCCGATCCCCTGGCTGGAGAGTGCCAGTCAGGATTTGCTGCCGTATGTAAGACGCAACTTGTTGGTAGAGGTGGGGTTCATCCATCTTTGTAAGTATATATTCATTGGAGTGGTTGTGCAAGGATCGCTTAATTTTCCTTGACAAATCCCACCTTTTGCTTATAATCCAACCCAACTTAAAATGCAAAGACGTTGAAGAGGACGAGTAAACATCGAAACGACTGCTCAGAGAGCGGGGGAAGGTGTAATCCCCGCCGGTACGCCGATGTGGAATGGACCTCAGAGTTGCAGGGCGAAGCGGATCGCCTCAGTAGCCTGCGCCGGATTTGTCCCCGTTACCGGACATTGGGTATCTGTTTACACATGTACCCAACTGAGTGAGGCCGGCCTGAAGCATGAAGTCTGGTTTTCAGTGCCATCGTTGCGTGTTTTTTCGCTGATAGGCTGACCTAACCGGGGTGGCACCACGGACTTTGCGCGTTCGTCCCCAACAGGGACGAGCGCGTTTTCGTTTAATCCATCAATCCGTTGTTGAATCTTATGTAGATGAATGGAGGTTCAAATGTCAGAACAAACCCGTTTCTTACTTGGCGAAGCAGATCTACCGCGTTCCTGGTACAACATCAACGCCGATTCACCTGTCCCGCCCACCCCGGTGCTGCATCCACAAACAATGGAGCCCGTAACCCCGGACTTTCTTGGGGTCTTGTTCCCAATGGAGCTGATCCTCCAGGAGATCAGTACAGAACGGTACATCGATATCCCGGAGGAGGTGCTGGAAATCTACAAACTCTACCGCCCGACACCTCTGATCCGCGCTCGCCGGCTCGAGAAAGCACTGGACACTCCTGCCCATATTTATTACAAATATGAAGGCGCCTCGCCGGTTGGCAGCCACAAACCCAACACGGCGATTCCCCAGGCTTTCTACAACAAAATCGCCGGTACCAAGGCACTCACAACTGAAACCGGTGCTGGTCAGTGGGGCTCTGCGCTCTCCCTGGCGTGCAGCTTCTTCGGCCTCGACCTGGAAGTATATATGGTGAGGGTTTCGTATAACCAAAAACCATATCGACGGATTATGATGGAGACCTACGGCGCGCAGGTATTTGCCAGCCCCACGGACCGCACCCAATACGGCCGTTCACTCCTGGCCAAAGATCCTGATAATCCAGGCACGCTCGGGATTGCCATTTCCGAGGCGGTGGAAGTAGCAGCTACCTCGGGTGGAAAAAAGAAGTACAGCCTGGGATCGGTGCTGAACCATGTCTTGCTGCACCAGACCGTCATTGGTGAGGAGTCGCTCAAGCAGATGGATATGGCAGGCGAATATCCTGATGTCGTTATCGGGTGTGTCGGTGGTGGATCGAACTTCAGCGGGATCGCATTTCCATTCTTGCGCGAGAATCTGAGAAATGGACATCGAACACGATTGGTGGCTGTTGAACCGAATTCGACTCCTTCATTAACAAAAGGGGTTTATACATTCGATTACGGTGATTCTGCCCAAATGGCTCCAATTGTAAAGATGCATACCCTTGGTCACGATTTTGTTCCCCCGCCGATCCATGCTGGCGGCTTGCGTTATCATGGTATGGCACCCACCATCTGCGCGCTTTACGACGCAGGTTACATTCAAGCCACGGCGGTGTCGCAGCTCGATACCTTCCGGGCGGCGGTTGATTTTGCTAAGACTGAGGGGATTATCCCTGCCCCCGAGAGCGCCCATGCCATTCGAGCCGCCATCGATGAAGCACTGGAGGCCAAAGCCCTGGGAGAGAAGCGAGTGATCCTTTTCAACCTATCCGGGAACGGCTACTTCGACCTTACGGCGTACCAGGCATACCTGGCTGGTAATCTCGAAGACTATCCCTTATCTGTGGAGGAGATCAATCGCTCAATGGTCAGCTTACCGAAAGTGCCAGTGGAGGTCTGATTAATTCCATCTAGGCGTGATAGTGCGGGGGCGCCTAGTAGTACCAATAAGGGTACGGTGGTGCAGGAGATTGCTTCGGCGTTGCGAGGAGCGCAGCGACGAAGCAATCTCCATCCTGGCTGACTCGGAGATTGCTCCGGCAAAGATCGCCTCGCAATGACCAAGGGGTCAACTCGGGAAGAAGAGGGCTTTGGCGCTATCGATATACTCGGAACGGCATCCCAACCAGAGGAAGAGTTCTCATCCCTTTCTGGCGTTATTTATGTCATTCACCAAATAGTACGACTTGCAGATGCTGGTTTAAAATCTGCGGCATTCCGTCGGCTGTGCGACCGATTTGCCCGTATGTATACCCACCGATTAGCGGAATATCGTAGCCTAACACGCTTTGTATGGCATCTATTTCGCTGCCGGGTTGGGCTTGCATCATCATTTTCCAGGCAATGTCCGCAAAGATAAGCGCTAGAGACGGTTGGCGACCGCCCAAAGCATTCAATGCCTGCTGTGCTGCCAGTCTGGCAGAATCCAGGCAGTTTTCGAAGCTGCTGACCAGAAAATAGGCTATCTTACCTTGACTGACATGGGTATTCATCCGCAGACCGCCATCGCTTTCCACCCGGATGGGAGACCGGACCAGTAGAGAGTCTCCCCCTGCACCGTCTCGTTCGATCCCTAAGGGATATAAGCGCACCAGGTGGTTAAGGGGTGGAAAAATCCACTCTCTGGCTGGATGTCCAAACAAACGCGCATATGTGTCTGAAGCACGCCTCTCATCCAGAGTATCTACCCAAAGCTCGTGTGTGCGTGTGATCTGGGTGTATACTCCCACCGGCTGCCACCCATGATGGGCACCGATGCCCACGCGGAGATTGCCCCGTAGAACAGCAGCAGCCAGTCCATTAATCCCATAACGGCTGCCGCCGATTTGATATCCCCTACCGCTGGATATTTCACCCCCTGATAAACATCCAGCCAGTGCATACCGGCTGTGTTGGAAAGCGCCTTCCAGTGGAGATGAGTCTGAGTTTAGTCCATCTGCGATGACCAATAGAGTCTGTGTGTCTCCAGGCGCAGGATTAATTAACGCGGCGATATTATGAAGGCACTGCTCAGGGTCGGTATCGAAACCGGGCTGCCAATCAGCGGCGACTTGAACATCATCGCTGACCAGCAAGCCCACGGCGATCGATTTCTGGAAAATACCACCTTCTGTGATTTGAGCCGGAGTGCTGAATCCAATCAACGGTGTATCGCTCAACAACCCCGAGACGCCATTGACGACCTGCCTGACAGGATAATCATCCGATGCAGCCACAAAAGCCAGGGCGATGCGCGCTCGCCCCACCTGGCTGAGAGCCTGGTCGGTTGCCTGGACGGCTGCTTCGGTGGCGTCCAGACCCTGCGCTATTCCTGTGACCGCATAAAGTGTCATGCCAACTTTCTTTTACAGCTCAGCTTGCTTCTGTCACGGGCACGGTAAAGTGGAATGTGCTGCCTTGCCCCGATTCGGTTTCGAACCAGATCCTCCCGCCCTGCATCTCCACCAGATGGCGGGTGATATTCAACCCTAAACCGGTTCCAGGCAGGTCGCGGATATTCTGGTCTGCAGAGCGGAAGAATTTCTGAAAGATTTTCTCCTGATCTTCGGCGGAGATCCCAAACCCATTGTCGACCACTTTCACATGGACGACCTGTGGAGCGCCATCCCGATCCCAGTCATTTTCAGCCAGCTCCGACTCAATCCTGATCTGGCCATTTTGGGGGGTGTATTTGATCGCATTGCTGACCAGATTGGTCATCACCTGGATCAGACGGTTATAGTCTCCCCATACTCTTGGCAGAGCTGACGGGATGCCTATTTCTAAGATATGCTCTTTCTCGTCAATCTGCCCTTGTGTCGACCTGACAACCTCACTCACAACCTCTTCGATAGAAACGGCTTCAAATTCCAGGTGCATCCGCCCGGCTTCGATTCTGGATACGTCTGCCAGGTCGGAAACGAGAGTTGCCATGCGATTGACATTCGACCGGATGGTATTTAAGAAGTTGGCCTGGATTTCATTGATCTGACCGACCGTACCCTGGGCTAATAGGTCCGCATAGCCTCTGATGGAGGTCATGGGGGTCTTGAGCTCATGAGACACCAGAGAAACAAACTCGCTTTTAGCAATGTTGGCGGCTTGCAAGTCGGCGTAGAGCAGTGCATTCGAGATGGCGATGGCAGCATGATCGCTTAATCGCGAAAGGAATGTCAGGACTTCAGGTGGGAAGCTGTCCCGGCGCATACTCTCCAGGAGAAGCATGCCAATGACATCCGATTTTCGGCGTATTGGGATGATCGCCTGTGTTCTGCCATGATCCAGCAAGACGGACTGTGGGAGTGCTTCCGAGGTCTCTTCAGGCTCCATTCGCGAGCTGCCGTCTGAAACCAGGCTGACACAACGAGACTGACCATCCTGGATGGCTCTCAGAATTAAGGGTGAATCAATCCACATCTGTCCCTTGATGCCATCGCCGGCAGATTTTTGGTCCGGATTGGCATCCTCTCCCAGGTCGATGCCTCTGGATGCGATGACACGTAAACCTGGGTGCTGCGTGTGCTCATCCCTTTCAATAAATCCAATTACCCCGGCTTCAGCACGCGACTGGTTGACTGACCAATCCAGTGCAATGCGCAAGGTCCTTTCGACATCCAGGCTGGTATTCAGCTCGCGATCGATGCGCTGCATCACCGACATTTCATCCAGCCGTGCACTGAGCGCCTGGTCGGTTTGGGTATAGAGTCTGGCGTTCTCAATGGCAATCGCAGCCTGGCTGGACAAAGTCGTGAGCAGCTCCTGGTCGCTGGTTGTAAAAGGCGAGCCATCACGTTTATTGATAACCTCGATAACACCGATTGTCCGGTCTTTCAAAACGATAGGCACAGCCATCATGTCCCGACAGGTAAAACCGGTTTGCGTATCTGGCTGGCTGAACAATTGGTCCGCCTCCTGGACATTGTTGGCGATAACCGGCTGGCACGAAGAGACCACCTGGCCGACCAGGCCTGTTCCCGATGCTAAATGCTGACCGATAAGATTCTCTGCGACAGGCCCGGTGGCGACCTCAAATACCAGGTCGCCCGAGCTCTCATCCAACATCAATAGGCTTCCGGCTTCGCTATCCAGGATGCCCGAGGCGTAGTGCAAGATTTGGCTGAGGAGAGATTTGATCTCCAGTGTGGAAGTAAGGCTGCGTCCCACCTCATTCAGCACTGCTAATTGCCTGGCGTGTACCTCGGTTTCAGCCAGCAGCCGTGCTTTGACAATCGCTCCGGCTGTCTGGTCAGCAATGGCCTGCAAAAGATTGCACTGCTGCTCGGTGAATACAACAGTTGGATCTCGATCTGCCAGGCTGATACAGCCGATCGTTTGCGCGCCAGCGTTCAGGGGTACACCCATCCAGGCAGAGATCCCGGATTTATCTGGAACAACCCCACGCGTACGGCACTCGTGTTCATATTCGTCGCAAATGATCGAGCGCTGGCTGCGGATAACCAGGCTCTCCAACCCGGTGCCAGCAGGTATGGGGATATTCTCCCGGCTAGAAATACGTTCGTCTTGGTCGAGGTAGAAAGCATAGTAGCTGGTCTCGGTAGACGGGTTCGTCAGCACGATGTGGAAGTCGACATTAGGGATAGCAACGTTGGTCTGTGTATAGATCAATTCCAGGATATCGTCGAACTCAGGAGTGATATTTACTCCTTGAGCGATACGGGTCAGGACAGCCATTTCCCGGACCCGCCGTTCGAGGTCGGTGATGACCTGTGAGCGCTCGATCGCCAGGGCAGCCTGGTCGCAGATCGATTCCAGGAAGCGAATTTCACGTGGTGTATACGGCTCGCCAGACTGGTGAGGGCCCATAGCCAGCCAACCGACCAATCTTTCCTGTCCTGGCATGCAGACGAATAGCGTTGCGCCCAGGAGGGCTACCCGGTTGCGTTCTGGTTGGAATCCCTCTGGTAAGGCCTCCAGCTCTCTGAGGTAGAGCGGATCTGCCTGCCTGGTCAGGGTTTGCAGCACGGGCCCATTCGGCGAAAAGCGGATGTCGGTTGAATAACTGCTGTCTTTGGCAGGGGCGGCGGTGTATTGGTTGCTCAGAGGATCGTATATGAATATATGCAGGCGGGTAGGAGTGAGCGCTTCTTGAATATAATCGCGCAAGGTATTTAAAATCTCGACCACTTCCAGGGTGTGGGTAAGCTCACGGGTGAAGGCCTGGACTTGTTCCCGGTACAGGCTGTGACGGCGGTTAAAGGCAATATCCACCCTTTGCTGCATCCAGGATCGCAGTGGATTAATGGCGATAACCAGTATCAATACCATCAATCCAATTACAACCGGGTGGTTTACGGGCAGCCGGACTCCCAGGAGCAGGCTCACCCCAAATACGATTAATGCGTAGGCTGCCACAATCAGACCGGCGAGAATGGCATAGGCAACGGCCTGGATCAACAAGGCGTCCATTAACCGTGGGCGGTAATGAAGAATTGCATAACCAACCGTCAGGGGGAATGCTGCCAGAGGAGCAAGTAGAACGAAAGAAAAATCTAGAGGATCAGTTAGATAACTCAAGCCGATCCATACGATCAGCGGCGCAAAGGCCACTGCATACCCCAGTAATATCCAGCGGGATTGTTCCCGATAGGTTGGCGATGATGCATTGAATCGCCTGTAAACCACCATGCAGAAGAAGACCAGCAAGCCCAGCAGAACCAGGCCGAAGGCAGCTGATGCCGCGACACCTGTGACTGATCTTCTGGAGAGGGCATCCAGGGGTATGAGCGCCAGACATGCCAGGAATGGTGCAGGCAGGTAAACCAGATAGATCAGCCATTGGTTGCGCTTGAGCCAGGCAGAAAGCTGGGGAAAGATGCCTGCCAGATGGATCAATGCCCCGCCGGAGAGGGCGGCAGCGAATATCCAGATGGGCGTTAATATCCGGGTCGTGAAAAGGTCGAATGAAGCGGCAGCGGTAAGAGATGCCGCGCTGGCAAACAGCGTGAACACCCTGCCAGCTATATCCTGGCGCCGCAGGTATAAGACCCACACACCGGTCAGCAGGTAGATAATGCCAACCAGGTACAGCGACCAAAGAAATGATGTTGGAGAGGCGCCGCCCGTTGATTGAGTGATCCCATTAACTATCGGGGTAAATGGCAGCTCTTGAGCTGGCTGAATGAATGGATTGGCCCCCGATTGGTCCAGCCATAGATATGCGAGTATGGGAATTACCAGAATTACCAGCGTGCAGATGAGCAGGTAAGTGAACAACAGGGCAGGCACCACGCGCTGCCGGAGGTTATTAAATATCACACTGGTCGCAGATAGCGAAAGCCCGGTCATGGTTGGTGTATTGCAGACCCTGATAATCTGCCAACACACTTATAACCTCAGATTGGCAAACCGGCGCTACCAGATTTGTTAGCTCTCCAGTTGGTTATTTGGCGATATTATTCAGATAATCTTCCGTGGCAGCCTGATGACCAACATCGCGCTGGGCTCTTTCGGATAAGAACCACTTGTGTTCCAGTACCTGGCAGTACAGCTCGGAAGCCCCAATGTCTTCCTTTATAAAAGGTCTCAGCTGTTGTATCGTGGGCTCGAAGCGATTTGTTTGCCAGTAATAAGCCGCCGCGCTGAGCGGAGTGCTGCGGTTGTTGTGTTGGGAAAGGGTTGCCTTCAGCTCCTGGATCTCATTCATCATCTTTTGAGCCTGCCTCTCCTCAGCATCGATCCCGGTCATATTGAGTAGCTGGTCATGATGGAAATTGCGGTCAGTGACCACTGCCCTCAGACGCAGTTGGTTGCCATCCGCTGTCTGCAGCAGCTCTACATCTCCAACTGAGAATCCCAGCTCATTTAAGGCGCGAATGCGCTCCTGGATGCGGTAAGTTTCCTGAGGGTTGATGATATCTTCGTGGGTTATCTCCTCGTACAAACGGCGATAACGCAGGCGGATATAAGACCCGACATCCACATATGGGATATCACCAGCCAGATAGCCTTGTGAGTTCAAATCTGACAGCTCCCCATTGATATTTTCCTCCATGATGACCAGATCCTGATGGCGCATATGGGCAGGTATATCTTTGGGAAAGTATTCAGCGGTTTCAGCATCCACCAGGTAAGCACGCAGTGCGCCGGCATCGCGCCGGAAGAGTGTGTTAGATAATGAACAATCTCCCCAGTATATATCTGCTAGATGGAGCTGGACAAGCAGCCCGGCGATGGCGTCCAACAGATGATCGCGGTAGCGCGTCAGCCGGCTGCTCATAAACAGGGTGCGGAATGGGATGGAATAATCCAGGTAGCGGGTGATCAAGATGCTATCCGGTTTGGACTTTGCATGTCTGCATACATATCCAACCGGAGTAACCGCAGGCATCCGTGTCTCCATCAGCTTATCCAGCATGTTATATTCCTGCTCTGCCAGCCCAGCGGGGAGCTCTTTCAGCCCAAACATCTGTCCGGAGTAATTGACGAAAACTACCGGGTGGCGTGATGGGCCTCGGGGTACGTCTTCGAGGCGTGTGCTGACAGCGTGCCACTCCACCAGAGGCCTGTCCCACGGCAGATCCGTAAAATCCGGATAACCCGGCTTGATCTTCATGATGAGATTATTGGCTTCGTGCATCGATGTCGACTCCTGCGGAAGATTGCTGTCTCCCCATGTTCTTTATTCGCTGTTGGTCGGCAAAATGTCTGGATTGTTCGATGTATTCTAATGACTGGTGCCTGAAATACGTATTATATAGCTCAGCATAGTGACCACCCCTATCGAGCAGCCCATCATGGTTGCCCTGCTCGATGATGCGCCCGTTCTCTAACACAATAATCCGGTCAGCGGATTTCACTGTGGACAGCCGGTGGGCGATTAAAATGCTGGTCGTGTTGGTCAAGATCATGTTCAAGGCCTCTTGAATCTGCCTTTCCGTGAATGGGTCGATGCTGGCAGTGGCTTCATCCAGTATAAATATGCACGGTTTCTGCACCAGCACCCGCATTAGAGAGATCATCTGGCGCTGACCCATTGACAGCAGGCTGCCGCGCTCACCTACCTCCGTATACAAGCCATCCGGCAGAGACTCGAGCCATTCTCCACTGCCGATCTGATTAGCCAGCCGCTCGATGGCGGCGATATCCGCTTCCCCAGGGCACGCATAACAGATATTTTCCAACACCCAACCTGAAAACAGGAAGGGCACTTGTGAGACAATGCCCAACCGGCTGCGATAGGAATGCAGGTCAAAAGAACGAATATCGTGTCCATCGATCAGGATCTCCCCGTCCTGAAATTCGTAGAATCGAGAGATGAGCTTGGCAATGGTTGATTTTCCAGCGCCGGTGTGCCCCACCAATGCAATCGTCTCGCCAGGCTGGATGTGCAGGTTGAAATTCTCCAGGACCGGATCTTTTTCACCATATTGAAAACAGACATTCGAAAAACGAATATCGCCTTTCAGGTCCTGGACGGGTTTGTGATCGACCTGGATCACCAGAGATTCGGCATCCACCAGGGCGAACACACGCTCCGCAGCAGACAGCCCCGACTGCACCTGCGCCCAGAATGCCGACAGGTTTAAAACAGGGAAGAAAAACCGGTCTAGGCTCTGTAGAAACAGGAACCAGGCTCCCGCAGACACGACGCCTTGCATGGTGCTCAATCCGCCAACATAGACCAGCACCGCGGTCGCCACACCGCCTAATGCATTCAAAGTCGGGAAAACCAGCGATAAAACAAAGCCGCGCTGGACATTTACCCGGTAGGATTGGCGATTTGCCAGGTCGAACTCCGTGTATATGGCAGGTTCCTGGCGGTAGTTCTTGGCTACTGCAATGCCGCTGACCGTCTCTTTGATCGTGGCATTGACATTCGCCATGGCGCGCATCCCCCTTCGGGTGACTGTGCGTGCCAGGCGGCGGAAAGCCAGTGCTGCCAGGAAGATAAATGGCAGCGAGGCAATCAAATACAGGGTCAATTGGACGTCTATCTGGAACAACAATATGCCCAGTATGATCGCCTGGGTGAATTGCGAGATCAGGTCGGTGATCAGCAGTACTACCTGGCCGAATTCCTGGGTATCGGATGTGATGCGGGATACCACGCGCCCGGAAGAGTATTCATCGTAAAAAGACAGATCGTGTCCGGCGGCAGCCCGGAAGGCCTCGTTTCTCAGGGCGAGAATGATGTCCCCTATTATCCTGACGGTCAACCGGCGCCGGATCCAATTCGACAGCCAGGTCACCAGGCCGATCGCCAGCAGGATCAGGAAGATAATGACGATCTGCTGAGTCGCTGGATTGGCTGTGAGGATATCCACGCCTCGGGCGACGACCAACGGCTGAGCGGCGCCTGCGATGGATATCAATGCCAGGAGCGTAAATATGGCTACAAGGAAGCGCCAGTGAGGCCGGAAATAACCAGCCATGCGTGCCGCAAGCTGCCGGTCCGAATACTGCCGGTCGTATCGCTCTGTGTCGAGATTGGTGAAGAAACCCATACTATACCTGACCCGAAAGCTGCCTGCTATCCATCGCTGAATATGCGGCGATAGGCAGCCGAAGTTTGCATTAACTCTGTGTGCGTCCCTTGCGCCACAAGCTGACCTTTTCTCATGACTAGGATTAAATCTGCCCATCGAATCTGGGAGAGGCGATGGGTGATGATGAGGGTCGTGCGACCGCGCGCCGCGGCGAAGATCGCTTTCTGGATCTGGTCCTCAGTGGCGCTGTCAATGGCGCTGGTTGAGTCGTCCAATATTAATATCCGCGGATCGGTTAAGAATGCCCTGGCAAGTGCCAGCCTCTGCCGCTGCCCGCCGGAGAGGGTCACGCCGCGTTCACCAATCACAGTCTGATATCCGTCCGGAAATGCAGAAATAAACTCATGAGCCTGAGCGGCTTTCGCGGCCTCCTCGATCTCTTCTTCGCTGGCGCCCGGCTTACCGAAGGCGATGTTCTCGGCAATCGTCTTTGAGAAGAGGAAGATATCCTGTTCGATGATCGAGATTTGGCGACGTAATCCTTCCAGATACCAATCCCTGACATTTATACTGTCAACCAGCACCTGCCCGGAGGTCGTATCGTAGGTGCGGTTCACGAGCTTCGCCAGCGTGGTTTTACCCGAACCGGTTTGCCCAACGATGGCGACGGTCTGCCCCGGTTTGATCGTGAAGCTCAGATCTGCAACGGCTTTCTCGCTGCCATTGTACGAGAGCGTGACATTCTTGAATTCGATTGCGCCGCGCATGGGCAGATTGTGCCCTTGTATATTCTGATCCAGATTTGTCTCCCGGTTGATCAGTTCCAGGATCCGGCGAGCTCCGGCGATACCTAACGATACCTGGGAATACGCAAACAAAGATACAAATGTAGGAAAGCCGAAGAGCTGGATCAATCCGACATACGCAATCACCTCACCGACATCCAGCATACCTTGTCGGAACAGCAGGGCAGCATGCAAAAAAGCTGCCGCCTCTGTGATCCCCAACAGCAGCAGGGGCACAAACCGGGATTCCACATTGCCCTGTCGAATGGCTGCATCTCTGTACTCACGGGCATTTTTGCCAAAGCGCTGTACTTCTCTCTGTTCCTGGGACATCCCCTTGACGGTTTCGATGCCATCGATAGCTTCTGCCAGCCGGGAATTTAACTGTCCAAAGGCGCGGCGGACATCGCTGGTAATGGGCTGCAGTTCAGCCAGATACTGCCAGAGCGACAACATATACCCGATAAAGAATAGAGCCGGTACTAATATCAGGGATGGGTGGTAGCGCGGTGCAAAGAGTATGGGCATGATCAGGAAATTCGCTGAGCCGATCACCAGGTTCATTCCCGGGCTGAACAGCAGATTGACCTCGCGCACATCATTGGTGGTGCGCGCCATGGTGTCTCCAACCGGCTGAAGACTATGGAAGGTCATGCTCTTACCGATGAGACTGGCATAGATCTCATCTCGGATGTCACGTTCCATGCGCTGTCCGATTAGCTCCGCACCGAAGTTGCGCCCGAGCTGTAGCAATCCCCGGATAACCTGGGTGATCGCGATCCAGACTGCAGAACGAATCAAAATAGAAGTAGAGGGGGGAGAAGCCAGTATGGCGTTGAATGCCTGCCCAGTCAGGATCGGGACGGTAGCAGCCAAGGCTGCGTTCCCGACCGCCCCTACCAGCATCACCAGCACCAGATACCAGTAATGAGAGGTGTGAGAAATTATCCAGCGCACCGGACCTCGGCGATTGCTTCGGAAGCGGTTGGGTAGCGTAAACTCTGCTGGGTAGGATTCGGTTATCATGCGTCAAATCAAGGGTGTTTGGATGGATCCGGTAATCCAAATCGGGAGGACAGTTGTAACGTCCTAACGCTCATCCGAGAAGGGCATCTCAGCAGCCAGACGGTACGGTCCGAATTTCCCCCAATCATCCAACCTTATCCGGCGCATCCGCTCACCTCGCGGTGAGATCTTATAGGCATTTCCGTTGCGATGCAAGAGGGGGATCGCCCTTTTGCGGGTGTGGAAATCTCTGCGCATCTTGCTTGAGTAGTATGTAAAATTCCGGATCTCTCCAGGGTACAAAGTAAAAAGATGGTCATAAGCTGCAATAAACTCCTGTCGATACTCAGGGGAGACCAGGGCCAGGTTGCTGATTACCCAGCAGCGGTCTTCGTATTCCCAGTAATAGGATAAACCGATAAATTGTCCCCTGCTGTTAAAATACGGAAAAAAGGGAAAAGCGCGGCAGGTGATCGAACGAAAATTCCTCTGGCAAAACTGGTGCCCCAGGCATTCGATCAAGATCTGTCCCGCCGGAGCCTGGTTGATCAACCCTCTGGCATGGGCCGAACCATCTGAATGCCAGAGATGCCACAAATCAGTATGTCCCTGCAGGTAATCCCATTCCTCTTCATAAGCAGTGGGGATTGCATGACGTGTGTCGCAGCAGAACGGCACGCCCCGCTCGTTATACGTAGCGCATTTATCGCCGCAGTCAAACATCGAAATTGGGGCCTGGAAAGCGGCGTAGATGGCTATAAAGTCTCGAGGATCATGCGCAACCATAGGAATAGGATACCACAGATGTAAACAAGATATCCAGAGGCTGTCACACGCCACAAGTGTTCATCAGGAAACCCCTGATAGATAGAAGAAAGCCATTGTGGGGCAATTGGGCTGAGGCTGCGGGGCACCCAGTCATTTAATAAAGCAGAGTATAATCCTCAAGTGCAATGATTCACAAACGCTACCGCCGGATCGTATTTTTTGCTGCACGTATTCTGGTTGGATTTATCTTTTGGGATTTATTCTTACCGCGCATCGGTTTGCGCGGCTACTCCCAAAAAACAAGAGTGGAGCGAGTGCGCCGCAGTGCAGCTGCCTTTCGAGCGATGGCGGTCCAGATGGGGGGAGTACTGATCAAGGTTGGGCAGTTTCTGTCTACTCGCGTCGATGTGCTGCCTCAGGAATTCACCGATGAGCTGAAGGGCCTGCAAGATGAGGTGCCGGCTGAGGACTTTGCGGATATCCGAAAGGTCGCAGAGGCAGAGTATAGCTGCCGGCTAGAAGAAAAGTTCGCTGCCTTCGAGGTTGAGCCGCTGGCAGCTGCCTCTTTAGGGCAGGTTCACCGGGCCAGGCTGCGTCAGATGGATGTGCTCGAAAATGTGAGCTCAAGTCAGGATGTAGTCCTGGATGTAGTTGTTAAGATCCAGAGACCCAATATCGAGGAGCTGATCAATACTGACCTGGCAGCTCTGCGCACGATTGGCAATTGGCTGAGGAAATATCCGCCCATCCGCCATCGCGCGGATGTTCCATCCCTGATCGAAGAGTTCGCCCGGGTGCTCTACGAGGAGGTGGACTATCTTGCCGAAGGTCGGAATGCTGAGACATTTGCTGCTAATTTTAAGGGCAGACGAGGGGTACGCGTTCCGAAGGTGATCTGGTCCCATACTACCCGGCGCGCCCTGACGCTCGAGAATGTCCTGGCAATCAAAATCACGGATTATGATGATATCACCGCGGTCGGGATCGATAGATCTGAAGTCGCCGCGCGCCTGCTGGATATCTATTTTAAGCAAATATTCGAGGACGGCTTCTTTCATGCTGATCCCCATCCAGGAAATCTCTTTGTACATCCACTGCCAGGACACTCTGATGAGCAGTCCGAAGCAGGTAAAGTGCATTGGGAGCTGACCTTTGTGGACTTTGGTATGGTTGGCAAGTTGCCAGCCAATACCCGCTCAGGTGTGCGTGAGATGGTGATTGGGGTCGGCACACAGGATGCTTCCAGGGTAGTGAAATCTTTCCAGATGCTCGGATTTCTGCTCCCCGGCGCGGATCTTCATTTGATCGAAAAGGCCGGTAGCATGATTTTTGAGCGGTACGGGGGAAGGAGTATGACAGAACTAACCAGGATAAGTCCTCAGGAGGTAATGGAGTTCGCCGGCGAATTTCGCGAGTTGATTTATCGCCTGCCTTTCCAGATACCTCAGGATGTAATTTTCCTGGCGCGTACTGTCAGCATCCTTTCAGGCATGTGCACGGGTCTCGATCCGCAGCTCAATGTATGGGATTATCTTGCACCATATGCCCGAAAACTGATTGCCCATGAAGCACGTATCTCCCCCGAGGTCTGGCTCAGAGAGATACAGGTCATCGTCAAATCTTTACTGGCAGCTCCAGCACGTATCGATGCTGTCCTGGGGAAAATTGAACGCGGTGAGATAGCAGTCCACACACCGGATATCAGTTTGCAGGCTGTACGGATCGAGGGGGCAATTCGCCAGATGGTATTGGGGATTGTCTTCACAGCCCTGCTGCTGGCTGGGGTGCAGATCTATCTGGCAAATATGTTCTACCCATCCATCGCTTTATTTGGTGCCGCCGGTATTTGTCTGGTATGGATGATCTATTTAGGCAGGAAAAAGCCCCGACCATGACTCCCGTGTGATGAAGGTCCCGGGAGTTTGTTTCGATTATAATTATCGTCAATGCCTGGATTGTCGCCCGGCAAAAGATCAGCGCAGATCCATGATTGAGGCTTCCAAACTGCAGTCTGGCTGGAACGTATGATGCAGCCAGAGACAGCGTGATATTAACAGTTTTCTAATGCAACTTTCCTGACCCTGGTGCATCAGAGTAATTGGCGGTCATAATACAATCTCCGAAGGGAACTATATGGATTTCAATTTGACGAATATCACCTCCAATAAATCGGCATCCGTACAACATGTAGATGTACTGGTTATCGGCTCGGGACCAGCGGGATTTTCAGCCGCGCTGTATGCAGCCCGGGCAGATTTGAATCCGGTGGTGCTGACCGGTATGGAACTGGGTGGGCAGGTCTCTTTGACCTACGCTGTGGAAAATTACCCTGGTTTTCCAGATGGTGTCGGAGGAACGCAGCTGGTCGAACTATTCCAAAAACAGGCAGAGCGTTTCGGGGCCAGGATCGAATTTGACACGGCAACCGAAGTGGATTTGAGCAAGCGACCTTTTCGGGTGACAGCCTATAATGGTGAATACCTTGCCGAGACGTTAATAATAACCACCGGTGCTACCCCAATCCACCTGGAAGTCCCCGGCGAGGTAGAGTTGACTGGCAGAGGTGTCTCATACTGTGCAACCTGTGATGGCTGGTTCTTTAAAGATAAAGATGTGGTAGTGGTTGGCGGTGGAGATAGCGCTCTCGAAGAGGGCATCTTCCTGACCCGTTATGCTAAATCTGTAACCATCATCCACCGCAGGGATACTTTACGAGCCGGGGCGATCTTACAGAAGCGGGCGATGGATAACCCAAAGATCAAATTCCTCTGGAACACAGTCGTTGAGGAAATCCATGGTGAAGACGCCGTACACAGCCTACGACTGAAGAATGTCACCAGTGGAGAAAAAATGGATTATCCTACTCAAGGTGTATTCATCTTCATTGGACATAGACCCAATACCCAGATATTCGAAGGCCAGCTGGATCTGGATGAGCATGGATATCTGGTGACAGACAATCTGATGCACACCAACATGCCAGGTGTTTACGCTGCCGGCGAAGTTGCAGATCCGGTTTTCCGCCAGGTGGTTACGTCTGCAGGAATGGGTGCTGCCGCTGCTATGCAGGCTATCCTCTTCATCCAGGAGCATGCGGAAGAGCAAGCGGAGACTCCGCCCCTGGCTGAGGCGAAACTTTGAATTGGCGATTTATATAAACCAGGACGCAGATATCCGGAGGAATACGCTGCACATGCCACGCAGACATGCGTTTTCCAAAGGAATCTGCGTCCTTTTTGTGTAAACTGATATCAATTTGTCATGGAGGAGGAAAAATAATGCTCAATAAAGTATCCATCATAGGCGCCGGAATGACGGGATCCACGACCGCACATTGGATTGCGGAACGCGAAATTGCAGATGTTGTCCTGGTCGATATCGTGGAAGGGATGCCGCAGGGTAAAGCCCTGGACCTGCAGGAGGCTCTGCCAGTAATCGGCAAAGATGTAGCTGTGGTGGGCAGCAACGGCTATGAAGAAACGGAAGGCTCTGATATCGTCGTGATCACGGCTGGCTTACCGCGCAAGCCAGGCATGAGTCGTGACGATCTGCTAGCAGCAAACGCTGAAATCGTTCGGAAAGCTGCACAAGAATCGATTCGCTACTCGCCGCAAGCAATATTTGTCGTGCTGACCAATCCGCTGGATGTCATGACGTACCTGGTTATGAAAGCTACCAATCTGCCTGCTCAGCGTGTTGTCGGACAGGCCGGAATTCTCGATTCTGCCCGCATGCGTGCATTTGTCGCCATGGAGTTGGGTGTCAGCGTGGAAAACATCCACTGCTACGTAATGGGCGGACATGGCGATGAGATGGTTCCCCTCACACGCCACTCGAATGTGGCCGGTATTTCACTGGATAAGATCCTCGCAGCCGATCGCCTGCAAGCCATTGTGGAGCGCACCCGCAAAGGGGGAGGCGAGATCGTCAACTTGCTGAAGACAGGCAGCGCTTTTTATGCACCTGCGATCGCGGTGACACAAATGGTAGATGCCATCCTAAAAGATAAGCACCTGATTGTGCCTGCCTCGGCGTATCTTACCGGAGAATACGGATTGAAGGATATTTTCTTCGGTGTTCCGGTTCAGCTCGGACGGAAAGGGGTCGAAAAGATCATCGAGTATGAGCTGAACGACGAAGAAAAGACAGCGTTGCAGGCATCTGCTAAAGGCGTGGCAGAGAACATTGGCAAGCTAAATGTCTGATCGGAGGATATGATGGCGCTGAAGGATAAAATGGCTGCCTTGCTGCCGGATTGGCGTGCCAGGGTAGCAAAATTAGTTAAGGAATCTGGGGATGTCAAGGTTGGAGATGTCACCATTTCCCAGGTCTATGGGGGAATGCGGGATGTAAAATCCCTTGTGACCGATATTTCCTATGTCGATCCTGATCAGGGTATCCGGTTCAGAGGCTACACAATTCCAGAGGTATTATCGAAGCTGCCTAAGCCTGAAGGGGCCGAGATGCCCTATGTAGGTGGTCTTTATTACCTTTTCTTGATTGGCGAGATGCCAGATGAAGCAGATGCATTGGAGGTTGAGAACGAGTGGAAGGAGCGTTCGAAGATTCCTCACTTTGTTTTTGAGGTCTTGCGTTCACTGCCTCCCGACGCCCACCCAATGATGTTGTTTTCATCAGCGATCCTGGCGCTGCACCACGAGTCAGTATTTGCCCGCCGCTATCACCAGGGCATGACCAAGAATGAGTATTGGGAGGCGATGCTGGAAGACAGCTTGAACCTGACTGCCAAACTGCCAGCGATCGCCGCGTATATTTACAGTCTGAAATATAAGGATGGCATCTTTATCTCGCAGCGGCAGGATCTCGATTGGGGCGCGAATTTTGCCCACATGATCAGCATCGAATCACCAACATACATGGATCTCTGCCGGCTATACTTTATCCTCCACTCAGATCATGAAAGCGGGAATGCCAGCGCGCATGCCACGCACCTGGCGGCTTCGACTCTCTCAGATATCTATTATGCCTACTCTGCTGGCATCAACAGCCTGGCTGGACCGCTGCATGGTCTGGCCAACCAGGAAGCGCTGGGATGGTTGTTGGAAGTCCACACGCGTTTTGGTGGCGTACCGACCAAAGAACAATTACGCCAGTTTGCCTGGGATACGCTTAAAGCCGGGCAGGTCATCCCCGGGTATGGGCATGCTGTGTTGCGCAAGCCTGACCCGCGTTTTACCGCCCAGTACGAATATGCCGATAAACATATGCCCGAAGATGATCTATTCCAGATCGCTAAGCTGGTCTATGAGGTTGTGCCTCAGGTGCTGATCGAACAGGGAAAAGCCAAGAATCCCTCGCCAAATGTAGACGCGATCAGCGGCAGCCTGCAGTATCACTATGGGGTGCGCGAGTTCGACTATTACACTGTCTTGTTTGGGGTGGGGCGTTCGTTGGGTGTGACCGCCAATGCCGTGTGGGCTCGCGCTCTTGGGCAGCCTCTGGAAAGACCCAAGTCGGTAACCACCGTGATGCTGGAAGATATTGCCAGGAAAGCTCAGATCAAGGTGTAGGCGTCGCGGCTGCGGGTGCACCTGCGCCAGCTCCGCTCCAGCTGAAAACTCGCTCTATGCTGGTCAGTCCCGCTGATTCCCAGATGGGATTGCCGTCATCGTCAGTGCCAGTCTGCCGCATGGTCAATACCCACCAGCGGTAAATGTGCGGTACGGTGTCGTTGAGCCGGAAGCTGGAAGGAACGATAAATTTGGTGTCGGTTACATATTCAAGCAGCTTGCGACCTTGACCTTCGGTTACATCCTCAACAATGACTGCATAGGCTTCGTTGGATCGCAACGTGCCCACAGATGCCCACTGCAAGGTAACGGTAGTGTCCGCCAGTTTGAATGATGCGCCATCTGGTGGCAACAGCAAGCTGGGAGCCGGATATGGTGGAGGGGGTGTGGGGGTCGGTGAAGGACCAGGCGTGGATGCCCGCTCACACAGCGGAATGACGATTACTTCACCAGATTGAACAATATCACTGACGCGGCCGTTATAAGATTTTAGTGAAGCAATTGAGACGCCATAGTTCAATGAAATACCGCTCAGCGTATCATTGTCCTGAACGGTATACTCGACTTTTGGACAGGCGACATCGGTGGCCTCAGCTGCGCTCAGAGTCGATGTCGGCAGCGGGGTGACTGTCGGAGTAGGCTGTGGGATGAAGAGCATTTGCCCCTCGATCAGCGTGTCGCAAGCTGCCGGTAATTCATTGAGTAGCACGATGCTTTGGATTGAAACCCCAAAATTGAAAGCGATCGTGGAACAGGTGTCGCCCGCTGCGACTCTATAGGTGAACGGTGTTGGAGATGGCTCGGGTGAGCTGGTGGTGGTCGGAGTGACCGGCGTAGGGGTCGTGGTTGTTGTGGGGGTGAAGGTTACCGTCGGCGTCGCTGTCGGCGCAACAGCCTGAGCCTCAGGTTGCCGCATAGCAAAATATACCAGGACAGCCCCGATGGCAATGAATAGTGCCAGCAGCCCGAGAGCAGTTGGCAGGTTGAGTGTGATAACGGGCAGGCGGGTACCCTGGATTGCCTTGGCTGGTTTGGATGGTCGGTCGGGGTTCAATAGATCTGTCCCGCATACCAGGCAGCGGACAGCATCTTCGCTGAGCCTGGTTCCACAAGTGGGGCACAGTTTTGTCGGTTTTGATGGTGTCTCAGGCATAAGTTTTTTACGCCAGCCCCACAGATTTTCATTGATTGGGCCTGGGCTTGGCGGATTATACCAGAAAAACGATGGTCAATTTGACCTGCATCGTTCGGGTGGTATACTCCGGCGTATGCAACCCCTCAGCCTGTATCTGCACATACCTTTCTGTGTGCATCGCTGTGCGTACTGCGATTTCAACACCTACGCCGGGCTTGAATCCTTGATACCGAATTATGTGAATGCCTTGTGCCAGGAGATCCGTTATCTGGCGCAGATAGCAGGGAAAAAGCTCCCGGTACATACGATATTCTTTGGGGGTGGAACTCCTTCCTTGCTGCCTTATGCGTATATTGACAAGGTGTTAGCGCAAATTATGGAGCAGTATGCAGTATTCGAGGATGCGGAGATAACCCTGGAGGCCAATCCCGGCACACTTTCCAGTGAATACCTGAACTCCCTGCGGCAGCTGGGTGTTAATCGTCTGAGCCTGGGCGTCCAATCTGCGAATCCGGGTGAGCTGGTGTTGCTGGAGCGGCAGCATGACTACCGGGATGTCCTCAACTCCGTCAAATGGGCCAGGCAGGCAGGTTTTGACAACCTCAGCCTGGATATGATCTTTGGCATACCGTATCAATCAGTAGAGAGCTGGAAGCGCAGCCTGGGTCTGGTGTTGGGATTAGGCGGCGATCACCTTTCTCTGTATGCACTTACCCTCGAACATGGCACCCCCATGCAAAACTGGGTCGCCAGGGGGCTCCTGTCGGAGCCAGAGCAGGATCTGGCGGCGGATATGTACGATCTGGCGGCAGAGTTTCTGGACAGGGCAGATTACAGTCAATACGAGATATCGAACTGGGCGCGCACCGGACCTGGGCAGACTCTTAGAGAATGCCGCCATAACCTGCAATACTGGCGATTACTGCCGTACCTGGGTTTCGGGGCTGGTGCACACGGTTTTGTGGAGCATACCCATACAGTAAATGTACTTTCGCCAGCTGTTTATATACAGCGCATGGGTAGAGGAATTCCGGAGCCGGATGGGGTGATGGGAGTCCAGGAAAACCACCCCGGCGCGTATCCCGGAACCCCGGCAACCATGTCGAGGCAGACCATCAGCGTGACTGAGGAGATGGGTGAAGTGATGATGATGGGTTTGCGGCTGACGAGAGAGGGAGTGTCCGACGCCGAATTCACCCGGCGCTTTGGGCGAGGGCTGCGGGATGTTTATAAGGCGCCGATCGAGGCGCTGCTTCAAAAGGGTCTGCTTGAGTGGCAGGGCGACAATTTGCGACTTTCCCCACAGGCTCGATTGCTGGGGAATCAAGTCTTTATGGAATTTGTCTGAGGCGCAAATGGGCAGGTCTAGACCTGGCGTTTGAGCAGCTGATTTGCCAGTGTATACAGCTCATCGCCAGCCGGCCCGGTTGGCCTGGCCACTTCGAGGGCCCCCAAGGCTTTATCGGTCAGGCAAGCAGCGGTTTCTTGCGTGTAGTCACGGGCGCCTTCCTGCTCTAGAAGCCTGGCAACGCTCTCCACCTCGCCCGGCAGGATAGGCCCTTCTCGCCACCGTTGGGCGAAGGCTTTATTTTGCCCCAGACCATATAAGACCGGCAGCGATTTCTTACCTGAAACCAGGTCGCTTTGCGCCGATTTTCCCGTGTTGGCTGCATTGCCCCAAATCCCTAACAGGTCGTCCAGGGTTTGAAAAGCCAGGCCTAGATTGTAGCCGAACATGCGGTAGGCTGCCTGGATGACCCGATCTGCCTGGGCTGTCAGAGCGCCAAGGTGTGTACAGGCTGATATTAATGCGCCGGTCTTCCCGCTGATCATTGGCCAATAATCATCCAGTGCCAGATCACTCCGATTCTCATAGGAGATATCCAGGTACTGGCCTTTGGTAAGCTCGAGGCAGGTTTGCTGTAAAATGCGCACAGCCTCCAATGCAATGATTGGATTGATGTGGTCTGCTAGACGGAGAATTGTCAGGTGTGCCAGCGTCAGCATGGCGTCCCCAGTGTTAATCGCCTGGGGGATACCCCATTTCACCCACACTGTAGAACGACCGCGGCGCAGCGGGCTGTTGTCCTCGATATCATCGTGGATCAAAGAAAAGTTGTGCAGCAGTTCCACTGCAGCTGAGGCGGGCAGGGCATGCTGCCATTGACCACCTGCAGCCGCACACGTAAGCAGCACCAACAGCGGGCGAATGCGTTTACCGGTGGCGCCTGGACCAGCTCCTTCGCCTTCCCAACCCATGTGATAAGCCATCATGTTGTGAAAATCTGCAAGAGCCGGTATATTCGAGCTGTCGACTGCATTCTTGAGCTCAACCTCAATCGAGGGCAGCATATCTAGAGTTACGAGGGCGCTGGGCATGATCTCACACCTTGATCAGAGTTGATTTGTTTAGCGCATTCAGATTTCCCGCTCCAACTGCAAACATGCAGACCTGAATCTCACGGCGAAGCTCTAGGATTGTCTCCACGGTCCGATCCAAGGATTGGACAGCCGCCTTCAGGAAAGGACTGGCCATTCCACCCAATGATGCTCCCAAGGCGATGCATTTGGCAATATCTACTCCCGTGCGAATCCCGCCCGACGCGAAAACGAGGACATCGGGAGCTGCAGATCGTACCATTTCGATGGAATCAGCGGTTGGGATTCCCCAATCAATAAACGCGGCTGCCAGGCGCGCCTGGCTCTCGGTTTCAGCGCGGTGCATCTCTACCTGTGACCAGGATGTCCCTCCTGCCCCGGCAACGTCTATTGCTGCTACGCCTGCTACACCCAGCAGATGGGCTGCCCGGGTTGAGATGCCCCAGCCAACTTCTTTGACAATCACAGGCACCGGCAGCGCTTTACAAATTGCCTCGATCTTGCTGAGCAATCCTGCAAAAAGTGTGTTACCCTCCGGCTGCACTGCCTCTTGCAGCGCGTTCAGGTGGAGGATCAAACCATCGGCTTCAATCATCTCAACCGCTCGCACACACTGATCGACCCCATATTTATAGTTTAGTTGGATCGCACCCAGGTTAGCAAAGAGTAATATATCCGGTGCAACTTGCCTCACCCGGAAGGTCGGCGCTAATTCTGGTTGTTCAATGGCAGCACGCTGCGAACCAAGACCCATCGCAATACCTGTCGCCTGGGCTGCTTCAGCCAATACGAGGTTGATGCGGCCTGATTGGTCTGTTCCCCCGGTCATTGAGGAGATGAGGATTGGAGCGCGCAGGGAGCGTCCAAATAAATTTTGGCTTAGATCGACCTCATCCAGGTTCAACTCGGGCAAAGCCTGATGGATGAATCGATAGCGTTCCAACCCGGATGTCAGAGCGGAGCGTACATCCTCATCCAGGTTGATGCGGATGTGGTCGGCTTTTCGACTGCTGATCTGCGTAACTTTTGCCATTAGGTGGTGTTCCTGTCAAGTAGAATTATCTTACCAGCCCGATTCTGGGATGTCAATAAGATGCTGATGAGATTTGCCACCAAGGCTTGACATAATAGGCGCCAGGGTTAAAATTGGCGCTAGCTTGCTACTATTTTAAAGAGGAGGTTTTTTCATGGCTGACACCTACGCGGAAATCAAGAACATCATCGTAGATTTGCTGGGAGTTGATGAAGAGAAGATCACCCTGGAAGCGCGTTTTCGTGAGGATTTAGAGGCAGATTCATTGGACCTGGTTGAACTCATCATGGCGTTCGAGGACAAATTTGGCGGTGAGATCTCCGATGACGACGCCCAGAAGATCACAACGGTGGGCGAAGCGGTAAAATACGTCGAAACCCACATGGGATAGACAAACATCACCAGCAGCTTTCTTCTAAGAGGGGCAGGGTAATCTGCTCTTCTTTGTTTTAACTATGTAGCGGGAAGTCTCTTGCTGCACCGCATGGGCTCAGAAATATATGGGGTCCGGTTCTCTCTTTCAGAACCGGACCCCGAGCAGTTTACAATCCCGTGCTTTGCTCCAACCAGTCCAACACTCAAGAAAGCAAGCTGGGAATCTCCTCTGGGTGTTTGGCGACCCGCACCCCAGCTGATTGTAATGCCTTGATCTTATCCGATGCCAGGCCAGAACCACCTTCAACAATTGCTCCTGCGTGCCCCATGCGTTTTCCTGGCGGAGCAGTCTGTCCGGCGATGAACGCCACCACTGGCTTGGTCATATGGTCGGAGATGAATTCTGCTGCTTTCTCCTCGTCGGTACCGCCGATCTCCCCAATCAGGACAACCTGATCTGTGCGCGGATCTTCCTCGAACAGCTTCAGGCAGTCGATGAAATTTGTGCCATTGATCGGATCGCCGCCAATACCCACACAGGTGCTCACCCCTCTTCCCAGCAGCTTGAGGGCGTACAGCACCTCGTAAGTCAATGTGCCGGATCTGGAGACTACCCCGACATTACCAGAGATGGAAATATCGCCGGGAATGATCCCCACTTTACATTCTCCTGGGGTGAGCAGTCCAGGGCAGTTTGGCCCTACCAGGCGGACGGATTTCTGATCCAGGTAGTTGCGGACTTTCATCATATCCTGCACGGGAATGCCCTCGGTAATGCAGACGATCAGGCTGACACCGGCATCTACAGATTCGAGGATTGCATCGGCTGCGTTGCGCGCGGGCACGAAAATAACGCTTGTATTTGCGCCAGTGGCTTCCACAGCGATTTTTACCGAATCGAAGACGGGTATTTTCCCATCCAATACCCATTCCCCCCCTTTACCAGGCCGGGTGCCTGCCACGACACTTGTGCCATACGACAGCATGCCTTGAGTATGAAACAAGCCTTCATTCCCGGTAATTCCCTGGACAACCAGGCGTGTATTTTTATCGACCAGAATACTCATTAGTTATCCTCTAGTATCTACCCGAAAATTTCCGGACAGGTTTTTAGTTTGTCTTTGCAGCTGCAACCGCCTTTTGCGCGGCTTGAACCAGGGTCTCGGCAGTAATCATCTCGGCATCAGCCAGGATCTGGCGACCCTCTTCAGCATTTGTACCCACCAGCCGGATGACCATCGGTACACCTGTTTTAACATCGTTTAGAGCAGATAAAATTCCCCGGGCGACCTCATCGCCGCGTGTAATGCCGCCGAAGACGTTCAGCAGGACCGCTTTGACACTAGGATCTGACAGGATGATCCGCAGTGCTGCTGAAACTTTATCGGCACTGGCACCGCCACCGATATCCAGGAAATTGGCCGGCTCACCACCGAATAGTTTAATAATGTCCATGGTAGTCATTGCCAGTCCGGCTCCATTGACCATACAGCCGATGTTGCCATCCAGCTTGATATAGGTCAGCCCGTACTTGCGCGCTTCTATCTCAGATGGTGCTTCAACATCCAGGTCACGCATCTCCACCAGGTCGGGGTGGCGGAAAAGGGCATTGTCATCGATCACCATCTTGCCATCCACTCCAAGCAAGCGGTTATCTGCGGTGATCACCAGGGGGTTAATCTCTGCCAGGGTTGCGTCGCATGCGACATAAGCATTCCACAAGCCGTGAGCAATCTGACCGAATGCGCGCCAGTGATCACGCGGCAGGTCTATTCCAGCGGCAATATCCCAGGTCTGGTAATCATGCAGCCCCAAGAGCGGATCGATATGCACCTTGATGATTTTTTCGGGGGTTACTCGGGCGACCTCTTCGATATCCACACCACCAGCCGCAGATGCCATCATCACCGGCTTGCGTGCCGCCCGATCGTTGGTTATACCAAAATATATCTCTTTATCGATCTGAGCAGCTTCGTCGATCAGCACTTTGCGCACTGGAAGCCCTTTGATCTCCATCGAGAGGATTTGAGCTGCCAGCTCTTCAGTCTCCCGGGGATTTTTCGCCAATCGGATGCCGCCGGCTTTTCCGCGTCCACCGACCAATACCTGCGATTTAATAACAACGCGGCCACCCAACTCTGCGGCAATCTCACCCGCTTCGATTGCAGTGGCCGCCACCCGTCCCTTTGGGATGGGGACGCCATACTTTGCGAATATTTGTTTGGATTGGTATTCGTGAAGCTTCATGCGGGAATTTTCTCCGTTATTGGATGTGGATGAAGTGATTATACCACTCCTGTTTTTTGTTACAGGATATTTTGAAAATTTCGGCGAATTACAACATGATTTGTCTAAATTAAGACAACCCGATAGTCTCCCTCTTGGATGTTGTTAGGAATTGGAGTAAACTGGATGCAAACCA
>CAZGIX010000040.1:0-29353 GCA_964525785.1 uncultured Anaerolineaceae bacterium
GTCAGACCAATCGCCCATACGACCAGATCTGTGGCAGTAACGGTTTGCCGCCATCTTTTCAGCATGCCAGGCCTCCTTGGTTTGTAAAAAGGGAGGGGCGAAGGGAAACCTCGCCCCTCCCCACAGGTCAATCGTGAGGTAGCCTACTTAGTCTTCTGGCCAGATTTTCGTGGGAGGATACTCGCCAGTGTGGTATTCATAAACAGCGATCTTGGGGTCGGCGCAGTCGCCGGTGGGGGTGCAGGTCAGATTACCGGTCAGGCCCGGGAAATTTGTGGTGCTGAACATGCAGTCTCGCAGCGCCTGGCGACCGATCAGCATGTCGCCCCCTTCCTTATCACCCTGAGCGACCTTTTCCACACATGCCAGTACCATGTTCATGGCATCATAGGCATGGGCATGGAAGATGCTCAGCGGCTCCGAGCCGAATTTGGCTTGATAAGCTGGCTTAAATTTCGCCTCGTAGTCCGGTCCGAATTTGGTGGTGTCAGGGCTGGAAACAAATACGCCTTCCACAGACTCGCCGGATCCTTCCATCACGTCAGGCGAGAACATTCCATCTGCGCCCATCTGGTAAACGTTCTCCAATCCGGGGGTTTGGCGCCCCTGGAGGACGAGCTGGACGCCGGCCTGGATGAAGATCGGGTGGTAGATCAGCTCGGGAGCGCCAGCGGCGATGCTGGTCAGCACGCCGCTCATGTCAGTTTGATCCGGGCTGACCGCTTCCTGGGATGTGATCTCGCCGCCCAGTTCCCTGAACGAGTCGGCGAAAACCTGCTGGAGCTGCTCGGCGTAAAGGCTGCCGTCATGGATGGTGGCGGCTTTTTTCACGCCCAGCTTTTCCCAGGCGAATTTGGCGGCTGCAGCGCCCTGGACGGAGTCGCTGTGGGCGGTGCGCAGATAGCCGGGGTGGTTGTTCTCATTACCCTCAAGGGTCAGGTCGACGGCGGTGTTAGACGCCGAGATGATGGTAAAGCCAGCCGCGGACCACAGCGGTACGCCGACGCGGGCCGCGCTGGAGCAGGACGTGCCGATGACAGCGACGATGGTGGGATCGGCTGCCAGCTTGGTGCCGGCTTGCTGCCCGCCTTCTGCTGAACACAGCTCGTCCTCGCCATCGAACTTGATGTCGTGACCCAGCACTTTGCCCCCATGGTCGTCGACAGCGATCTCAGCGCCGTTCCGTGAGTCGATGCCCAATGTGGCATCGGCGCCGGAGGTGACCATGGCATAGGCGATATGGACAGGATCACCCGCTCTAACCTCAACGCAGCCGATTGCATCCGTGCATTCGAGCGCCGCGGGTTCTTCGACAGGTGCTTCGGTCATTACAGGTGCTTCCGTCATAACAGGCGCTTCAGTGGGGGCTTGGGTAGCCGCGCCACCGCAGGCAGCCAACATCATGCTGGCGATTACCAGCAGAGACATGAAAACAAACAGTTTCTTAGACATCTTCTCTCTCCTTGATGATGATGTTCGATTGATATTTTTTCCAATTGGCGTTTGGCTAATATTTAGAATCATCTATTGTTGTCGTATTTGTACCACCTCCTTCAGCGTATTCACGAAGACTAAAACACCGGGATAAGATTATGGTTGCGGGACTGGTAAAACGGCATAAACGATCACTCAGCCGGAGTTGCCGGACTGCCCGCTTAATGTATGGATTGTACCGATAATAAACAGGTAGGTCAAGGAGGAAAAATGGATTCTGATGCGCTTACCTCCTGGTTGTGTATAGGAATTCTTCACGAATAAGGAGATCGCTGTTGCGAATTTTCAATGCCATGTCAGCCGCCAGATTGTACATCAAGCGAAATCCAAGCTGGTTGACCCTTCTGTGAAGATGGTTTCTCCAAGCTGGCAGGTACGTTCCTGGCAGAACTGCGCCACCTGCTCCAGCTGCGGCGGGGTGAAATTGTAGAAGATATCGGCCTGTCGTAGGTGATGCGTATAGTCTAGCATATGTCGAGTCGTTAAAAGTCTAGCATAATTTATGGAGATGTCAAATGTTATTTCGAGGAAATGCCCCTATGGTAGAATCTAGCTGGCATGAAAACCGCAGAAATTCAGGCTCTGCCTGCGCCTCCCAGCCTGATAGGCTCTTTGATGGCTGGTTTTGACGCGACGGCGAATCATATCGATTTGGTGTTGATCCCAGTGTTGCTGGATCTTTTCCTGTGGTTCGGCCCTCACTTGCGAATTAAACAGCTGACCGATACCCTGATCGCATTGGCAACCCGGCAGTCGGGTGATTTCGCCTCGCAAAATGCCGATCTCCTTCAGGCCGGAAGCCTGTTTTGGCAGGAGATCACGGAGAACCTGAATATATTCTCCTCCCTCAGGTCTTTTCCCATCGGTGTTCCAAGCCTGATGGTCTCCTCTCAGCCGATAACCAATCCCCTGGGACAGCCGGCTTTTTGGGAGGTGGGATCGATCTGGTTGTTGATCTTGATCTGGCTGTCGCTCTCGCTCGTCGGGCTGGCGGTTGGTACGCTGTACTTTTCAGCAGTTTCCCAGGCAGTGACCACCAGCAAAGTGTCATGGCGGGAGGTGTTCTCGGGTTGGCGTTGGGAGGTTTTACAGGTCATCTTGATGTCGCTGACCTGGATTATCCTGGTGGTTGCTATCAGTATTCCCGCCAGCTGTCTGATTTCCGGATTGGTTATGTCGGCTCTGCCTTTCAGCGAGTTTGCCATCTTTATCTTTGGCGGCTTGATGCTCTGGATCCTCTTTCCCTTGCTGTTCACTCCACATAGCATTTTTGTCAACCGCAGTCGGGTAGGAGTGGCTTTGAGAGACAGCATGCGCCTGGTGCGCATCACTATGCCCAGGACGGCTTTATTCTTCCTCAGTATCTTCTTGCTGGATGAGGGGTTCACCCTGCTCTGGCGGGTGCCTGAAAGCGAGTCGTGGTTGGCGTTTATAGGCGTAATCGGTCATGCGTTTGTCGCCACTGGGCTGGTGGCAGCCAGTTTCAGCTATTACAAGGAAGCTCACCGCTGGGCACAGCGATTGCTCCAGCAGGCGCAGCTATCTTCACGAGCATAGTATCGCAGGTTCAACGATTACACCCGGCATTTCTCCGATTGAGAGAGTGCTGTATGCATGAATTATGGAGGTTTGGGTGACCAAAAGCGAAACATATTCCTATGAAGCGAAAGATATCCAGGTTTTGGAAGGGCTTGAGGCAGTTCGCCGCCGGCCTGGAATGTATGTCGGTGGGACGGACATCAAGGCGTTGCACCACCTGATCTTCGAAGTGGTTGATAACTCGATCGATGAGGCACTGGCTGGGGCATGTGACCGGATTGAAATCTATCTCCATCCAGATAGCAGTGTGACGGTTACGGATAACGGGCGCGGCATCCCTGTGGACATCCATCCGCAGATCAAAAAGCCTGCCCTAGAAGTGGTCATGACCATGCTGCATGCCGGCGGGAAGTTCGGCGGCGGCAGTTATAAGGTCTCCGGCGGTTTGCACGGCGTCGGTGTGTCGGCAGTCAACGCCCTATCGGAATGGTGTGAGGTACGGGTACGAAGGGACGGTAAGATCTACGCGCAGCGCTATGAACGCGGCTACCCGAAGGGTCCGGTGGAGGTAGTCGGTAAATCGGACCCGAAAGAAACTGGCACCCAAACGACGTTCAAGTTCGACACCGAGATATTTAAAGGGGACCTGGATTACCGGTTCGATACCCTGGTGCAGCGGTTCCGCGAGATGGCATTTGTCACGCGCGGCGTTACTATTTTTATGGAGGATGAGCGCTCAGACCGGGAAATGACTTTCCATTTTGAAGGTGGTATTACCTCGTTTGTGCGCTATCTAAACCGCAACCGGGAGGTTCTGCATCCGGTGATGCATGTTGAAAAGCAGGCCGAAGGCATCACGATCGACGCCGCTATCCAGTTCACCGATGCGTATGCGGAATCAGTGTATGCCTTTGCCAATACGATCAACACTATCGACGGCGGCACGCACCTAACCGGCTTGCGGGCAGCGGTTACCCGCACCATCAACGATTACGCCCGACGCACTGGCTTATTGAAGGATTCTGATCCCAATTTCACCGGCGATGACACGCGTGAAGGGCTGACCGCCATCATCAGCGTCAAGCATCCCGACCCACAGTTCGAGAGCCAGACCAAGGTGAAGTTGATGAACCCAGAGGTGCAGACCTTCGCCCAACAGGTGATCAATGAAGCCTTCAGCTCATTCCTAGAGGAAAATCCCTCCGCCGGGAAGGCGATCGTGCAAAAATGCCTGACATCGGCGCGGGCGCGCGATGCAGCTCGCAAGGCGCGTGATCTGGTTATCCGCAAGTCGGCGCTGGAAAGCCTGACCTTGCCCGGCAAGCTAGCAGATTGCTCTGAGCGTGATCCGCAAAAGACCGAGCTGTATATCGTCGAAGGTGATTCGGCCGGCGGGAGCGCCAAACAGGGCCGCGACCGGCATTTCCAGGCTGTGCTGCCGCTGCGGGGTAAAATCCTCAATACTGAGCGTGCCCGGCTGGATAAAATCCTGGCTAACAACGAAGTGAAAGCCCTGATTTCTGCCTTAGGCACCAGTATTGGAGAGAGCTTCGATCTATCTGGCTTGCGTTATGGGCGTATTGTGGTGATGACCGACGCGGATGTCGATGGCAGCCATATCCGGACTTTGCTGTTGACCTTTTTCTTTCGCTACATGCAGCCGCTGATCGAAGAAGGGCATCTATATATTGCCCAACCGCCACTTTACCGAATTGTAAACCGGAATCAGGTCAGCTATGCCTATACCGAGGCAGAAAAAGATCGTATACTAAAGGCGCTAAACAAAGATGCAGACCGGGCAACGATCTCGCGCTATAAGGGACTGGGTGAAATGAATCCGGAGCAGTTGTGGGAAACCACCATGGATCCCGCCCAGCGAACATTGCTCCTGGTTACGATTGATGATGCGGCGGAGGCAGACCGGACTTTCGATATGCTCATGGGGTCCGCTGTCCCACCTCGCCGGCGTTTTATCCAGACCCACGCCCGCGAGGTGCGCAATCTGGATATTTAGATTTCTGATTGGTAGACGCAGTGTTGGCTGCGATGTATAAATAATGGCTCTCGAACGCGGCACAATCCTGAATCAACGCTACCGGGTAGTGGAGATCCTTGGTCAAGGCGGTATGGGGGCAGTCTACCGCGCCGTCGACGAGAACCTGGGGGTGGACGTCGCCGTCAAGGAGAACCTGTTTACCACAGAGGAATATGCGCGCCAGTTTCGCCGGGAGGCGGTCATCCTGGCGACCCTTAAGCATCCAAACCTGACCCGGGTCACTGACCACTTTGTGATTGATGGCAAGGGTCAGTACCTGGTAATGGATTACATCGAGGGGGAAGACCTACGCCAGCGGATGGACCGTACAGGAGTGCTCTCCGAAGAGGAGGTTATCCTGGTTGGCGCAGCGGTCTGTGATGCTTTAGGGTTCCTGGAAACCTGCAATCCACCCATTGTGCACCGGGATATCAAACCGGGCAATGTAAAAATATCACCCAGCGGGCAAATCTACCTGGTCGATTTTGGCCTGGCGAAGCTTATCCAGGGTGGTCAGGCGACCACCAGCGGGGCGCGCGCGATGACGCCGGGCTACTCTCCACCCGAGCAGTATGGGACCGCGCGCACCGATAATCGATCCGACCTTTTTTCATTAGGCGCTACCCTGTATGCAGCCCTGACCGGCGCCATCCCTGAGGATGCCCTGGCACGTGCGATGGACCAGTCGATTTTGACTTCCATCCGTAAGCACAATCCAAAGGTTTCCCGGCGCCTGGCAGCGGTGATCGAGAAATCACTTGCTATCCGTCCGGATGAGCGCTTCCAGACAGCAGAAGAGTTCAAACAAGCATTATTAAACGTGCGCGGTTTTACCCGGCGAAAAACGGGCGAATACACGGTCTCGCCTGCGCCGGGGAACAACGCAATGGTCAATCCGGAGCTTTATCCAGATACGCCTGCTCCCAAGCCGCTCTCGCCGGTATATTCTCCATCACCGGTGAATAAATCACCTCTGCCCATCCCTACCTCGTCGCCGATCAGCGAGCCCAAATATAACGGACGTGCCAGGGCTCAGGGCCGGCGAAAATGGACATGGGTGCTGATTGGGATTCTGCTTATCGTATTGGTTGGTGCTGGGCTCGTGCTCAACGATCCCAGCCTGCCCAACCAGGCGTTGGCCCTGGTTCTACCGTCCCCATCGACTATCCTGCCGGTTGTATTGGTCAATCCATCTTCAACGCCATCGGCCGAGCAGCCTGCCACCCAGACACCCGACCCACCGACAGCCACAGCCATGAAACCGACAGACACCCAGGCGCCTGCTGCCTCCCCGACAAACACTGCCACCCGAATCCCGGTTGTCAATCCCCCACCTTCACCTACGGCAGTCCCGACGATCGTCGGCGGCGGCATGGGTGAGGTAGCTTTTGCCTCTGATCGCAGCGGCACCACCCAGGTATGGGTGGTGAATGTGGATGGCAGCGATCTGCGCCAGATCACCGATATGCCGGAAGGCGCCTGCCAGCCGGATTGGTCGCCAGATGGGACGCATCTGGTGTTCATCTCCCCTTGTAAGAAGAATGAAGACCTATATCGTGGGGCAGGGCTATTTATCATCAACATTGACGGTACCGGTCTGACTCCGCTGCCTAGCGCGCCAGGCGGGGATTTCGATCCGGTATGGTCACCGGATGGCACCCACATCGCTTTCAGCTCGCTGCGCAACAGCGGCCGATCGCGGATTTACCTGATGAAGCTGGCAGATGGCTCTGTTGAGCGCCTGTCCGCCCAGTATTCGTATGACCGGCAGCCATACTGGTCGCCGGATGGCAGCCAGTTGACCTTTGTCACCACCCAGAAGGGTCCGGTGCAGGTCTGGACGATGAACGCCGATGGCAGCAACCAGCAGCTCTACTCGCGCAGCGGAGATGCGATCAACTCGCATCCCGTGTGGTCTCGCGAGGGTGATGTGATCCTGTTCACACAGGTGTCTCAGCAAAGGCGAATCCCGGGGCTGGTGGCAGCCTCATATCAAGACGATGAGTACACCGAATTCCGCTATGAGCTGGGTCCGGCTCCAGCACGAGAGGCGAAATATTCCCCGGATGGTTTATGGCTGGCTTTTGAGAGCTGGCCTGAGGGCAGCAATCATGATATCTTTATCATGTCTGCCAGCGGAGCTGGGCGCATCCGTCTCACGGATGCCCCGGGTAATGAATTCGATCCGATCTGGCGCCCGACGATTATTCAGCCCTGATAGCAGCTTACATTTTCAGGGAGCGCGTACTTCTGCCTCTACTTGAATTTCTCCTGCTTTTTCAAAATCGAGCGTGAATGTGATCTTTTCCCCGGCCTTGAGGTCGCGTGTCAGGCCGACCAGCATGACATGCATGCCGCCAGGAGCCAACTCCGCAGAGCCGCCAGCAGGCACATCTACTCCCTCTATCGGGTGCATGGTCATTACTCCATCGACCTCCTCGCTGGTGTGCAGCTCGACGCTGTGAGCGACATCGCTGGAAGCGCTCAACAGCCGGTCCGCTTCGGATGTGGTGTTGCGGAGCGTCATATAGGCCGCGCTGGTGCTTCCCCCCATGTGGGACATCTCACCCTGCTCATCCGCCGCCATGGCAGCAGCTCGAACCCAGGCATCCTCTACCCGGATCGCCTCGCTGGTACGCCCGTTGCACGAGATCAGCAGGCATAATAGCAAAACCGGAAAAAAATCTTTGAAGTATCTCATTATCCGTCCTTTAGCATATAATTAGTGGATCGATTATAGTCCTGGTCGTCGATGAATAGTTTACCATTTCATCGATTACCAGAAGCTGCCTGGAAATAGTCGTTTGGAATCCCTGAACCCTTGTTTTTAGGGAAGTCTTTAGAGGCTGCCTCACAAACAGGAGGTTTTGGTGTGTGGCGGCGAAGCCGCCACACACCAAAAAAACTAATTAAAGATGACTGCTTAGGAAGAATATTACCTGTATGAGTGAAAAGTTTGTCGCTGATGGGCCTGAAACAACCGGCATAATAAACCAGGAAAACCAATCTGCTCCCAAACGCAACTGGCAGACATGGCTGATCGGGCGTCCATTGGAGACCGCCGATGCCCCCCACCAGACGATCGGTAAGGCGATCGGGCTGGCGATCTTCGCTTCGGACGCGTTGTCATCGACCGCTTATGCCACCCAGGAAATCCTGGTAATCCTGGCTGCCGCCGGTACTGTTGCTTTTGGCTATGCATTTCCGATTTCTATCGCCATTGTACTATTGCTGGCGATCGTTACTGTTTCTTATGAGCAGATCATCCACGCTTATCCCGGTGGGGGAGGAGCTTATATTGTCTCGCGCGACAATCTGGGCGACATGGCTGCTCTGACGGCTGGCGCGGCATTGCTGACCGATTACATCCTGACGGTGGCGGTTTCCATTTCTTCCGGTGTCGCACAGCTGGTATCGGCATTTCCGACACTGTTTGAATATCGTGCTTATATTGCCGTGGGATTGGTTTTGCTTGTTATGTTGGTGAATATGCGTGGGGTCAGGGAGTCTGGATCTGCCTTTGCTATTCCGACTTATTTCTTCCTGGGTACGATGCTGCTGACCCTGGTCGTAGCAATCTTCCAATACTTGACCGGTAGCCTGGGAAGTGTCGTCGACCCGCCGCCAATGCACATCACCCATGGCGTCCAGGCGATCACGCTGTTCTTGATTTTGCATGCTTTTGCGAACGGCACCACTGCGTTAACCGGTGTCGAAGCTATCTCGAACGGCATAACTGCTTTCAACGAGCCGCGCAGCCGGAATGCTGGTATTACCCTGGTCTGGATGTCCATTATTCTGGGTACGCTCTTCCTGGGGATCACCTTTATTATCAGCAAAATCGGAGCAGTTCCATCCGAATCCGAAACGGTAATCTCGCAGCTGGTACGCACAGCTTACGGCGGTCGCAACTTGCTGTACCTGGTTACCATTGCCGCCACAACTGTCATCCTGATCATGGCAGCCAATACTGCCTTTGCAGGTTTTCCACGTCTGAGTGCTCTCATGGCACAGGACGGTTTTCTACCCCGGCAGCTCACCTTCCGCGGTAGCCGACTGGTCTATTCCAGGGGTATCCTGGTCCTGGCAATCATTGCTTCTATCTTGATTTTCTTATTCGATGCCAGCGTTACTTTGTTGATCCCACTGTACGCCATCGGTGTATTCCTGTCGTTCACGCTCTCTCAGGTAGGTATGGCGCGCCGGTGGAGGAAGTCGGGGCAGATTACTCCGGATGAGAAGGTTACAGAGCGTGGATCCGTATTGGTATATGATCCCCGCTGGGCTGTAAAAATGGTGGTCAACGGGCTGGGGGCCTTTGTTACGGCGGCTGTTATGCTGATCTTTGCTGTGACGAAGTTCCGTGATGGCGCCTGGATTGTGCTGGTGCTGACCCCTGTTTTAGTAGCCATCTTCTTTACCATACACCGCCACTATCAGAATCTGGCCAAGAACCTGTCTCTTGAACAGTACATGGAACCGCGGCGTGTTTCTCGGCATCGCGTGATCATGCCGGTTTCGAGCGTACATCGCGGTACGCTTGAGGCGCTCAATTACGCTCGCTCGATCTCTGCCGATGTCACTGCGGTGCATGTTTCGATAGATCCACAGGAAGCCGAGAAGGTAAAGGCGAAATGGCAGCAGTGGGGAGATAACACCCGCCTGGTAATCGTGGAATCGCCATACCGGCTGTTGCTGGAGCCGCTGATAGATTATATAAAGAAGATCGCGGCTAAACGCCAGCCGGGCGAGATCATCACTGTCGTGGTCCCCCAGTTCGTACCGGAAAATGGGTGGGCAAACCTGCTGCACACCCAAACCGCTTTCTGGCTGCGCTCAGCACTGCTGTTCAGACGTGGGATCGTGATCACTGAGGTGCCTTACCAGATCCGTAAGCTGGATGAAGAGGGGTAAGGGATTTTGGGATAACACGATTTTCATCTCAAGTCTACGGTCTATCTCAGCCGCACCTTCACTCAAATGAGTAAACCCATTTCATACCTCAGCCACCTGGAATGCTCGGTCTGCAGCCGGGTGTTTGACGCCTTCCAGATCCAGACCTTCTGCCCGGATTGCCGTGCGACCCTGCTGGCTGTGTATGACCTGCAGAGCGCGCGACTGCAGGTAGACCGGAATGAATTCCGCAGCCGGCCAGCGGGTATGTGGCGCTGGCACGAACTGCTCCCGGTTGGGGATCCGGAAAACATGCTCACGCTGGGGGAGGGGGATACACCCTTGCTGCATGCCCCGCGCTTGGGCGCTGAGCTTGGTCTGCCCAATTTATACATAAAAGAAGAGGGCTGTAATCCCACCGGCACATTTAAAGCACGCGGCCTGGCAGCCGCGATTTCCAAGGCCAAAGAGCTGGGCATCCAGAAGGTGATCATACCCACAGCCGGCAATGCCGGTGGAGCAATGGCTGCCTATGCAGCCCGCGGTGGGTTGACCGCCCATATATTCATGCCCAGGGATACCCCGCTTGCCAATATCCAGGAGAGCCGCATCACCGGTGCTTCGGTCGACCTGGTCGACGGGCTGATCAGCGATGCTGCCCGCCTGGCAGGTCAAAAAGCGGCGGCTGAAGGCTGGTATGATGTCTCCACATTCAAAGAGCCCTATCGGGTGGAGGGAAAAAAGATCATGGGCTACGAGCTGGCAGAGGCCTTCAGCTGGCAGCTCCCCGAGGTAATCATCTATCCGACCGGGGGCGGAACCGGATTGGTTGGCATGTGGAAGGCTTTCCAGGAGATGGCTGCGCTTGGCTGGTTGGAAGGTGAGGCGCGGCCGCGCATGGTTTCAGTGCAGGCTGCAGGCTGCGCTCCGGTGGTCAAAGCTTTTGAGATGGGCGCACGTGGCTGCGAATTCTGGAATGACGCTCAGACAATCGCATCAGGTCTGCGTGTTCCGAAGAGCTTTGCAGATCTGCTGATCTTGAGCTGCCTGAGGGATAGCAGCGGCAGTGCTGTGGCGGTTAGCGACGAAGAGATTTTGAGCGCCCAAAAACGCCTGGCAGCCCGGGAAGGAATATTTGCCGCTCCAGAAGGGGCGGCGACCCTGGCGGCGTTGGAGGTGCTCATCGATCGCGGCTGGGTGGAACCTGGTGAGCGGATTATAATATTCAACACGGGAACAGGACTGAAATACATATAACTTAGCGGTGGGTCTCTCTCTCGAAATCTATTAACCAGACAATTGATTCTTCGAGGCGTGATCACGGGTGCAGCTGCCTCAACCATCACTCCCCGCAATCCTCCAAGACCAGGTGCAGCTGTGAGTCTGACCGTTATCCTGATCGTCCTGATATCTACCTTCATGCACGCCGGCTGGAACCTGCTGGCACGTGTCAACCATGCCGAGCGTGCTTTCTATTACAAAATGCTGGTGCTGACCCTGATCGTTGGGTTTATCCCGGCAGTGTGGAGCGAGCTGGCGGCGCGATCGATGACGACCACAGCCTGGTGGTGTGTGTTGGGATCGGGTATCTGCGCGGCTCTTTACCTGTTCTTCCTGGCGCGTGCTTATGAGACATCAGATTTCACAATCGTTTATCCCGTGGCGCGGGCACTGCCGGTAATCTTCGTGGCCATGATCGACGTCGCTCGCGGCCGGGAGCTGACCTCCTTCGGCTGGCTGGGAATTTTCCTGGTGGCCTCTGGCGTGATCCTGGTACCGCAGCAGTCTTTTCTTGATATCCGCCTGCGGAATTATCTCAACAAGGCAAGCTTATGGATGTTGCTGGCAGCTCTGGGTACAGTTGGCTACACCCTGTTGGATAAAATTGCAGCGGAGGTTGTCCAACAGGGACCCGACACGGCTGCACGCTACGGCTACTTCTATTTCGCCATCTCTTTTTTCCCTTATGTCGGCTTTATGAAGCTGTCCAGAGATCCGGAACGCAGGGATAATCCAAAAGATTGGAAACTGGCGATACCGGCTACGATCTTCGGTTTCGGCGCTTATTGGCTGGTCCTTTGGGCATACCAGTTAAGCCCATACGCCAGCTACATCGTCGCATTCCGGCAGTTCAGCATCGTCATCGGGGCGATACTGGCGTTTATTATATTTAAGGAACACGGGGTGGTTGTCAGGCTGACGGGGGCACTGCTGATCGTTGTCGGCTTGATCTTTATTGCCGTTCTGGGCTGATAATGCAGGTGTTAACCCTGCAGGCGCTTACCCCATTTTGACCACAATATCAGACAGGATGTTGGCAGCTTCATCGCCGCGATCGGCGGCGTTGCTCAAGTGGCGGTAGGTCTCACGCATTTTGAGCATTTCGACGATATGTTCTGCGTCTTTCGGCTGGTGGAACAGGTCTGCCAGTCCCTGGCGGTACAGGTTTTCTACCTGATTTTCAATCTGCTTGGAGCGCACGGCATGGTTCTGGGCAACACCAGGATGGTCTGCCAGGCGCTGCACACCCATGTGGATTTCATTGGCCGACTTTGCCAGCAGCAAACCGATATCGTGCATATAGCTGTTTGGCTGGACATCCAGGATTGACATCTCGACTACCGTAGTATATGCATAATCAAGCATGTCGTCGATGGCTCTGGAAAGCGAGTGGATATCTTCGCGGTCGAAGGGGGTCACAAAGGTGCGGTTGAGCTCATCAATCAAGATCCTGCGAATCTCATCCGCTTCACCTTCTAGTTTGTCAACTACTTCAGCACGCCGCTTGTTCGGCTTCTCGAAATAAGCCACCAGAGCGAACATGCCTTGTTCGGTTAGATTAGCTTGCTGGGAGAGCAGCTCAATGAAACGGTTGGGTTTCTTCTGAAATGGGCTGCTGATCTTTATTTTTTTCCACCAGGGTATATTATTCATGAGTTTGACCTGTTATCTATTATAACTGGCTTATCAGCCAGTATGTTACGATGCCTAATAAACCTGTAAAGGGGATTGTCACGATCCAGGCGATAAGGATATTACCGGCTAATCGCCAGCGCACCATTGGGACGCGCTGAGCGGCACCCGTGCCAACGATGGATGAGCTGATTACCTGGGTCGTACTGACCGGCGCGCCCAGCAGAGCAGATCCCAGGATCACTACCGCGCTGGCGATTTGGGAGTTGAAGGCATGCACAGGACGGATGCGGTAGAAGCCTGACCCCATGGTGCGGATCAATCGCCAGCCGCCCAGCGCAGTGCCCGCGGCTATGGATACGGCGCTGGCAGCGATGACCCAGGCGGGCACGTAGAATTCATCGATTATCCCAAAAGCTACCAGGCCCATGGCCATGATGCCCATGGTTTTCTGGGCATCATTTGTGCCGTGGCTCAGACCCAGGGTAGCAGCCGTGATCCACTGACCCCGGCGAAAGAAAACATTGATTCGCCGTGTCATCCATTGACCAAAGAACAGGGTCAGGCGCATGAAAGCCCATCCAAAGAACATCCCGATGACCGGTGAGGCGAACAAACCGATCAGGACAATGGAGAGACCTTCCAGGTGGATTGCCCCGAACCCATAGCCAGCGATGGCTGCGCCGATAAATCCCCCGATCAAGGCATGCGAAGAGCTGGAGGGGATACCTAGCCACCAGGTGAGCAAATTCCAGATGATGGCCGATACCAATGCAGCCATTGCCACCGGGATGGTCATGGCTTCGGCGCTGACGACTTCGTTGCCGATAGTGGTGGCGACTGCCACGCCAAAAAGAAAGGGTCCAATCAGGTTGGTCAGGGCGGTCATCGCCAGGGCGGTGCGGGGTGTTAGCGCTCGCGATGCGATGGCAGTCGCTACCACATTGGCGCTGTCGTGGAATCCATTTAGAAAATCGAATGCCAAGGCAATCGCAATGAAGATAACCAGTGAGAGGTTCAAATCGCTTGGCCTTGAGTGTTAGAAATGCCTGTCATCCCTTTATCAGATATGCAATGTTGGCGGCGTTGTTCGGTCTGGGATGGAAAGCTATCTCCCTGTTTCCCCGCCCTTCGAATATTGGCGTACTTAGAAAAACGCCGATCCTGTTCCTACACAATCGGCGCAGATTTCATACTGGATGGAACTTTACCCAAAATACCGCCTGATTCCCTATGCTTTGGGCCCATGATCCAGGACCAGCACCGCCTCACGCGAAAAGGTGATCTGAGATTTGTCGCCGATCTTGGGCAGCGCCAGGTAGGGATTGTTGAAAGTATCCATGTTGACGAGCAGGTCGTTTACCAACACGCGGATGCGCACGATCGAGCCCAGGAAAGTGATCGTCTCCACGGTACACTCGAGCAGATTCTCCTTTTTCTCTTCGTTGGGGAAGCTGATGCGCTCCGGGCGGATGGCGATCAGGACCCGGTCGCCGCTGCGCTTGTTCTCCAGACCATGCGCCGTCTGGACGTTCTGCCCGGCGAGGCGCAGGATCTGTCCGGCTGGATCGACCACTTCGGCTTCGTAGGAGTTGAGCGTGCCGACGAATTGGGCCACAAATTCTGTGGTGGGAAAGTTGTAGATCTCGAAGGGCGCGCCTACCTGCTCCATGCGACCCTGGTACATCACCACCACGCGATCGGATATCGACAGAGCTTCCTCCTGATCGTGCGTGACGTAGATCGTGGTGATGCCCAGCTGCTGCTGGATTGAGCGGATCTCACCGCGCAGCATGACGCGGATCTTGGCATCCAAGGCGGAAAGCGGCTCGTCCAGCAGAAGGATTGTGGGGCTGAGCGCCAGGGCGCGCGCCAGGGCAACACGCTGCTGCTGCCCACCGGAGAGCTGGTAGGGGTATCGGTCGCCAAAACCCTCCATGTGGATCAGCTTGAGCATTTCCTCCACCCGTGTGGCGATCTCCTCCGGTGGTTTCTTGGCGATCTTCATGCCAAAGCCAATATTCCCGGCTACAGTCATGTTGGGAAACAAGGCGTATGCCTGGAAGACCATGCCGACGTTGCGCTGGTTGGGAGGTACGTTGGTGACCTCTTTGCCGTTGATCACAATTTGCCCGGAAGTGGGGGTTTCAAAACCTGCCACCATGCGCAAGGTGGTTGTCTTGCCGCAGCCGCTAGGACCGAGGAAGGATACCAGCTCCCCGGTTTCCACCTTGAGGTTGAAATCCTGGACGGCATACGTGTCTTTACTAAAGGCTTTATTGATGTTGTTGATTTCCAGAAAGGCCATGGGTACCTCGAATCAGTGGAAGGGAGATAGTCTTAACGAGTGCCGGCAATTTGACCCTGACCAGGGGCGCCGCGAGCAACGCGGTTGATCAGCCCAATACACAGCCAGGTGATCAGGAAGCTGACTACCGACAGGGCCTGGGGTGTATAGGCGCGCATGGCGCCGATCTCCTCCATGTAAGGGCCGAAGGCGTCAAAGGATAACAGGGAGGCGAAGGTGAACTCACCCATCACAATGGCAAAGGTGAGGAATACGCCGCTCAGGATGGCCACCCGTAAGTTGGGAAAGATAACTTGAAAGAGAATGGTCCCCCAACCCGCACCCAGGCTTTGGGCTGCCTCAGTCAGCGTACTGACATCAATGGCGCGCAAACCGGCGTCCACTGCCCGGTATATATAAGGAAACGAGAGGACCACGTAGCCCGCAATCAATAAAACGGGATAATTAACCATAAAGGGAATGCGGGCGTATAAACGCGACATGCCGAACACCAGAACTACAGCTGGTACCACGAACGGCATCAGGGTGAAAAACTCTACGATCGGACGCCAGCGGCGCATGCGCAGATGCACCCAGTATGCAGTAGGCACGATCAAGAGCAAGCTGACGGCTATGGTTAGCAGCGACCATAACAGCGACATGCCGAAATTTCTATAGAACTCCGTATCCTGAAAGGCGACGCGGTAGGCCTCAAAGCTGTAGACGCCGCGCTTGGCGCGCAGGCTGAATTCAAAGACCGAAATCAACGGCAGGAAGAAATAGATCATGCCGATGAGAAAGATGATCCAGGCCCAGATATTGCCCTTACCTCTCGGTTTCTGAGGTTTAGCTCGCTCATCCTGGATTGAGTCAATCACTGCTTTGGCTGCAATTGTAGGTCTTTCAATCATTTCGACCACCTCGCTGCCAGGCGCTGCAGGTAAGCATAGCCGACCATACACAGCGCCATGATGATTACCATGCCCAGGGCCAATGCATAACCCAGGTTAGGGTTGTAGAGCACATCGCCCTGCATCTGGGCGCCGATCAGGATTGTGACCAGGTTGATGAAACTCCCCGAGAAGGCATAGGCTGTGGCGTAAGCCCCGAAGGCGTTGCCGAAGAGCAGGATCGTCGTCCCCAAAAGCGTGGGCAGCAAGATCGGGAAGGCGATATAACGCCAGTACTGCCCGCCGGTGCCACCCAGGTTCTCGCAGGCCTCGCGCCATTCCCGGCGCAGCCCGTCCAGGGCAGGCGCCATGATCAATACCATCAGTGGGAACTGGAAGTACATGTAGACGATGCTCAACCCTGTGATGTTATAAATGCTGAAACCAGCCTCGCGCAAATCGATGCCGATAATCCCCTGGATCCAGCGCGTTACCAGACCCGTGATGCCGATGGTGGCGATGAAAGCAAAGGCCAGCGGGACGCCAGCAAAGTTGGAAGCCACCCCGGAAAATGTGAGCAGGAAAGTGCGTAAACCCGGTGGCAAGCCAGCAATACAGACTGCATAAGCCAGCAGAAAACCAAAGATCGAGCCGCCTATAGCGGTGACCAGGCTAATGCTGAGGCTGGTCTTATAGGCGTTGATCAAATCCGGAGTTGTGAGGACGGTGATGATATTCTCCAAGGTGAATCCACCGGTCTTCATACTCTGAAAACTGCGGATAAAGATATTGATCGATGGCAGGATCAAGAAGAGAGTAACGAACAGGAAGAACGGGACCAGGCCCACCCAGTCCAGGTTGCGTTTCCTTTGAAGGGGACGCGCCCCAGGCGCGTCCCCTTGGATAGCCATTTTTTCAGACATCTGGGCTTGGCTCATGCCCTTGTGCTCCTAACCCTCACCGTAAACGACTTTGCGCCAGTTTTCGGTGATGTGGGTCTTGGATGTATTCAGCTGCTCGACGGTCAAGAAAGTCGCCTTGGCGTAGTTCTCTGCAGGCGGCAGCTTGGCCTCCACTTCGGCGGGGATGACTCCGCGGGCAGCCATGTCGGTGTAGCGAGATGGGTGGGCGTAGCCTTTCAGGTACAGGTTCTGGCCTTCATCGGACATGACAAAGTTCCACCACAGGCGAGCTGCGGCAGGGTGGGGGGCATAGGCGCTGATGGCGCCGGCATACGGTCCACCCAGGACGCCGGTCTTTGGTACGATGATCTCCAAGGGCGGATTGTCCACCAGAGCATCCCGGTTCGCCAGCGCCAGGTAGTCCCACTCCATTACGACCGGTGTTTCACCCTGGGCAATCTTGCCCTGGTCAGCGATGACCGGGATAAAGTTGCCGTTAGAGACCATCTCTTTCCAGAACTCGAGGCCGGCCTGAGGCGCCAGGGCAATATCCCCGTTAGCCATCGAGAGACCGGAAGCCATGACGGTCTGGACGGATTGGTTGGACTTAAGCACATCGCCGGCCATGGCAACTTTGCCTTTGTATGCCGGCTTGAGCAGGTCTGGCCAATCTTGCGGCACATCGGTGATGACATCTTTATTGATTTCGAAGACCAGCACGCCGTAATACTCAGCCCACCAGTAGCCATCGGGATCCTTCAGGTCAGCAGGGATGGTGTCCCAATCCGGAACCTTCCAGGCAGCCCACAAACCTTCGGTTTTCGCCTGGTCGGTGTAGCCAATACCCACGTCGACCACGTCCGGCGCCTGGGGGCCTGTGCTGCCCTTATTAGCCCGGATGGCTTCAAGCTCATCGGCCGATCCAGCGTCCGGGTTCAGCTCGTTGACTTGCATGCTGTACTTGGATTTGTAGGTCTCGATGATCTCACCGTAGTTCGCCCAGTCGTGCGGCAGGGCGATGGTGGTCAGCGTGCCTTCTTCTTGGGCCGCCTTGAGAACATCATCGGCTGAGGCAGTAATCGGCCAGGGGGTGGCTTCGGCAGCCGTGCCGCCGCAGGAGGCCAATACCGCTGACCCTCCAGCTAGTGCCAGGAGTTTGAGAAATTCACGCCGGGTGATCTCGTCAGGGCGCATGATTCGTTGTGCCATCTTGTCCTCCATTACATTTGGTTGGATAGGTTAGTTATTCCACAACATTGCAATAGATCCACATCTTCAAGTGGCTGAATGTAGGAAATGTACTTTTGCATCACCTCCTTCGCGGGTATCGGGATCACTGGAATGACACCCTCGATGATCAATATTTCTTTACAACTGTGCCTGGGTAGATCGGAGTATTGAGTGATTTGCTCCTATTGTCTGAGTGTAGCACAGCAATAATCACAGGTCAATATTATTCGACCGGGATGGCCTTGTAGACCTTGTTGACGTCGATGCCCTGGCGCTTGCGGTAGGCATTGAAGCCGAAGTAGATCGCTGCTGCCAGGATGTAGCAGAACAACATGAACAGCATCGAGCTGGCGTTCTTCCATCCGATGGCGTAGTAAGCAAAATCGAAGGGCGGAACGTGCGGATCCCAGAACCATTCGACCAGCAGCCAATCCAGGAACAGGAAGAAGACGATCCCCGCCAAAGTGACCAGCGGCATCTTGGCACCGTTGAGGATGCGCTTCGCAATGTAATAGACCAGCCAGATGATCAGCGCGGCATTAACCAGCGTCAGAACAGCTACCACCAGCGCCATAGCGATGGTGAGCGAATCCAGCCCGACCAGGTTGGTCAGCACCGTCCACCCGTAGCTGAAGGAGGTGTAGATCAAGTACACGCCGCCGACCACTAAGATGATCGTCATCAGCCATGCCAGCCAGGTGGGCATCATAAACCTGGCGATCGGCGAGCCTTCGAAGGTCTCCTTGCTGCGCCAGGGCAGGATGATGGCAGCCACCGCGGTGCCAAAGAAGGTTACTGCGATCACCAGCGTAGCATCCAGCGCCAGTGTGCGGAAGTTAAAGATATTGTAAGCATACAGGATGGAGACTATGACCGACGGGATGACCATCAAGAGCAGGGCAGCCAGCGGGGTGCGCGTGCGCGGCTCGACGTACGAAGCCCACTCGGGCAGCATGCGGTCGAATGCCGCGGCAAAGATCACGCGCGTGGAGCTGAGAAAGACCGTGCCCGACCAGCCAAACCACCACAGGCTAACCAGCAGGACGATGATGAAGTGCAGGAACCTGCTCTGAGTCAAGAAGGCACTGAAAAGAACCGGGTAGGGCCAGAAAGGCAGCGGCGGAGCCTGGTCCGTGTAGCCCCAGGTATAGTTCCAGAACGCGCCGTTGGCTTTGTTATAGAAATCCCAGCCCAGGGTTTTGCCGATCAAGAAGAAGAAGACCAGGGCCAGGCCGGCGGTGACGATGACGGCGGCTGCCATGCCCCAGAAGTTGCGCTTATAGTCGTTGGCGCCGCGCACCTCTCCGTATAGTGTGGCGCCCCAGTTAGGCCACAGGTTGAAGAACACGATCATGGGGATCAGCAAGAAGCTGGCGCCCAGCGCCAGGCTGCCCAGCGGCGCAGCTACACTGCCGGCCGCGTCGCCTGCATCGAGGGTCGCCTGATACAGATCCACAGAGGCATCTGCGCCGAAATAAGCGGGTACAAAGGTGTTCAGGTTCTTTACGAATGTGGCGTTGTTGCCGAACAGCAGCAAAATAAAGACCAGCACCAGCCCGATCATGCCGCCCCAGAAGCACACCTTCTGGATACGGGCATACCATTTCATGCCGATGGCGATATAGACGAAGACCAGAGCGCATACCAACAGCATGCCAACTAACATCCCGCCGTTGGTGTTGGTGAACCACAGGGCTGCGTTTTGGGCACCCAGGACTCCCAAGATGGGTGTGAAGAACTCGTAGACCAGCATCTGCCCGTACAGCGGCACCCACAGCCACAGGATGAACCACCAGCCGGTGATCGACAGGATAAACCCAAGCGCGCGTCCTAAGATGCGGCTCTGCCAGACATAGTCGCCGCCAGCACGCGGCATGGCTGAGATCAGGCTGGCATACACGATCACCTCAAAGATCGTCAATGCGCCGCCAACGATAACTGCTGTCGCCAGGTTCCCCTCGAAATAGTAGCAGTAGGAGAAGATGAACAGGCCCAGGGTGATCAGGTTGATCGAGAAAGTGGCGTACACGAATGCGTCGAACATAGACCACGAGCGCACCAGTCCGCTGGCTTTGCGCACAAATAGGGTGACTTCACTCATCGCTAACCTCCATTTTGGGTCGCTGTTTGCCAACCTGCATGGGTATCCAGGCGGGCAAACCTTGGCAACCGGTGAGCGGGAGTTCGGGTAGAGGTTCCTGCCCCTCCGCCGATTGCATAGATTTGGATCAGCCGTTATTCATTTGTTGGACTTGAAGCGGTTGTAAGTATGCGATTATTACCTCCTTGATTTTTCAAACACCGATGAAGGGCTCAAGGTGCTCGGAGTTTATGATGCTCTTTGTGAATCTTATCTATCTCTTCGTGCCCTTCGTGTCTCAATCTTTTTAGATATCAAGCTAGAAGCTCAACCTGCCGTCAGTACATAGCTGGTGACTTTGTTCGGCTTCAGCTCAACCACCGTGCCCTGCAAGATGCCTTGTTCGTACATGCTGCCGGTGTTGATACATAGGGTGCGCTTGATCTTACGGGTACCCTTGCCCTCGTGGATATGACCGTGCAGGCCGAGCAGCGGCTGGTATTTTTCGATTACCTTGAGCACCGCCTTGCTGCCGACGGCTATCAGGGACTGTCCGGCGTAAGCCAGGCGCATGTCCTTGGTCAGCTCGGGCGCTTCGTCCAATCCGCTGCCGTAGGGAGGGGCGTGCAGGCTGAAAACAGCGTTGGAGGGGTCGCGCAAGCCGGGCATAATCGCTTCGATGCGCTGCAATAGGGCATCGTCCGGTTCCTCGCGGTGTGTATCCCAGGGGGTCGGGTTGGACCAGCCGGTGCTGGCCAGCTCGTGGTGCTTATCCAGGGGGATGACCTTGCCTTCTGCCAGCTCGATCGTCTTGGAGGTTTTGATCAATTCGTCGATCTCGAACACATCATCGTTACCGGGGCAGACGTAGCATTTGAGACCGCTGCCTGCCAGCTTTTGGTCGGCATACTCAATCCAGCGCTGCAAGGTGGTTGTCACCTGTTCCAGGAACAGCTCGTCCGAGCGTCCAGGCGTGGAGGATATCTCGGCGACTTCATCCGGGTTGGTCACATACGGGTAGTAGCCGCGATTCTGGATGGCATTCACCATATGGTCGATCTGCTCCTGGCCTTCAAGGATGGTCTCCTGTTCGAGCAAGGTGACCTTGTAGCGGTCGCCGCCCTGCGCGATGATCGGCACGATCGCCTTGCCGGTCATATCACCGCCCAGGATCAGGGTATCCACTTCATAGAACTTGCCGGCGCTGATGAACTTTTTCCAGCAGATCTCGGATCCATGGACGTCGGTGGCATAGAAAAGTCTCATGCAGTTCTCCTTTTGATGTAGTGATGAGCTACCTGTAACTAGTGGGCAGCAGCAAATGGCAGCCGGCTATGCCTGCGATCTGCTCACCGCCTCCAACCAGCCCGGAAATTCGGGTGAATCCATTTTTGCTTCGGCGCGGTCCCAGCGTTCGGTCGCCCAACCCCAGAAGTCATAATCGATCTTGGAGATCTTGGCCTGGATGGCAGCCCACAATGCCCACCCGACATCCGACATGATCATGTACAGCTTCATGCGCGCGAGCCGCGCGGGTGTTGCCTCGCCGAAATAAGCCGCACACAGCTCCTGAATGCGCCTCTCATCGTATTTGAGCTCCTGGCAGGTGTTGCCCAGCTCAAAACAGGGATCGTTGTTTCCGCTGTATTCGAAGTCGACCAGCCAAAGTTTATTGCCGTCATCGATGTAGTTTTCCGCCAGCAGATCGTTGTGGCATGGCACACTGGGCAAGGGATGAGCCAGCAAGGCGGCTTCGATCTTCTGGACTGCCTTCATTCGCTCCGGGTAGCGAGGCGGAATGGTGACATCCTGCTGCTCGCAGATCATCAAGTAGAACTCGGTGAGGCGGAACATATTGAAGTCAGTCAGAAAGCGCGGCCCGGCATGGAGCAGCTTCAATGACTGCGCGATGCGCGCCGGCATGCCAGGCGCCTGGAATCTTTCATTCGACATGGTGATCCCATGGATAAACTCAAACACCATGACATCGTTCGCAGGCAGGTGGTACAGCACTTTCGGACTTACCCCGGCTTCAGCGGCAGCCTTCGAGTTGTAGTATTCATTCTGGCGATCGATTGCCAGCAGCTCGGTCTTGGCTCCGGGCACGCGAACGAAGTGCGGGATGCTATTCACCTCGGCCAGATAGTTGGCGTTCGTCAGACCGCCGGGAACAGGCTGGATCTGAATATGGCTCCCTCTCCAATCCGGGATGCTGGCGACCACGCTTTCGATGCTGATAGTCATAAGTTCACATCCTCAGCTTCTCTCCCTTAGGATCCAGCAGTACGGATGGGGTTACTTCTGCTGTATGGATGGCATCGAATACGTCCAAATCCAGGCGGGTGCCGACCTTTGCCAGTTCCATAGGAAGATAGGCTAAGATAATATTGCGCCTGACTGTGAATCCGTAGCCTCCGCTGCGCACGCGCGAGACCACTTTCCCATCAAGGTAGACAGCCTCTCCGCCGTAGATGGGCTGGAATTCCTCGCCATCCAGAACCAGGGTGCACAGTTTGCGTTTGATTCCCCCTTCTTTGATCTTGAGCAAAGCTGCTCGTCCGATGAAATCGCCCTTATCCAGCTGGACGCAAAAGCCCAAGCCGGCTGCGTACGGATTCTCCATCGGGGTGACATCGGCGGTGAAGTAGCGATAGCCCTTTTCCAGCCGCAGCGAGTCGAGCACCTTATAGCCGCCAACCTCCAACCCGAACTCCTTGCCAGCCGCGTAGAGCAGATCCCAGACCGGCAGGGCACGCTCGCTGGGTGCGTACAGCTCCCAGCCCAGCTCACCCACATAGCTGACGCGTTGAGCCAGCACCCTGGTGCCGTTGATATCGATCCAGGCTGCGTTCAGATAAGGCATGGCCTCGTTGGAGACATCGTGTGTGGTAACCTGTTCGAGCACCTCCCGGGCTTTCGGTCCCCACAGTGCAATACAGGCCCAATCGAAGGTGACATCCCGTACTTCCACCGGCTCATCGCTATCCTGGATATGCATCTTGATCCAGGCCAGATCGTTCGAGATAAAGCCTGATCCGGTGATTACCCGGAAGTAATCTACCCCCAGACGGGTGATGGTTACATCTGCCTCGACACCACCGTTGGAGTTTAAGAACTGGGTATAGATAGCACTGCCGGTGGGCCTGTCCATGTCGTTATCGGTGATGCGCTGCATCAGCGCCAGCGCGCCAGGTCCTGAGACGTCGATCTTCCCAAAGGATGTCAGGTCATACATCGCCACGCGCTCTCGGGTAGCTTCGTGCTCCACCCGGAGCCGCTCGAAGAAGGGCGGCTTCGTCCATCCCCAATTGCGCTGGTCTGTGCCGGCCATGCGCCAGAGCTTACCCGGCTGGAAGTAATTCACCCTCTCCCAGCCGTACTTCTCACCGAATACGGCGCCGTATTCCTGCAGCCGGAAATGCAGCGGGCTGGTGCGGAAGGGGCGCGCCCATTCGTTTTCGTCGTGAGGGAACTTCAACCGGTAGTAATACTTGACGCATTCACGTGTGCGCTCCACAGCGTAATAGGTGTTGGCGTAGTAATTACCGAAGCGTGTGGCTCGAAAAGCATAAGTATCCAGGGATGGCTCGCCTTCGACGATCCATTCGGCGATCAGTTTCCCCATTCCGCCGGCGCCACCGTAGCCGTTCAGCGACATCCCGCAGCAGTTCCAGAAACCGCGTATGCCTGCCATGGGTCCGAGGATGGGCTGGCAATCGGGAGTATATGCGCCTGGATGGCAGATCAGGGTGATGATCTGGGCATTATCCAGGAAGGGGATGCGCCGGATGGCGCCTTCCAGCAGCTGCTCGAAGCGATCCATGTCCGGTGGGAGCGAAGTGCCTCCATGTTCCCACGGCACACCGTCAATCCAACGCTCCTTGGGATTGGGCTCGTAGCCTCCGATCACCAGCCCGCCGGCTTCTGAGCGCATGTATACCAGGTTGTCAGGGTCACGCAGGCAGGGAGTTGAATGTGGGAACTCATTTCCAGGCACGGCTTTCAAGGCAATGTGCTGGTGGTCAACCGGCGTGGTCGGCAAGTGCAGACCTGCCATGGCAGCCACCCGCGGTCCCCACAAGCCGGTAGCGTTGACGACATGCTCGCATTTGATCGCACCCCGCTCGGTGATGACTTCTCTCACCTCACCTTTGGGGGAGAGCTTCAGGCCCGTCACGCGCGTATTTGTGTATACTTCGCAGCCCAACTCCCGGAGCATGCGCGCCATGGCGGTCGTGGTGCCGTAAGGATCCACCTGTCCATCACGCGGCAGGTAAATGGCGCCGTATAGATTTTCGGCGCTGATCTGGGGCATGATCCGCACTGCCTCTTCGGCGGAAATAATGTCCACATCCATGCCGATGCCCTTGGCGCGGCTGACACTGCGCTGCAGCTCGCGCAGCTGCTCTTTGCTGGACGCCAGGCGCAGGCTGCCGACATGGTCGAACAGCCCGAGCGAGCTGTACAGCTCGATGCTGTACTTGCGAAAGCGCATCAGGGTTTCTGAAGTGGCGAATTGGGTCACCAGACCGGCTGCGTGCGATGACTCGCCGCTGGCAATCTCGCCTTTCTCCAGCAGTACCAAATCTGTCCACCCCATCTTTGCCAGGTGGTATGCGACATTGACTCCGAAAATTCCCCCACCGATGACGACGACTCTTGCCTGGTCTTTCATTAGTTCAGCTCCTCTTTATTGACGAACGCAGGTCAGCGTACGGCAGCTACAAGCCACCGTAAACTGACCATCGTCCGATTTTATATACGCAGCGGTTGCATCCCTCCATATATCCCGTGGCTTGGTGTGCGTGGCGGCGAAGCCGCCACGCACACCAAATAACCATTTTTGAGATGACTTCTACTCAGGCGGAATCTCCTTGAAAGCGTAATCCACGTTGATGCCGCGGGTTCTCTGGCTGCGTTTGACCAGCAGATACCACACACCGGAGATCACAATGATGGCGAAGGCGATGATCTGCGCCCACAGCCCACGCGGAAAGTCTTCAAAGTTCCAGTTGCCGAGCACGCCCAATTGGGGGGCTAGCAGGAAGGCGACCACCATCGACATACCGAAACCACCGCCAAGCATGCCAAGGGCTGAAAGCCAGGGCATCTGCTTGCCGGAGAACCATTCCATGATGTGGTTGCGCATCGGGTAAAGGAACAGAGCTACAGCGACGATGGCGCCCAGGCGGACCAGCCAGATCAGCACGGGGTAGCTGGCAAAAGCATCTGGCGCCAATGACCAGGAAGTCCAGATGAAGGCGATCACGCCCAGCAAGGTAAAGAGCACACCGACATATCCACTGACCAGGTACTTAGATCCCGGTGAGGCTTCGTATACATCTTTCGCCCGGTAGGGCAGCAGTGCGCCGGCCAGGCAGGTGATGATGAACACGTAACCGCAGCCGAAGGTCACACCCAGGGTAAGGCCAACCCAGCCTGGCACCAGGTTGTAAGCCAGGATGACTGGGATGCTAGCCAGGAAGTATGCCCAGTGAGCATTTGCTGGGGTGTGGCGGCGGTCATCCACCTTGCTGAACCACTCCGGCAGCAGCCGGTCTAACGACATAGCCACGATCACACGCGTCATGCCAATGTAGCAGTTGTGCACGATCTGGTGCGAGTTCAGGATATAACCAAGCCCGATGATCAGCACAATTATGGGACTGGCTGTCACCGCGATGGCGATGATATTTGGCCACAGATAAAAACCGTTGACCGTGGCTTCAGGGATTAACGACCAGTAACCAGCTCCAGCCACATACATAAACTCTGAGCCAGCCAGCTTCTCCAGGCCGGCCGCCAGCAGGGCTAACAGCAGACCGGTAACGATCAGCGAGCCGACCATGATAATGGCCTGGTTTTTGAAAGAGCGGGCATCCTTGATCTCGCCATTTTGCTGGGCGCTGTAGGTTGCCCACTGCAGTGAGGTCCAGGCGATGGGGGCCACCAGCAGAGTTGCAAGCAAGCTGAACGGCGGCTTTAGATCAATCCCGGCCCCAGTGACCGCATTAATGGCTGTTTGGATGAAGTTTGGATCACCACCGGAGGCCGCCGAAAATGCGTTCATCCGCTCGACAAAAGAGGCTGGCGGGGTGAAGAAGAGCACGGCGAACATCACCGCAAACGCCAGCAAGACCACGTACCACATCACCCACTGCAGTTTAACATAATACTTAAATCCGCTTGTCAGGATGAGCAGGGCGACCAGAGCGTTCATGATGCTGGTGATGATGATCCCTGTCGACTGGGTGAACCACACACCAATGTTGGATAGGGCTGCGTTCCCCAGGGTAGCGCCCAGACCCAGGAACAGCGGCGCGAAACCCAGGTAAGAGAGCAGCCAGCCGGAGAGCGCCACCCACTGCAAGATCCAGATGACGTACCCGGACATTACAACTGTGAAGGCTGTGCCACCGCCGAATACACGGCTTTCGAACACATAGTCGCCGCCCGAGCGGGGAAGGGCGGTTGACAGCCAGACATAAGAGAAGGCAATGGGAATCTCGATCAGCATCGCTAACAAGATGCCCCAGACCATTTTCCCGCCCGGCAGCGCGCCGGGTGCCCATAAGTACGTCCACGGGAAGATCAGGCCCATGGTCAGGATGTTGTATACAAATGCAGAATAAGGGGACATTACCCGCACCAGGCCAGAGGCTTTACGGGTAAAGACTTCAGGCCTTGCCGTTGTAGTTGCCATCTGATTCCTCCTCACTGAGGTCTTATGTAACCTTATCGAAGGTGTCGATACAAGCCGATTGGATGCGATGTCAGCATTGTTCGCCAATGCTGGCGGCCCTCTCCGTCGTACACTCAGGGAGCGCTGTCCATTAACCGATAATCTGCCTGTTGCTTTGCCGTAATGACCTCCTTTCCGGGATGACTGTCTGGCAGGCTCAACCGCTGGTCATTTGATAGCCTTCGATCTTCCCGTCTACGAAATTCACCAGACAGCCACGCAGAAAGCCCTCACCATACTCGCTGCCCGGGTTGATACAGGTGGTGCGCCCAATCTTCACCGCGCCTTGGGATTCGTGGATATGCCCGTGTAAGCCCAGCATGGGTTGGTACTTCTCGATTGCCTGGCGCACCGATTTGCTGCCCGCCCCGTGCATAATGACCTGTCCGGCTTTGACAACCGGCTCGGGTGGATCTTTACTCCAGTCCAACATTGGGCAGGTATCCAGGGTTGAATCCACAGGCGGGTCATGGAAATTGAATATGGTATGCGAGAGGTCGTCAACCTTCGAGATCATCTCTTCGATCATCTGCCCAAGCTGCTCTTCGGGGATCTCGCGCGGTGTTTTCCAGGGGGTCGGGGTGCTGAAGCCAACACTGATCATGGTGTGGTCAGCATCCACATTGACCACCTGACCTTCGCAGGCGAAGAAAGATTTAGTGTCCGGGCGGTGTATGGCTGACAGCACCTCTGGGTCGTCGTCGTTCCCGCCGGTAACGAAGCACTTAATACCGGTACCTTCCAGCCGTGTCTCTGCCAGGTCGACCCAGGATTCAAGGCGCTGGCGCGCCAGCTTATGGAACAATTCATCCACTGCCTGGGGATTGGCTTGATAATGCCGGAACTCATCATCTTCCATAATCTGGTAATAAAAACCCAGCATCCCCAACCGGTCGTAAAGGCCTTGCAGGTCGGCCTGGCTCTCGAAATGTTCTGTCCGTCCTTGTAAAGCGGCGCGATAATGCCCGTTTGATTCCTTAATAATGGGGATGAGCAGCTTGCCCGTGATGTCGCCGCCCATCACCAGGACAGTGGCTTCGTAGAATTTTCCGGCATTGACAAACTTGCGATAGGTGCGCTCGGAGCCATGTAAGTCGGTAGCGTAGAACAGCCGCGTGGTTGTCTTTTTCGCCTTTTTGAAGAGAAACGACATTGATCAGCCTCCGGATTAACAAAAAGACAGGTTCCGTATTCGGCGGTCATGCGGGCGGCAGTGGCACGAAACCTGACCAGGTTTATTTATTGTTACCGTTTGCTACGACAATCTCAACTGAGCGAGCTGCCAACGCTGCCCGGGCGTTATGGTCCAGGCCGCTGTCGCAAATCAGCCGGTTTATTTTTTGAATGGGGGCGATCTCGAAATTCGACACGACTCCCCATTTGCTGTGGTCTGCCAGGATGTGGATGGGTCCCTGGGTGCGCTCCAGCATGAGATAGACGAGCTCGGCTTCGGCATTGGAGGGAACGGTGCAGCCGTGTTTGATGCTGATGCCATCCACGCCGATAAAGGCCTTGTTGGCATACACCTGTGACAGATTCTGAACCGCAAAACGTCCTGCGACGGAGTTCGATTTGGGCTGGAATGTGCCGCCCAGGATCAGGACCTCGTAATCCACCTCGCCTACATCCAGTACGGCAATCAGGTTGTTGGTGATGATCGTGACTTCGGCGTCACTGCGAATCGACCGAATCAATTGCGTGGTGGTCGTACCGCTGTTAATAAAGACGATATCGCCATCCTGGATGTACCTGGCTGCCAGCGCTCCGATCCTGCGCTTCTCTTCAATTTGACGTAAAGCCCGCTGCTGGTATTCCTGCTCCAGATTTATCCGTTCGTTCTGGATGGCTCCTCCATGGGTGCGCTCGATCAATCCATGTCCTTCGAGCCACTCCAGGTCGCGCCGCACGGTCGCTTCGGAGACATCCAATAGGTCGCACAGGTCGGCAGTCGCCACAATCTTGTGGGCTGCCAGAAATTCCTGTATCCGTTCACGCCTTTGAGCAGGGATGAGAGGTTTGCTCACTACACTGGCCTCTATTGTGCTGCTAGCTAGTGACGAAATATGATTAAATTGTACGTTTATTATAGCGAATCTTGAACAGATTTGCAAGTTTTTGCTTTTTCGATCATGGGAATTGGGGGAGAAGGTGCCGAAGTGCGGCAAAGGTGATCAGGGAGGAGGGAGAGGCGAGAATCGAGAGTGGAGAGTAGTGAGGCGGGACTGCGGGTTGGAGACGCTGCCGGCGGTGAGCGCGAGAAAAGAAATTGCGAATTGCGAATTAGGAATCAGGGAGGTGGGACACGGATTATACGGATGACAGGGATGGTGAGGGGGGAAATAGAAATT
>CAZGIX010000041.1:0-29309 GCA_964525785.1 uncultured Anaerolineaceae bacterium
GTTGGCCCTGCTACTTGAGTTGACTTTTAGTCCCCTGAGTTATTGCGGAATCCCTTCCTCACAGGATGGGTAAATTGGCTTGTGGGGTGAGCTGGTCTCGGCCCAATTTTACTGACCCAGGCTAACGTGAATACGGAATAAGTTACCAATCACAAAAATTCGTCTGTTTGAAGAGCGTGGCAACGAAGCAATCTCCATCCCTATTGGCTGGGAGATTGATTCGGCAAAGATCGCCTCCCAATGACCGCGGCAGGAATGATCAAGGAAATGTATAATGTCGGCGTGAGGATGGCGGTTACAGAGGAGTGGATTGCCTCTACGCCATACTCAACGGCCGATATGCTCTACTGGTAAATCCAACCAGTTTGTCTATCCGTATATCTCTTCAAGCGAACAAGTCTTCGCAATCACAGATATACATCAGTTAAGTCATGAATAGGTGAAAGGAGATACTATGAAAAAACCGACCACTCTGGCGCTCGTGATCATCATGCTGGCTGCGGGCCTCTTCTATTCCTCTGCTCGAGCAGAAACGATATCGGATTGCCAGGTCCTTATCGATCAGACCTCCAGCGATCTTGCTGGAGTGACCCTTGGCGGAAATAATCCAGAACAAACGCGAGCCAGTCTCCAATCGAAGCTAACTGGCGCGTCCACTAAGCTGGATGAAGGTAAATACCAGGATGCGATTGATAAACTGGTCGATTTCCGTAGGTCCGTGGAGAAGCTGGCAGCTGCGCCAAAACCAAAGATCAGCCCAGAAGATGCAGCACTGTTGATCACAGATGCGAACAACGCCATTGCTTGTATCCAAAGCCTGATCGTGGGAGGTTAGAGCAGGAACAAAACTTCTGTTCGTTATGTACTGGAGTTTAGAGTTCATCGTACCTGCGTCGGTTTTCGGGCCATTACTCGGGTTGAAAACCAACATAAACAGGGTGAGCTTCTAAACTCCTGTTATTTAAAAAGGGTAATAAAGGTTGCAAAAGCCCCGGGGTCGGGTATTAGTCTATTGTGGATAGTGCCTTCCATTCGGGAATTTGTAATGACCATGTGACATCATGGTCTTTATGCATACCAATAGTAACCGCAATTGGGATCGCCCTGCACCGGGTGAAATTGGTGGGGTGGACTCTGCCAGCGCGTGGACTCTGCCAGCGCTTGACAGGCAGGATTTCGATGTTATGATCTTTTGCGTTGAATTTTGGAGAGAGGAGCAATATCTTGACCAGACACATACTCCTGCGGGCAGCGGCGATCATCCTCTTCAGTGGACTGATAATGAGCGCTTGCCGCCGGACACAGGAGCCTAGTCCAACTCCCCGTCCCTCTGAAACGCGAGCTCCCGCAGTCACTGCCTCACAGACCCCACGTTTGACCGTCTCCCCAAGTCCATCGCCGGCTGAAGAATCGCCTGAACCCGTGACACCGACGGCAATCTTACCCACGGAGACCCCCACCGAGGCAGGGGTCGTACCCTATCCCGCCCCAGGATTTGCCACCCCCACGCCTACTACCTCGTCCGGTACCGCATATCCAGGACCTGATACAGCTTTGCCAACCGCGACCACGTCATCGGGCACACCCTACCCGGCAGCCGGAACCGCCGCGCCCGGCCCTGCGGCTGCCTCCCCCACTGCCGGCCTTTCGACGCCGCTGCCGACGCCCACGCAACCAGCCAATCCGACGCCCAGCCCCTACCCCGGTCCAGGTGGACCGCCTACGGTTCCCCCACCTGCCGGACCCACCGCCTACCCAGGCCCTGGTCAGCCCACGTTTACGCAGCCTGCCCCGGGTGGTCCTACCCCCACTGCCGGCACGCCTGGACCAACTGCCGCTCTGACCCCAACCACCACACCCCTGGTTGTACGAGCGCGCATCCAGGCTACTGATCCGCGCCAGTTTGAAATCATCTCGGGACAGCCGCAGCTGGTCGAATTCTTCAGCTATGATACCCCTACCAGCCGCAGCATGGCGCCAGTGATGCATGCACTTGAAGACCGTTATAAGGAACGCATCAATTTTATCTACCTGGATATCGATGACCCCGCCAACAGCCTTTTCAAGTCGTTAATTCGCGGCCGCATCGATCCGTTCTTCTTCTTGCTAGATGGTCAGGGGGTTGTTCTGGAGCAGTGGCAGGGTTTCGTGCCTGCTGAAGAGTTCGAGGCTGCATTTGCAGCTATCGGGGAATAATTCTAAGTCCTCTTGACAGAGAGGATTGATGTGTGATATCATCCAAGTACCCCTCCCGGGGGGGTGGGGGTACTTGGAGATTATTAGATATGAAACATGACTCTGCTCTGCGCCGTTTGAAAACCGTAGAAGGACATATCCGCGGCATCGAGCGCATGGTCGAAGAAGAGACCTACTGCATCAACATCATCCGCCAGATCCAGGCTGTTCAGGCTGCTCTCGATAAGATAACCAACTTGATCCTGGAAGAGCACCTGCATTCTTGCTTGATCACTGCAGTGCGCGGCGACGACCCTGCGGAGCGCGAGCGGGTGCTTAACGAGATTGCCGAAGTCTTTGCCGAGACCAAGCGTTCTTGAATCCAACAATCCCGGTCAAGGGATACCCCAATCTGCTGTTTCAATCCAACAATATGGAGGACGACATGACGACTGTAACCTATATGATCCCAAACATTTCTTGCGGTCACTGTGTACACACCATTCAGACCGAAATCGGCGAGATGGCAGGCGTGAAATCCGTGAAAGCGGACATGGTAAGCCGCGAGACGGTGATCACCTTCGAGCCGCCTGCGACCGAAGAAAAGATCAAAGCCTTGCTGGCAGAGATCAACTATCCTGTGGCTGCCTGAATACGGGTACAAAGCACGCCTGAACCGACATCTGGAGGAGTGAATGACCCAGACAAAACAGGTGACCCTTCCTGTCACCGGCATGACCTGCGCCAACTGCGTGGCGACCGTCGAACGCAATCTAAAAAAGGTGGACGGTGTGCAGTCGGCGATGGTCAATCTCTCGTCCGAGCGAGCCACGGTGGAATTCGATCCGCAGCTGGCTGGTCTGCCGGACCTTGTGGCGCGCATCCAGCGCGCCGGTTACGGCGTTGCCAGCGGTGAAGCGGACCTGATCATCCGCCGCATGAGCGATGATAACGACGCCCGCCGGCTTGAGAAAGCTCTCAGCCTGGTGGACGGGGTGCTGGAAGCCCAGGTCAGCTTCACCACTGAGCGAGCGCGTGTGCGCTATATCCCAACCGCAGTCAGCCAGGCGGACCTGCGCCGGGCTATCGCATCTGCCGGCTTTGAGGCCCTCGAGACCGGGGGCGAAGCCGATGATGCCGAGCGTATCGCCCGAGAGCGCGAGATCGCCGAGCAGCGTCGCTACTTGATGATCGGGTTGGCCTTTACCCTGCCGCTATTCCTGTTCTCCATGGCACGTGACCTGGACCTGCTGGGTCATTGGGCGCACGCGCCGTGGACTAACTGGATGATGCTCGCTTTGGCAACGCCTGTCCAGTTCTACGTCGGCTGGCAGTATTACGTCGGCGCATACAAGTCGCTGCGCAATGGCTCAGCCAATATGGATGTGCTCATCGCCATGGGTTCATCCGCGGCATACCTGTACTCTCTGCCGGTCACTCTTGGCTGGATCGATGGGCATGTTTACTTTGAAACCTCGGCAGTGATCATCACACTGATCAAGCTGGGCAAGTACCTGGAGGCGCGCGCCAAAGGACGCACCAGCGAAGCCATCAAGAAGCTGATGGGCCTGCAGGCGCGCTCGGCGCACATCCTGCGCCAGGGTCAGGAGCTCGAAGTGCCTGTCGATGATGTGCGGGTAGGCGATATCGTTATGGTGCGCCCGGGTGAGAAAATCCCTGTCGATGGAGTGGTGATCGAGGGCCGCTCCTCCGTAGACGAATCGATGCTCACAGGTGAATCGATGCCGGTAGAAAAGAGCCCCGGCGAAGCGCTGATCGGCGCCACGCTCAATAAGCTGGGATTACTGAAGTTCGAAGCCACAAAGGTCGGCAAAGAGACTGCCCTGGCGCAGATCATCCGCCTGGTGGAGGATGCCCAGGGCAGCAAAGCACCCATCCAGAAGCTGGCGGATCGCGTCTCGGCGGTCTTCGTGCCGGCAGTGATCCTGATCGCCGTGCTGACATTCCTGATCTGGTATTTCATCATCCCATCCTCTGCCAGTGCAGATGTGAGCCAGTTTACCCGTGCGCTGATCAACATGGTTGCAGTGCTGGTGATCGCCTGCCCGTGTGCCATGGGTCTGGCGACTCCAACGGCGGTGATGGTAGGCACCGGCAAGGGAGCTGAGATCGGCATCTTGTTCCGTTCGAGCGAGGCCCTGGAACGCGCCGGCGCCCTGACCATGGTAGTCCTGGATAAGACCGGGACAATCACCCGCGGCCAGCCCGCGGTGACTGATATCGTCACCGCCCAGACTGCTGAGAACTCAGCAAGCCAGCGTGATGCTCAGGCGATGGAGCTGCTCAGGCTGGCGGCTTCGGTCGAGAAAGGCTCCGAGCATCCCCTGGGTGAGGCCATTGTGGCAGAAGCCGGCAACCGGGAACTGGCGCTCAGCTCTCCGCAGAATTTTCTTGCGGAGGTCGGGCAAGGTGTGGAAGCTGAGGTGGATGGCCATACAGTGCGGGTGGGTAGCCTTCGCCAGGCGCAGGCCTATGGCCTGGGGCTGAACGGCTTGCAGCCCGTTGCAGAGCGCCTGCAGTCCGAAGCCAAGACGGCTGTGCTGGTGTCCATCGATGGCGTGGTCCAGGGAGTGATCGGCGTAGCCGATACTGTCAAGGAAGGCTCGGCGGATGCTATTACCGCCCTGCACCGTATGGGCTTACGGGTGGCGATGATCACCGGCGACAATCTTCAAACTGCACAGGCCATCGCCGCCGAGGTAGGCGTGGATCGGGTCATGGCAGATGTGCTCCCGGGAGGTAAGGCGGCTGAAGTCAAGAAGCTGCAGGAGATAGGCGAGGTGGTGGCGATGGTTGGCGATGGCATCAATGATGCCCCTGCCCTGGCGCAAGCCGATGTGGGCATCGCCATTGGATCAGGCACCGATGTAGCCATGGCGGCTGCACCGATCACCTTGATCAGCGGCGACTTGCGCGGCGTGCCGCGCGCCATCCATCTATCCAGGCGCACACTGCGCACGATCAAGCAAAATCTGTTTTGGGCGTTCTTTTACAATGTCATCCTGATCCCGGCGGCAGCCGTGGGATTGCTTAATCCAATGCTGGCGGCTGGGGCGATGGCTTTCAGCTCTGTCTTTGTGGTTACCAACAGCCTGCGCCTGCGCAGGATCAAGGTGTAGATATTACACTCACCAAATGTTAATCGCCCCACAATAAAATCCTATTGACCCGCATTTTGTTTCCGGGTATGCTTAACCGGTCTCTGATAAAAAGCCTTGCGAAGGTAGGTCGATAGCATCCTTCGCAAGGCTTTATGGGGAGCTTGCTGGATGCATTCGCTTCGAAAACCTTTGAATCGCCGTCAGTTCCTGAAGCTGGCAGCATTAGGATTGGGCAGCCTGGGTTTGCAGCCGTGGCGTCGGGTCTTTGCTATGGAAGAATTTCCCCAATACGAGCGCCTGGGGCGTGCATTTGCCAGGGTGGATATGAAATCGCGTCCAGATATCGATTCGACCACCGTTGGCACACTGTATGACGACGATATTGTCCCCTGGCTGCGCGAGCTGACCGGGCGGCACCCGTTCCGCTATAAGCAGCGTTGGGTCGAAATCCCGGATGGATTCGTCTGGGCTTCCGAGCTGCAGCCGGTGCGCAACCATCCCAACCAGCCGCTGAAAAGCCTGCCCGATACAAGCCTGGGACCAGGCATGTGGGTCGAAGTGAGCGTGCCCTATGTCGATATCCTGCTGGATAATAAGCCGAAAAGTCCGGGATTTAAAGCTCGCATGGATGCCGGTTTACCGCTGCGCCTGTATTACAGCCAGATTTTGTGGATTGACCAGATCAAACAAGACGAAGATGGGAAAACCTGGTACCGGGTGAACGAGCGCTTTGGCTACGGTGATTTGATTTGGGCGCCAGGAGAAGCTTTCCGGCCCCTCGCTAAGGACGAGGTTGAGCCGATCAGCCCGGAGGTAGAGGATAAGCGCGTGGTGATCAACGTGGATGAGAGGTACCAGACCTTATCCTGCTATGAAGGCAGCCGTGAAGTGTATTTCTGCCGCATCTCGGGGGGTAAACAATACGACGCTGAGGGCAATTTCCTGGGCGAATCCGCCACACCGAAAGGCACCTTGAATATCTGGCGCAAGCAGGTATCGACCCATATGAGCGGCGGCACGACGGGCACCGGTTTTGACTTACCGGGTATTGGATGGACGGCGCTCTTCTCCAGCGATGGGGTCGCCATCCATTCGACCTTCTGGCATAACAATTTCGGGGGTGAGCTGATGTCGCATGGCTGTATCAACGCCGCTCCCGACGATGCCCGCTGGATCTTCCGCTGGACCAACCCGCCTGTGGGTTATGATCCCGGCGATCTGTACAGCAAGGATACGGATATCCCTCCATCCAAGGTGCAGGTATTGGAAGGATGACCCGGCAGCTATTGGACTGTGGGGAGAGATCCCTGATTTACCTGGTAGAGCTTGGAGTACACTAGCGCATGAATTTTGCTAATGTAGGCTTGGGACTGGCTTTCTTAGCCGGGTTGGCTTCTTTTCTCTCTCCGTGCGTGTTTTCCCTCGTGCCGGCCTACGTGGGATATTTGGGCGGCAGGTCGATTGCCAATGCCCAGGAGGACGCCAAAGCAAACCGCTGGACGGCGTTTTCCCACGGTCTGGCCTTTGTATTGGGTTTCAGCATCGTTTTCATCCTGCTCGGTGTGGCTGTATCTGCCCTAGGTGGCCTTTTGTATGACCTGAGCACCTGGCTGGCAAAGATTGGCGGCATCGTGGTGGTCATATTCGGCCTGCATATGACCGGCATCCTGCGCATCCGATTTCTTGAGTATGACCTGCGCCCGCAAACGATGCCGGACCGCCAGCGCGGCTACGCCGCGTCTGCGCTGATGGGGGTATTCTTCTCGGCGGGTTGGTCGCCGTGCGTGGGACCGGTGCTTGGCGCAATCTTGACCTTTGCGCTGAACGGCGGCTCGGTTCCCAGGGGTGTAGCGCTGCTATCGGCATATTCCGCCGGGCTGGCAATCCCGTTCCTGATCGCCGCTCTAGGCATTGGATGGGTGTCGACCATCTTGCGCCGCTATGGGAAGGTGATGCGTTACGCCGAGATCGTCATGGGTGTGCTCTTGATTATTGTCGGTTTGATGCTCTTCTTGGGCACCTTCCAATCCCTTTCCAGGTTTGGCTTCTTTGTTGACCTGGGCCTATAAATTGCATGGTTAAAGCTGCTTCTAAGAATTGGATTATCTTGCTGGGTTTTGGCCTGACCCTCGGATTGGCCCTCGGGCTGGCAATCCAGTCTGGCTTTCCTGGTGGGCTGCTTTCTCGGGGCAGTGGTGAAAATGAGGTTGTCGCTCAAATCGGCTCTGCAGCGCCTGATTTTGAGCTCGAGCGCATCGATGGCGGTAGCTTGAGCTTGAACGAGCTGCGTGGCAAACCTGTGCTGATCAATTTTTGGGCTACCTGGTGCGGACCTTGCGTGGTGGAAATGCCCAGCATCCAGAAATACTATGAGAGCTATCCAGGAGCTTTCGAGGTGGTCGCCATTAACGCTGACGAGTCCCGCAGCGAAGTTGTCAAATTCGTGGAAGATATCGAGGTGACTTTCCCGGTGGTGCTGGATCCAGGATTAAGAATCCAGGCATTGTACCGCCCGCGCGGCCTGCCGACCAGCTATATATTGGATTCTCAAGGAGTGATCTCCAGCCAGCACATTGGAATGCTGAGCGAGGACCAACTGGAGGAGTATCTGGCGAAAGTGGGGGTGGGGCCTTGATCAATGTAATCCTTTATACCCGCGCAGGCTGCCATCTATGTGATCAAGTCAAGCTCGATCTGGAATCACTCCAAAATGAGCATCCTCACCAGCTGGTTGAGATCGACGTAGATGCCAATCCAGATTTACAGAAAGCCTATGGATTTGAAGTACCCGTGGTGGAAATCGGGCCGTATAAGCTCAAAGCCCCCTTCGGACGCCAGGAGCTGCAGCTGACGCTGGGAGCGGCTCGCGACCGGCAGATCCAGATCGATGATCTTGACCGGGTAGATGATCTTCCCGGATTACCCAGCCGCTGGACCGGCGCTGACCGCTTTACCAGCTGGTTTGCGAACCATTATGTCGCCATCTTGAACCTGGTCGTCCTCCTCTACCTTGGGTTACCAGTTCTTGCGCCTTTATTAATGAAAGCAGGAATTGATAGTCCAGCGCGGCTGATCTACCGTGCCTATGGCTTGGTTTGCCACCAGCTCGCTTACCGGTCTTTCTTCCTGTTTGGTGAACAGTACGCCTACCCGCGCCAGTCCGCGGGCGTGGAGAGCCTGATCCCCTATGGGCAGGCGACTGGCATGGGGGAGGCCAGCAGCGTAGAAGACCTGTATGCCGCCCGTAATTTTGTCGGCAATGAAACCATAGGTTTCAAAATCGCGCTCTGCCAGCGTGATGTCGCCATATATTTTGGTATTTTCCTTTTTGGCATCATTTTCGCCTTGACGGGCAGGAGATTAAACAGCCTGCCCTGGTACCTGTGGTTGCTGATCGGCATGCTACCGATTGGGATCGATGGGTTGAGCCAGCTTCTCAGCCAGCCACCTTTGGATTTCCTGCCTCTCCGGGAGAGCACACCGTTCTGGCGTGCCCTGACGGGTTTTCTCTTTGGTTACACAACCGCCTGGTTTGGCTATCCTCTGGTTGAGGAGACGATGGCAGAGACGCGCCAGATCATGCAACGTAAACAGGCGCGCATCCAACGCTCCCAGGCAGGTGCCGTCCAACCCACGGTTGCGGATAAAGCATGACATTTCACCAATCCGGGCTGTTGCGTTACTATACTTTTGAGCTGCTGGACGAGTTCCCTGTCCAGCATGCTGTTCTCACCCGGCGGGGTGGAGTGAGTCCGGCTCCCTGGGCTGCCTTGAACCTGGGCGGCACGGTTGGGGATGATCCTCAGCGCGTGCGCGAGAACCGGGGGCTGGCTTTGCGCACCATCGGGCGTGAGATGGACAGCCTGTACGATGTATGGCAGGTGCACAGCGCTGAGGTGGTATGCACCGATCGCCCCCGCCCGCCAGATGTGCGTCACTTGCAGGCCGACGCCATCTTGACGGATGCGCCGGGTGTGACCCTGTTCATGCGTTTTGCCGACTGCGTGCCGATACTGCTCTATGATCCTGTTCGGCAGGTAGTGGGGCTGGTCCATGCCGGATGGCAGGGTACAATTAAACGCATAATTTCCGCTGCCGTACAAACCATGCAGGCGCGCTACACCTCGCACCCGCAGGATATACAGGCGGGAATCGGCCCATCTATCGGATTGCACCATTACCAGATCGGGCCGGATGTCGCCAGCCAGGTACGAGGCGCGTTTGGGGAGGATGCAGCCGGACTGCTGACCTCCCGGAATGGCTCGCTGTGCTTCGATCTGTGGCAGGCCAACCGCTTGCTGTTGGAGCAGAGTGGGGTGCGCCACATTCAGGTGTCAGGGATCTGCACAGCCTGCCACCTGGATGATTGGTATTCTCACCGCGGCGAGCATGGAAAGACGGGTCGTTTTGGAGCTTTAATCGGGTTGTGAACGGAGTGTGTTGATGGAATCTGCGGTTCTGGTCGATACCATCCAGGTGAACATCCAACGGGTGCAGGAACGGATAGAGCAGGCTGCGCGGTCTTCCGGGCGCAGTCCTGGCGATATCCGCCTGGTAATCGTTACCAAGGGACATCCAGTGGATGTCCTCCGGGCGCTCATCCAGGCTGGGGGGCGCATTTTAGGTGAGAACTATGTCGAAGAAGCTGCGGAGAAAATTGCCACCTTGGGTGCTGAGCGTGGAATTGAATGGCATATGATCGGTCACATCCAGGGCCGCAAGGCGCGCTCGGTGTGTGAGCACTTCCAATACGTCCATTCGTTGGACAGCTTACGTCTCGCCGAGCGTCTGGATCGTTTCGCTTGCGAACTTGGCTTGCGTATGCCGGTCCTGTTGGAGTGCAATATTAGCGGCGAACAGAGCAAGTTTGGGTTTCCCGCCTGGCTCGACGAACACTGGGTCGAGCTGCACGAGCAAGCTCAGCAGGTCTCCATGCTCCCCAATCTGGAGCTGCGCGGTTTGATGACTATGGCGCCATTCTTCGATCAGGCAGAGCTGGCGCGCCCGTATTTCAAACGCCTTGGTTTGCTGCGCCACTATCTGGCGGGGAAGGTGCCGCAGGTGGGCTGGGATGAGCTTTCGATGGGGATGAGCGCAGATTACGAAGTAGCGATCCAGGAAGGCGCAACCATTGTACGCGTGGGGCAGGCAATCCTGGGACCACGTCCAGGCTGAACCAGATACGCGAGGGTTAAGTGTCGATCTTGATCACAATTGTAAATCTGTTGTCACAGCTGCTAACCCTGCTTGTGCTGGCTCAGGCGCTGATGTCATACTTTGTTTCGCCCTACCATCCGGTACGCCAGACTCTCGACCGGCTGCTCGAACCCGTGTACGCACCCATCCGCCGCCTGATCCCGCCTATGGGTATGTTAGATCTTAGTCCCATGGTATTGATTATATTGGTGCAGATCGTCTCCCGGCTGCTGGTTGGTCTGTTGGTTACGTTGTAAGAGGAGGCATAATGGGCCAGCGTATGTATCATCTGCACGGCGGAGAGAAAGGGGCGGCTCTGGCAGTGCGGGTTACCCCACGCTCCAGCAAGAACGAGATCTCTGAAATTCTCAACGATGGGACGGTGCGCATCCGCCTGACGGCTCCACCTGTGGAGGGGAAAGCCAATGAAGCTTTGGTGGCATTCCTCTCGGAAGTGATCGGCGTGCCGCGCAGCAGGATCGAGATTGTCGCTGGCCTGACCGGGCGGGATAAATTGGTGTCGATCCTGGATTTGGATGCGGAGACAGTTCACCGGCGCATCCTGGAGCACCTAGTTTAGTACGGTTATCCCAGTAATCTGTGTTCTGTAATGTAATTTAATCAGATTGATCTGCCGTGAGGTTGACACCCGCCGCTGATAGGTGCCAGAGGGTGTTGAATGCCGCTTCGCGCAGATCTCCGGGAGCTCGGCGTCCGACCTGGTCGATAGATGGGACTGCGCTGTCATCGCCATACTGGCGCAGGTAATCCAATGCAGCCAGCTGCTGTTCTTCATTTCCCTCTCGCAGCGCTCTCAGCACCAGCTCGTATGCAGGTCTGCCGGGTGCGACGCCAATCCCCGCCTCGCCCGCATAAGTAATCAACCAGGGAGTCTGGGTAAGGGGCGGCAGGTTTTTCGGCAGGCGCGGATCTGGCAGGCCCAGCGATTCCAGAGCTTGTGCGGCGGCATTCTTCACCACCCACACCTTATCCTCAACTTGCATTTTTTGCAGTATCTCTACTGCCCAGGGTTGCTTCACCCGCAGCAAGCCGTGAACGACCGCCCGGCGTACCATGGCATCGTCGATCGTAGACCCCTCGCGCAAGGTTGGAAAGCCGTCTTCGGGATGGTTTGCCAGCGCTTCCGCCGCAGAACGGCGCAGCTCCTCAGCGCCCCCGAGCAGTTGGTTGGCAACAGCTTCCAGGGCCGGTCGAGTGCCGATTGCAACCAATCCCAGGCATGCGGCCCGCTGCACATTTGGATTCGGGTCGGAGAGCAGCTCACTGGCATCTGCGACCAGGCTGTCGCAGACGACCTTATCGCTCGCGATCCGGTCGTCATAAATAAGTCCACTCCCCAGGGCGGCGAGCTGGCGCTGGACCGGGTCGGAAGAGGTGCTCATCTGGTGCAGCAGCGTATGCACACCCGGGGTGTTCGATGTAACCAGTGCTGTCACAGCCCGGCCTCGCAGGCAGGTTGCCTGGTCTTCAGTGTGCAGCAGAGCAACCAGCCGGCGCATCACCGGATTGCGCCACGCTACATTTTCCGGCGCACGCCTCAGCCAGCGCGCTGCGCTGAACAGGTGCTGGTGCAGGGGCGACCGATTGTGGCTCAGGTATTTTTCGATGGCCTTTGGGGTGCTGTTGCTCATCCCCAGGAAATATTCCATTGCCAGAGTACTGGTGTCCCATCCGGGTTTTTCCAGCCATTCCGCTCGGTTGAAGACAGCATCCAATCCCAACAGGTTGCACATGGCAGAGCCTGCCAGGTAGGCGCAGATCTCCAGGTGGACGAATTTGCATCTGCCGTTGGCGGCATTGACCAGCAGCCCGCTCTCCAGTAAGGCTGGCAACCGCCCGCCAATCCTCACCGGCCGGCCGCCCGGCAGGTCTGGCAGGTCCTCCTGCAGTTCCTCGGCAGATGCGAGATCAGCTCCGTATGTGTTAGCGGCGGGCTGGTCGCTGTCAGCATCGGTGGGTGTGAGAGAATCGGATTCCGAGCTCACCTTTTCTGCTGTGCCAGGAGCTTTGGGCGGGCGGCTTCCGCTATAAACAGCCGAATTCGCTAACAGCATCTGCAGGGCGATTTGCTCCAGGGCCTCTTTGCCCCGCGAAATGGGCTGCTGGTACTTGTCGAAAGCCATGCGCTGGATATAAGCCTCAATGGCCTCGGGCAGTCCAGGTCCCAGCATGTCTCCCGCATAGGTTGCCCATACTTTGAGGGTCAGCTCGAGAGGGGTCACTGGGTGGGTATCGCTCAGCAGCCAGGAATCCTGCAGCAGCCTGTCCACCTCCATCGTGGCTTTATCGGGGGCTTCAATGAAGCGGCTCCATAAGCCGCTCCAACGCTGGACAAACTCGGCTCGCATGCCTGGCTCCCAGGCTGCCATCGCCAGCGGGATGCAGCCGATCTTCGCCAGGTCGCCGTAATACTCTACCGAGGCGGTTGCCACCAGCCGCAGCGCCGGGAATACGTCTTTTAGCTGTCTTAAATATGCGGTGAGCTCATCAATTTTGGGACGCGGCAGCTCGTCCAATCCGTCCAGCAGCAGCAGGACGCGCCCCTCTTGAAGGGCAAGCTGGAGAAAATCTGGCATGCGCGCCTGGGTCAGAAAAGCTGTATTTAGATTGAGAGCTGCCAGCAGCGCTTCCAGCGGGGCTTCGGAATTGATCGCCGGCAGGCTGAAATCGGCAGCATGCACCAGGAGCGGGGTGTGCTGCTCCAGCTTGCCGGGCAGGCTCTCACGCCGGGCTATTCTAGACGCCAGGTCAGCCAGAGCCACGCTCTTACCGCTGCCGGGGAGCCCGATGATCACCAGACTTGTATCTCCCTGGAGCGCTTCGGGTAAGCTGAAAGTTGGTGCCCGGTATAAGGCTGCCATCTCGGGATGGTCGGGCATGTAGGGCAGCGCTGAGGTCGTGATATCATCCGGGGGTGAGGGCTCACCTGGAATGACAGCCGGGGGAGGCGCCAGCAGTCGCGGAGGGATCAGGATTTCATCCAGCGAGAACAGCGGCGCAGCCAGGTGCATTGCCTGGGCACGGAGCAAAGCCTCGTTGCGCAGGCGCACATCCGCCCCGGCGATAGCGTTCAGCCGCGATTCGACCATCCTGGCTCGCATGTTTTGGAACAGCTGGATTACCAGCGGTTTCAGCCGCCCAAGCAGCCACAAAGCCAGGAAACCTGCCAGAAAGCCCAGCCAGAAAGAAATCCGGTCGAAATTCCGCAGGATGCGTTCCATAATCAGCCGGTATATAAAATGCGACCGCAGGTCTCACAGCGGGTGAGCTGGTTGGGCGAGCGGGAAGCATGCAGCAGTGCTGCACTCAGCGTGGACCCGCAGGCTGAGCAGGTCTTATCGACCACTTTTGCCACGGCAACGCCCCGCCGCTGCTGGCGCAACTGCGTATACAGGCTCAAGTCTTCGGCCGGGACCGAGCTAAGCGCCGCCTGGCGCTCAACCTGCAGGCGCTTAACCTCTTCGAGCAGCACGGTTTGTTCCTGCACCAGGCTCTGGTGTGTCTGGGCATGCAATTGGCGTGCAGCCTCCAGCTTCTGTGCTGCCGCCTTGTGCTCCTGTTCTACATCTTCCAGGGTGATCATCTGCTCTATCTGCCGGTCTTCCAGCGTGACAAGGTAGCGCTTCAGAGCCGCCGATTCGTTCTGCAGGTCTTGGAGCTCCTTGGGATTGCGTACTTTGCCGCCGTACAGGGTAGATTCGGTCTGCTCGATCTTCAGCCTCTGGGCTTTGACGTCCTCCTCCGCCCGGTGTAGCGCCTTGCGCGCTGCTTCCAAAGCGGACGCGACCTGTGCAGCTTCCTGCTCTGCAAGCATTAGCTCATGATTATCCCCCAGAACAACCTCGATGGCATTCAACCGGGCATGGTCCTGGTCCAGATGGCTGTCTAACTGCTGAAGGCGGTAGAGCTGGAAAGGTTGACTCATTGATCAGATTATATGGGCGCTTGAATAGAATGGCAAGGGATAAGGCTTCTACAATGGGAGGGAATTCCCTTACGGTTTTGTCAAGGAGGGGGATCCGGGAGGGCATTAAAATACCAGGGTGACTTCATGGCGAAACCGGCGAGGGCTGTGGCTCATACTTGGGATTGTCCTGCTGCTGACGATACTGCCCTATCTGCTTGCCGCAAATGCAGGCGGTGAGGAGCGCGTGTTTGCCGGTTTCCTGCTCAATCCCATGGATAGCAACACCTACCTGGCAAAAATGTACCAGGGCTGGCGCGGCGATTGGCTCTACACCCTTCCCTACACGGCTGAGAAAAGCCAGGGAGCCTATTTGTTCTTGCTGTATATATTTTTAGGACACCTGTCCCGGCTGACTGGCATCTCGCTATTGCTCGTGTTCCATGCTGCTCGCATCCTCGCCGCTATAGCCATGCTTATTGCGCTGCACCGTTTCTGCAGGTCTGTGCTGCCGGTATCATCTCAAGCGAATTACGCCACCCTGCTGGCGGCTTTCGGCTCGGGGTTGGGTTGGCTGGCGCTGCCCTTTGGTAGCGTGACATCTGATTTCTGGGTGGCAGAAGCGTATCCTTTCCTGTCAGCCTATGCTAACCCGCATTTTCCCCTGAGTATTGCGCTGCTGCTGTGGATCCTCACCACACCGGCTGGGCAGCCTCAGCAGGGATGGAATGAGCTGGCAGTGTGCCTACGGCAGCAGGGGTGGGTGGCTCTGCTGGCGCTGCTGCTGGCGGTTGCCTCTCCCTTTGCGGTAGTGCTCGCGCTGGGTATGCTGGGTGGTATGGTGCTTTGGGAGCGAGTGAAATACGGCACCCTACTGCACAATCCCCTCTTCATAGCTCGATTCGCCTGGGTCGCCCTGGCAGGTCTGCCTCCATTAGTGTATGATGTTTGGGTTACCTCCATCGATCCGCTCCTGAGCGCCTGGAATGCCCAGAACCAGACCCCCTCACCGCCCCTATGGGACCTCTTACTGTCCTTCTCGCCGCTGCTGATCCTGGCGGTGATTGGCGGCTGGCGGTACCTGCGCGACCGGAATAATCGACTTGACCCAGCTCTTGACCGTTGGCAGTCCTGGCGCATCCCTATCGCCTGGGCGGCACTGGCGTTATTCCTGATGATCCTGCCGGTCAGCTTGCAGCGCCGGTTCATCCTGGGTTTCTACATCCCGCTGGCAGTCCTGGCAGTCCCTGGCCTGGTGTGGCTGTCTGCCGGGAGGGAGCACCGCTGCAGAATACTGGCAATCCTGCTGTTTATCATGCTCCTGCCGACCAACCTGATGGTGTTATTGGCTGCCCGGCATGGTGCCCAGACCCTTGACCCGCAGTTGTACCTGTATCGTGATGAGGTGCAGGCCTTCCAATGGCTGCGCCAGAATGCCCGGCCGGATGCACTGGTACTGGCCTCGCCTCAGATCGGCCTGTTCATCCCTGCCCGTACGGGTTTGCGGGTGATCTATGGTCACCCATTTGAGACGGTGAACGCACAGGAAGAAGAGCAGGCTGTGGAAGATTTTTTCGGCGGCGCGAGCGCGCCGGCAGAAAGGCTGGCTTTCCTTGACCGGCGCGGTGTGGGCTTTGTGTTTTACGGTCCGCGAGAGCGCGCGTTGGGTACGCTCCCATCCTTGTCCCGCTTGCACCCTATCTACCAGGCAGGCCAGGTCACTGTGCTTGCGCTGCTCCCGGTCGAAGTAGTTGGTAGCCGGGATGCATGGATCCATGTGGTCAGGTGAAGCAGTGAATGACCTCAACCCTCAAGGCAGGCTGGTAGGGTCGGCGAGTAGCGCTGCCGGTCCGACCAGCAGAGTGCACGCAGTGATCCGTCTATGGCCTCTGCTCCTGCCGGTCCTGGTCCTGCTGCCTGGCGTGAGCGGTTTTCCCTACCCATCTGCTCAGGCTGAATTTTCGGACCTGGTGATCAGCCACTACCCGAATGCGGTCTACCTGCGGCAGGCTCTGCTGACGTGGCGGTCGCTGCCGCTCTGGTCGCCGACTATCCTGAGCGGCTACCCATTCGCAGGTAATCCGCTCTCGGGATTGTGGTATCCGCCAGGATGGCTGGCCTTACTCCTGCCGCTGCCCCTGGGATTCAACCTGCTGGTCATCCTGCACCTGCTGTGGGGCGGGGCCGGTATGTACCGGCTTTTAGGAGCGGAAGGGTTTTCGTGGCGGGCAGCGCTGTTCGGGGGGCTGGCGTTTGGGGCCATGCCAAAGCTGTACGCCCATTTCGGAGCCGGGCATGTGACACTGCTTTACGCCGTTTGCTGGACCCCCTGGCTGCTGCTAACCCGGCGATCCACCCAGTTGGCTCAAAATGATGGCGGGTACGATCGATCCGGTCTGATAAAGGCCGGGATGGTGCTGGCATTGATCTGTATGGCTGACCTGCGCTGGGCAGTTTTCGCCGGGCTGTCCTGGGCAACATATTCTATTTATACGTCGTTCCAGGGAACATCCAACCGTCAGCACGCCGTTACGCGGTTGCCGGCAGTGCTGCGCGAAATCCCTCGCTTGTGCGGCGTGGCCCTGCTGGCAACCGCTCTGGCCGCTCCACTGCTTTTGCCCACCTTCGAGTACACCCGGCTCTCCACCCGGGCTGACCTGCGTGCGTCGGACGTGTTGACCTATTCCCTGCCGCCGGCGCGCCTGCTGGGGCTGCTCTACCCGGACCTGAGCGGCTTTCAGGAGTATATGCTCTACCCTGGCGCGGCTGTGCTGCTGTTGAGCATGCTGGCGCTGGTTAGAGGTGCGGGATCCCGCAGCGCGCCCTTCTGGACTGGGCTCTTCCTGGTTGCCCTGGTCTATGCCCTGGGTGAGCACCTGCCATTAACCCCCCTCATGGCGCGCCTGCCGCTCTTCGCCTGGCTGCGCGTTCCCTCTCGGGCGCTCTTCTTAAGTGGCACCGCTCTGGCAGCTCTATCTGCTTACGGTCTGGATGGACTGCTGGTGGCGATCAGCTCCGGGGTGCAGCGAGGCGGCAGGCTCCTCCTGGCAGGGATGGTGGGATTTTCGCTGCTGCTGGCAGCGCTGGCCTGCTGGTCGAGCCGCTCGCTGCTCCCGGGATTTGCCTGGGGTGGGGCAGCCCTCCTGCTCGCCGCAGTATGGATCGCTGCCAGGCTGTCCGGTCGTCTGACGGTATCCCTTTGGCTGGCTGGACTGTTTGGGCTGTGCGTGCTGGACCTGGTAGGGGTGAACCTGTCATTATTCGAGATGCGCCCGGCGGATCAGGTGCTCGCTGAGGGCAAAGAGGCTGCTGCTTATCTTGCCGGGCAGGGAGGTTTGTTCCGGATATTTTCACCCTCCTACAGCCTGCCCCAACAAACCGCAGCCGTACATAGCTTGCAGTTATCCGATGGCGTCGACCCGTTGCAGCTGGAGCGCTATGTCGATTATATGCGCTCGGCCAGTGGGGTGCCAGCCGGCGGCTACTCGGTGACCTTGCCTCCTTTTATCAGCGGCGTCCCAGCGACTTCTAATGCCGCTTCCACCCCCGATGCAGGCTTACTCGGGCTGCTCAACGTGCGCTATTTGCTGGCCCAATTTGATCTGGATGTGCAGGGGCTGGCGCTGCGTCGGGTCTTCGACGGGACGCGCGTCTATGAAAACCTGCTGGCCAGGCCGCGCGCTTGGGTGCAGCCAGATGGCGCCGGGGTCGATGTTTACGAACCGGTGGAGAGCCTGGAGTGGTCGCCGGACCGGGTGGTCGTGCGCGCTGAAGGACCGGGCGTGCTGACCCTATCTGAGATCGACTATCCGGGCTGGGAAGTTTGGGTCGATGGCGAGCTGTGGGCAGAGTACAAAGGAGAGGGTTTGCTGAGGACGCTGACCCTGCCGACTGGCGCGCATGTGGTGGAATTCATATATAAGCCGATGAGCGTCTATCTCGGGTTGGGGTTGGCGGTCGTGGGTCTGCTCGTGGTCCTGATTTCCTCCCGCAGCAGCTTGAAACCGTCGCCTGACCGCCGCCTCGCGCCTGGAGGGCCGGGAGGTGAGCCGTGATTGCTGAACAGCGGGAGAAGCTGCGCAGCGCATACATCGCCCTGCCCGCCATTTCTGAAGAAAGGCGCTGGGTACTGGCATTTGGTCTGGTGGTCATGTTCTTTACCAGCCTGCCGTACCTGTTGGGTTTCAGCACGCAGGGGGATGCATGGCGCTTTACCGGCTTCGTCTTCGCTGTCGAGGATGGCAACTCGTATATCGCCAAAATGCTCACCGGCTCAGTGGGCAGCTGGCTGTTCCGCAGCCCGTACACCACCGCCCCTCAAACCGGAGTGATTGCTCTCCTGCCATATATATTGTTGGGCAAGCTGGCAGCAGCGCCGGGATTGCACGAGCAGCTGGTGGCTATTTTTCATCTCTTTCGTATAGCCACCGGATGCTTGGTACTGCTTGCGACCTACGATTTTCTTTCTTTCTACTTCACCGATGTGCGTCAACGCCGCTGGGGGCTGGTCCTGGCTGCCCTGGGGGGTGGATTGGGCTGGGTTTTGGTTTTATTGGGACAAACAGGCTGGCTGGACTCGCTGCCGCTGGAATACTATTCCCCGGAGACGTTTGGTTTCCTGGCGCTGTATGGATTGCCGCATTTATCCCTGGCGCGGGCTGCCATGCTGTGGGGGCTGCTGATCTACCTGCGCGCCGAGCAGGGAGATATACGCGCTGATTGGCGTGCAGCAATCAGAACCGGCATGTGCTGGCTGTTAGCAGCTCTATGCCAGCCGCTGGCGGCATTGGTGATGGGCATCGTGCTGGGACTGCACCTGCTGGCTCGAGGACTGCAGGCAGCCTGGCAGTCGAGGCGCTCGCAATCATCGGATTGGGGGGGCTGGTGCAGGTTGGTCCGCTTTGTTGTGCTGTCTGCGTTGATCCCGGCGCCTTTTTTGCTCTATAACGCACTGGCGTTCAGTCTGGACCCGTATTTGAAAGCCTGGACGGCGCAGAACCTGATCCTCTCTCCGCCGTTCCCGCACTACTTGCTGGCTTATGGGCTGCTTATACCCTTCCTGCCGCTGGGGGCGCGGGGCTTGCTGCGCGCTATGCCGCAAGCCGGGTGGCTGCCGCTGGCCTGGGTGCTGGCGTCTCCATTTTTGGCTTACGCCCCGGTGAATCTGCAACGCCGCCTGGTGGAAGGGGTGTGGGTAGCGCTGATCATCATCTCGATGTATGCCGTGCAGCGTGAAGGGCAGCGCGGAGTGAGCTGGCGAACATTCCAGGCTGCCACGCTGCTGCTCTTCCCTTCGACGATCCTGCTCCTGGCTGGCGGTTTGCTATCCGCTGCCAGGCCCGCCTACCCGCTCTTCCGCCCAGCGGATGAAGCCGCTGTCTTTGAATATATTGCCAGGAATGCCTCACCCGGCATGGTCGTGCTGGCCAGCTACGAGAGCGGCAATGCCTTGCCGGCTTGGGTCCCAGTGCGTGTGCTGATCGGTCACGGGCCGGAGAGCGCCGATCTCGCCAATCTGCGCCCACAGGTGATGCGTTTCTTCCAGCCTGAAACTTCGGAAGCCGATCGGCGAGCTTTTCTTTCAAAACACCAGGTCGCGTTCCTGCTGTATGGACCGCCCGAGCGCGCTTTGGGAGCGTGGGACCCATCTCAGCAGCCTTACCTGGAGAATATCTTCCAAAGCGGCTCTTATGTTCTTTACCGGACGTTAGAATGATGCACTCCGACGATCAGACTATGAAAGCCGGGCTGCCTGCAGCTCAGAATCAACCATTCGGCGATGAATAGAACCAGACTGCGCAACCTGCTTCCTGTCCTGATGTCTTTGCTGGTTTTGGTGACACTCGCCCGGCTCACCCTGGCGATGCCGGGTTCGAGTGCAGCTATCCTCGTCGCCCTGATGTTCGAATTCTTGATCGTCTTTAACGCCGCCTTTGGTGCCCCCCTTTCCAGTGGGGTGGTATCCCTGCTGCCGATGACCACAGCCGCGGCTTTCCTGGTGCTCGGTTTGACACCCGCGGGTTGGCTGGCGTTCTGCGGCGCCTTCATCTATGGGTATATCCGCTACAAATACGCCGGGCAGTTAGGATTTCCCGCCGCAGGCTCTCGTATGGATGCCTTGGCAGTTACTGCGGCTGACGCCACCCTGCAGACGCTCAGTATCCTGGCCGGCGGCGTAATTTATCTGATCATCGGTGGAACGCTGCCGTTCGTCTCACTGGATCTGCGCTCAGTTCTGCCCTATGCGGCCCTGGCGCTGACCTATCTGGCAATGAGCTACGTGATGGCCGGGCTGTTCCTGAATATTCGCGAGGCTTCACGCTTGAACCGCTTTATTCAGCTGCTGCCGCGCATCTTCCTGTACGAAGGGGTGCCGCTGGTTTTTGCGCCGCTGGTTGCCCTGACGTTCAATATCCTGGGGTGGGGAGCTTTCCTGCTGTTCGGGTCGGCGATTGTGGCAGCCGCCCTGGTGATGCGCAACCTTGCTGTTTCTCGGCTGCGGCTTGAGCGCCAGGTGGGTGAGATGCACGGTCTGCAGGCCGTCGGACAGGCGCTCTCCTCCAGCCTGGATCTGAGTGCGGTGCTGTTTGCAGTTTACCAGCAAGTGATCCGCATCATGCCCGCCGAGACATTCTACGTTGCTCTCTACGATTCCGAGAACGACGAGGTGGTCTTTCCCCTGGTCGTCGAGAATGGGGATGTGGTGCACTGGCCTTCCCAGCGTGGGGGGCGTGGCCTGGCGGAGCACCTGATGCGCGCCCGCTCTCTCCAGGCAGGGCGGGAGAAGACCGACGTGCTGCGGCGCACATTCGGCATGAGCCTCTCGCAGCGCCCGGTAACGTCCTGGCTGGGGGTGCCCATCCCCGCAGGCGACGACTTCCTGGGCGTGATCTCGGTGCAGTCGCATTCTACCTTCAACCTGTACGATGCCAGCCATGAGGCGGTGCTGACCGCTATCGCTGCCCAGGCTTCACTGGCGATCCAGAATGCCCGCCTGTATGCCCGCACCGACGAGGCGCTCGCCCGGCGCGTGCAGGAGCTGGATTCGATCTTGCGCACCGTGGGTGAAGGGGTGCTGCTGCTGGATCTTGACTACCGCGTGGCAGCGGTCAACCGCGCCCTGGCAGATTTTGTGGGCGTACCGGCAAATGAGATCATCCGCACATCGCTGGTAGGCACTCAGGCACCGCAGATGACGCAGTTTCTCCAGGGCATTGCCTACTCTGCTGACCAGCTGGTCGCTGACTGCCAGGCGCTGCTCAAGCAGGGCGCCGAACTGAAGAAGACCACGATAAATCTGCCGGGTGATACGGAGGTCCAGATGGAGCGCACCCTGGCGGCTGTACACGACCGCCAGGGTGTCGTCACTGGGTGGCTGTTGGTCTTCCGCGACCTGACGGAGGAAGTTCAGCTCCAGGAGCTGCGCGATGATATGATGCACATGCTGGTCCATGATCTGCGCTCCCCGTTGGCGGTTGTGCAGAGCAGCCTGTCGACCATCCCGGATTATGTGGCGAAAGGGGGGCTGGATGGGGTGCTCAAGCTGGTGAATTTCTCTGAGCGCGCGGTGCAGCGGTTGCTGAGCCTGGTTGCCGATATACTGGATATTGCACGCCTGGAGAGCGGCAGTCTGCCGCTTGCACCGGGCTGGCATGATCTGCCAGGCCTGCTCGATGAAGCTGTCGGACAGATCACCCCGCTTGCCAACCAGGCGGGCATATCGATCGTTGTCTCAGTCCCGAAGGACCTGCCGCAGGTTTATCTGGATGCCAGTCTCATCGGTCGGGTGCTGACCAACTTACTGGATAATGCCGTGAAATTCACCCCCAACGGCGGGCGCGTCGACTTGTGGGCTGGCAGAGGTCTCTACCACCCCAGGCCGATGGTCTGGATCGGGGTCAGCGATAACGGCCCCGGCATCCCGCCCGATAAGCAGAAAGTGCTCTTTGAAAAGTTTCACCAGCTGGATTCACCCGGAGGCCGGCGGGCAGGCACCGGCCTGGGACTGCACTACTGCAAGCTGGCGGTCGAGGCTCATGGCGGAAAGATTTGGGTGGAGAGCCGCCTGGACCAGGGCAGCACGTTTGTCATCCAGCTGCCTGTCAACCCCCTGGGTATTGGTGTAGATGCTGATGAGCAGCCGCATACAGACGCATAAGCTGCTGATGCGTTGCCTGCCTTGCATGCCGGTTACTTTGGCTGCGTTGGTGCTGGCTGCGTCGCTGGTGTTCAGCGGGCAAGCCCTGTATTGGGGAACGCCGGCACTGCAGTTCGTCCCCTGGCGCGAGCTGGCTTTCGAGACCCTCCGGGCTGGACAGGTCCCATTGTGGAATCCCTGGGTGGGTATGGGTGCCCCCCTGCTTGCCAATTACCAGACCGCCCTGCTCTACCCGCCAACCTGGCTGCTGTTTATCCTGTCGACGCTCGGAGGCATCGAGTGGCACGCCTGGGGGCAGATGCTGCTGGTAGCATTCCACTGGATATTGTCGGGCATCGGCATGGCGCGCCTCGCCCGGCGGCTGGGTCTTGGATCACTTTCTCAATCGCTGGCAGCGCTGGCCTACGGGCTCGGCGCTTATCAAGTGGCGAGGGCGGGCTTCTTAAGCATCAACGCAACTCTGGCCTGGCTGCCGTGGATTTTGGATACAGCCGGCGCGCTGGCTTCCCCGCGCCTGCGGGGCGACCGGCAGCCTGCAGCTTTGTTGGTAAGGCTGTCCCTGCTCGCCGGGCTCTCACTCCTGGCAGGGCACGCGCAGACGGTCTGGTACACCGTATTGCTGGTCACCTTCTGGAGCGGCTACTGGGCCTGGGTGGATGCCGGTCCAGGAGAATTACCCGCTGGCAGCCGGGTAGGGGGTCGCCTGCGCCTGGTGCAAGTGCTGCATGCCTGGCTGGTGTTGGGAGCAGGGTATCTGTTGGCTGCTGGTCTGGCGGCGGTGCAGCTCTTGCCCACCCTGGAGTACCTGGGGCAGTCCCAGCGCGCGGGAGCAGTGGATTATGAGGTCGCCATGACCTATTCGTTCTGGCCCTGGCGGCTGCTCACCCTGCTGGCTCCGGGTCTGTTTGGCAGCCCGGTGAGCGGTGATTATTGGGGGTATGCCAATTTCTGGGAAGATGCCCTGTATATCGGCCTGCTGCCGCTGATACTGGCCCTGGGTGCCGCCCTCGGCTGGTTGATCTCGCACCTGCGCCGCAAACCATTCCCCCACGCGGCATCCGGCGATGGGAATCGTCAGCTGCCCAGGTATGAGGCCATTCCTTTCCTGCTGGTCCTGATGCTGGTGGCTTTTATCCTGGCGCTGGGTAAAAATACACCCGTGTTCCCCTGGTTGTACCACTACCTGCCTACTTTTGACATGTTCCAGGCTCCGACGCGCATTACCCTGTGGATGGTCTTCGCATTGTCGCTGTTGGCGGCTTTTGGCGCCGCATCCTGGCGCCGCCCGACTCGGCGCGCTCTGTACTGGACGCGCCTGGCTACCGCCGGGGCGGCTGCGGTCTCAATTGGAGCCGGCCTGGCCTGGACGCTGATGGGCGATGTCAGCCCGACTTTCATACGTGCTACCGCCCTGGCGGGACTTTGGGGTTTGGGTGCCGGGATATTGAGCCTGCTGGCGCCGAAGGTTGAGGTAGTTGGAGAGGAAAGCGCTGGCAGCATTCTCTCCGCAGTTACTCCGTGGCACTGGGCGGCTGCCCTTTTTGTAGCCCTTGACCTGGCAGTCGCCGGTTGGGGGCTTAACCCAGGTGTGGATACCGGCTTCTACAACCAGCCTGTACAAGGCGCTGCGTCCCTGCGCCAGGTGCTGAATGGCAGGCGCATCTATCTGTCCACAGATGACGAATACACTCTGAAATACGAGCGCTTCCTGCGCTTCGATGCATTCGAGAGCGGTGTTGATCCGTTCATGATGCGTGCCGCCCTGATACCCAACCTGAACATGCTCGACCGGGTGTCTTCGATGAGCAATTTCGACCCGCTGGTGCCTGAACGCTACGCTCGCTGGATGGAAACCCTGGGAGATGCGCAGGGCGACGTGCTGGATGAGCTGCTGGATCTCAGCGGTGCAGGGATGGTGCAGCGTATTGACCCGGCTGCGCCAGGTGGGGTAGGCTTCGACCTCCTGCCGGCTGACCGGGGGGCACGAGCACGCTGGATCGCTTGCGCCATGCCGGCAGCAACGGAGACGGACGCACTCCAGGGATTGCTGTCCGCAGAGATCGATGCAGCCTCGGCGGTGTTGCTCGAGACGGGAGCAGGTGAGATATTCCCTGTGTGTGGCGAAACCGCGCTGTCCGGGCAGGTGACTTTGCTGGAAGAAACACCTGGGCACCTGGAGTATCTGGTCGATGCCAGCGCGCCGGGGTGGCTCCTGCTCTCGGACACCTGGTATCCGGGCTGGCAGGCTTTCGTGAATGGGGTCGAGCATCCCATCTACCGCGCCGATTATCTATTCAGGGCTGTACGACTTGAGGCAGGTGAGAATGAGGTAGTTTTCTCTTACCGTCCGCGCGCCTTTCTCTATGGAGTGTACATCAGCCTGGGAGCGCTGATCGTGTTGGCATTTCTGATCGTGCAGGCGCGCCGCCGGAGAGCCGTATGATGGGGTCTCCTCCTGGCGGATATTCCGTGAGACCGGCGTTGCGATCCAACCACAGCTGGCAGCCCACGCTGCTGACCTTACTGGCGATGCTTGGCCTGGTCGTGATCGTCATCGCCGCTAATGGCTGGGATCCGCTGGCGCTGGCGCGCCTGGGCACCCGCTACCGGGATGGCGATCCCACCGGCAGTCAGGGCTACGATGGGCAGTTTGTATACTATATCGCTGTTGAACCGCGCCCGCAGCACGTTGCCTCGCACCTGGATGTGCCTGCTTACCGCTACCAGCGCATCCTGCTGCCCCTGCTGGCGCGCCTCGTCTCCTTAGGCAGCTCGGCGGCCATCCCCTGGATGCTGGGCATCCTGGGGATATTGAGCCAGGCTGCGGGCACCTGGGTGGTAGCAGAGCTGCTTACAGGCTGGGGAGTCAGCCGCTGGTACGCTCTAGTTTACGGTCTGTTCGCCGGTTTCGGGCTGGCGCTGCGCCTGGATCTGCCTGAGCCGCTTGCCTTCGCCCTGGTTGCCGGCGCGATCCTGGCAGGAGAGCGCGGCCGTCCCCGGCTGAGCTGGCTGATGTATGGGCTGGCTTTGTTTGCCAAAGAGGTCACGCTGGCCTTCGTGCTTGCGGCGGTTCTGGAGCTCTTCCTTCATCATCGCTGGCGCCATCTGGCAGGCATGCTGGCAGTATCTGTGTTCCCTTACCTGCTGTTCCAGGGCTGGCTGTGGCTTGTCTTTGGCCAGCCAGGCCTGGGCAGCGGTGGAGCGATGGCAACCGCCTTTGAAATCATCCCATATATGGGTTTGTGGCGCATAGGCGCTTACAGCACTGCCTATATGCTGTCGATGCTGGTGGTCTTTGGCCCGGCAGCAATTCTGCCCTCACTGTGGGGGGCATGGTTCTCGCTGAAAAAAATCCTGCTGGGGGAAATTAATGTGGTAGTATTGGCTTTGCTCAGCAATGCCCTGCTGATCGCCGCCATGCCTTTTTCTACTTTTCGGGAGACGGGCGGCGTACTGCGCATCCTGTGCGGTTTAGTCCTGGCTGTTCTACTGTGTGCCGCTCGCTACGGACAGCGCAGAGTGCTGATGTACAGCTGGCTGTGGCTGGTGCTAAATGTGTTTTTGTTGAAGAGCAGCGAGATTTAATCTAAAGTCTCCTGCCAAGCGTATTTATCATAGGTTGTTCAGAGCCGTACCCATCTATTTGGCGGGGGTCGTCATGCGACTGAAAGTTGGCTCTCAACCGGTCATTCCCTCATTTGGAGAACAGTATGAAAAACGTCCAGGCCTTCGGCGAGCGTGTGATCGAGAACATCGAAAAGGTCATTGTCGGAAAGCGTGAAACGGTGGAGCTGGCGCTGACCTGTTTATTGTGCCAGGGTCACTTGTTAATAGAAGATGTACCTGGGATCGGGAAAACGGTATTGGCGCGCAGTCTGTCACGTTCGCTGGGGTGCAGCTTCAGCCGCATCCAGTTCACCCCGGATATGCTCCCCAGCGATGTTACCGGGGTGTCGATTTTCAACCAGGTCTCGCGTGAGTTCGAGTTCAGGCCTGGTCCAATCATGGCCCAGGTTGTGCTCTCGGATGAGATCAACCGCGCCACTCCAAAAACCCAGGCTGCCCTGCTTGAAGCCATGGAAGAGCGCCAGATCACCGTTGATGGCGTGACCCATAACCTGCCGCGCCCGTTTATGGTCCTGGCGACACAGAATCCGATCGAATATGAGGGCACGTTTCCGCTGCCCGAGGCCCAGCTCGACCGCTTCCTGATGCGGGTGCGTTTGGGCTACCCGCACCTGGAAGATGAAGTTGAGATCCTGGACCGCCAGCAGTACCGCCACCCACTGGAAGAATTGGGGCAGATGGTCTCGGTGGAAGAGCTGTCCGAGATGCAGGAAGCTGTCAAGGGAGTCTATATTGCGCCCTCCGTCAAACGCTATATCGTCAGCCTGGCACGCCAGACGCGCGAGCATCCGGAAGTCTACCTCGGCGCCAGCCCACGCGGCAGCCTGGCCCTCTACCGTACCAGTCAGGCGCGCGCCGCTCTCAACAGTCGCGACTATGTGCTGCCCGATGACGTCAAAGCTCTCGTTGTATCCACTTTTGCCCACCGGATGATCCTGGGCCCGGCTGCCCGCCTGCGCGACCTGGATGCGGATGAGATCGTCATGGAAATTCTGAACAGCGTGCCGGTGCCTGGCGGGGACCTGACAGGAGAGCGCCAGGCGTGACCTCCGGTCAGCGTGTGGTGCTGTTGCTACTGGTTGCCAGCCTGCTCGGCGGTATCATCACCGGAGCGGTCTTTTACTACCGGCTGGCGTACCTGTGGGCATTTCTCTATGCTGGCAGCTGGCTGCTCTCCCGGCTGGCGCTGCGCGGGGTCGGACTGAGCCGCACAGCTCGTTCGCTGCGCTCTCAGGTAGGTCAAATATTCGAAGAGCGCTACGAGGTCCAGAACACAAGCCGTCTGCCCCGCCTGTGGCTGGAGGTGCGCGACCACTCTACCCTGCCTGGCTCGCGCGGCTCGCAGGTGCTCAGCCTGATCGCCCCGCATGAAAGGCGCTCGTACCTGGTGCGCACCCGCCTTATGCAGCGGGGTGTTTTTCCCCTGGGTGAAACCGTCCTGGCTTCCGGTGACCTGTTCGGTCTCTTCCCCGTCAGCCGCTCATACCCTGCACAGGATTCTCTGCTGGTCTACCCGATGATGGTGGATGTGCAGGCATTTCCCAGCCCGATGGGCTGGCTCTCCGGAGGCGAAGCCTTACGACGCCGCACCCAGCAGATCACTGCTAACGCCTCTGGCGTGCGTGAGTACCAGCCTGGCGATCCGCTCAACCGCATCCATTGGGTCAGCACTGCCCGGCGTAACCGTTTTATGGTCAAAGAGTTCGAGTTGGATCCGATGGCGGAGGTGTGGATCTTCGTTGATGCCTACCGGCTGGTACATGCGGAGCTGCCCCGCCCGGAGCTCAGGCTGGATGAGCGCGAAATGTGGCGCGCCACCGTGAAAATTCCTCTGCCCCCCTCTACAGAGGAGTACACTGTCAGCATCGCCGCCTCGCTGGCGCGTTACTACCTTCAGCGCGGCCGTGTGGTTGGGCTGGTCAGCGCCGGGCAGAACCTGCGCGTTCTGCCTGCGGAGCGGGGCGGACGCCAGCTCGGGAAAATCCTGGAAACGCTGGCGCTGCTGAAAGCCGATGGACGGTTGTCTCTGGAATCACTGGTTCAGGCAGAGATCCAGGCACTGCCGCGCGGCAGCACGGTTGTGCTGATCACCCCGGATACCAGCGACGGTCTCATCCTGTCTGCTGAGCTGCTTTCCCGGCGCGGGATGCGCCCGGTGGCTGTCTTGCTGGATGCCGCCAGCTTTGGTGGGTCATCTGGCGTAGAGCGCGTAGAGAACACCTTGAGGATCATGCGGGTGCCGGTGTGTCGGATTTCCAACGGAGACGACCTGTCTGCCACGCTCACCGATGCCAGCCAGCCGATGATGTGGGCCTGATTCTCGAACCTCCTTATAAGTCAAACTGATTTTCTTATGCTTGCTCCTGTTGTTGTTGACTTCCCTCTAAGAGGCGAATGGATCACCCCCAACACTCCCGGAACGAAAGTTCCAAGCCACGGATCAGACTTATTTGGCGAGAGATACGCCTACGATTTCGTCGGTATCGATCCAGGAAGTCGCAGGTTGCGTTTCTACCGGCCTGGTCTGCTTCATTACCTAATCCTCGGCGTTCGTCTGCAGGATTATTATGGTTGGGGTCGGCCCATCTTCTCTGCAACGGACGGGATTGTAGTTCGAGCTGATGATGGCTGGCCTGAGCGAAACCCTGTTCACATTGTCAGGGATTTCTCCATACGACTCAAGAACGCCCGGACATTTAGCTCGAGACAAACTGAAGATCTCCGAGTACTATCTGGCAACTTCATCATCATCGAAACCGACGAAGGATACGCTGTCTATGCCCATGCTCAAACCGGTTCAATCTTAGTTCATCCGGGAGAATAAGTCGTTGCTGGTCAGCAATTAGCAAACGTGGGACATTCCGGCAATTCGACAGCTCCTCACTTACATTTTCAGATAATGGATCATCCAGATCCCTGGAAGGCGCAGGGCATTCCATGTTGTTTTCGCGAATACGAAGTCTTTCATAAAGGAGCCTGGCGTCGCGTGCAGAATGGCATTCCCAAAGCGACCAACAGGATTCGCTCAGTCTGACTTGGGGATTTTCCCTACACTTTGCAGACAGAATATGAAATTTGGTGTATATTGGCAGGCAGAGAGGAGTTT
>CAZGIX010000042.1:0-29046 GCA_964525785.1 uncultured Anaerolineaceae bacterium
CGGTTTGCTGCAGGATCTCCGGGCCGGTGGTTTAGGAGTGCGCCTGCCAGTTGGCCGGGTTGTCATATTGGTTGGCATAGAAGTACAGGTCCGGGCGTTCGGCTGCCATCTTGCGTGCCACGCGGATGGCGCCGTCTGAGCCTTCCAGTGGGTCGGTCAGCACCAGCTCTGCCCCCAGGGCGCGCAGGATGGCAATGCGCTCGGCGCTGGCATTGGCGGGCATCACCAGCGTGACTGGCACATCCATGGCGGCGCCGAAGGTCGTGTAGGCGATGCCCATGTTGCCGGAGGTCGAATCCAGCAGGCGCTTGCCCGGCACCAGATCGCAGCTCGCCAGGGCGGTGCGCAGGATGTTGAACGCCGGGCGGTCCTTGATCGAGCCGCCGGGATTGAACCATTCGGCCTTGGCGTACAACTTAACGGTGTTCGGCAGGCCGGCTACCACGCGGCGCAGCACCAGCATCGGGGTATTGCCCACGGTATGCTCCAGGCCGCAGGGCGCCGGGGGTGCCACCACCAGGCTGTGGGCTAAAGTCTCTTGGGTTTTAACGATCTGGTCTGCCATGGGCATTGCTCCATAATTAATAAAAATAGCCAACAGACACCAAAAAAGGTGGCGGACTCACACCACACGAAAACACTTTCGTATGCGGGGTCGCAACCACCTCTCGCCAGTCTGTTGGCGGATGAAGCAGGGCTGCTGCTTCACTCTGTGTTCTGTGACGAGGCGATGGTTACTGGCCCCGCCTCAGACACATGCAAGTTGTCATGGGATAAATACTCCAAAAAAGATTTTTATGAGAAAGTTAGTAATAATTATAGGCGCAGCTTGCGATCTGTCAAGCGCTTTTAGATTAATAGATTATTAGTCCCTCGTGTCTGCCCGGCTGACGGCAGAGCGCCCAGGAAAGCAGACCCGTCTCCGGTCTCAGCGAGAGACGCGCCTGAACAGGCGCTCGGCAAAGTTGGAGATGGCGGTGATGTGTACGTTGGTGGCCTCGCCGGCGCCGTTACCCGTGAAGGTAAGAAAGGCGGTTATCGGTTCGCTGCCTTCCGCGTCGAACAGCTCGGCGTCGAAGGAATCCAGCTGCCCTTGCCAGACCAGCAGCTGATCCAGCTCTTCCGATGTCAGGCCGCTGCTGCCCAGGTCGCGTCCGGCATCCCTGCAGGAGCGGGCGCGCGCGGTGGCGCTTGAACGACCCATCTGGATAATCGTCAGCTCCCGGCAGATATCATCTTCCCCGCCCTGCTGGTTCCAGCGCAGGACCACGTTGGTCTGCGGCGCACCGCTGAGGATATGCGGGACGAACCAGAATCCGTTGGCGTCATTTGTGCTACCGCGGTTCTCCACTCCCAGGATAAACTGCAGTGTTTCGCCTGCCAGGGCAGACAGGTCGATATCGATGCTGGAGGTGCGTCCATCGTACACTTCGCGCCATGTGCCGAGATTGTAGGTGCCGCCGTTCGTGAGCCGGTAGTTCAGGGAGAAGACCAGGTCGCAGTTGGGGCTGCCGCGCATGCAGCCGACCTCGGCGCGGAAGCGGTCACCGGAGCGCACCACGTACACCGGGTAAATCCCCGAGATCACGCCCGAGGCGCTGCTGTTGGGACGCAGCCACAGGGCAGGCTCATCCTCCAGGCGAGATTCAAGGTAGGGAGATTCCAGCGCAACTACCGAGCCGTTGGAATCGTTGACCGAGCCAGGACAGCCCAGCGCGGCGGTTGCGCTGCGCCATATGGCTTCGCAGGCACGCGCTACAAAATCGAACGACCCGCGGGCAGCAATCGTCCCCTGCGCCACCTGCAACTGGACCGTCAGCGGCTGCAGCGCATTCGCACCGGTCCCGAAAAAACCACCAGACGGATTGCGCAACAGCCAATCGCCGCGATAAACGCCCGGGGTGGGAGGGGCGGTGAGGGTGACAAACAGGTCAACCGTCTCTCCCGGGCGGACATTGACCGGCAGGAATACCTCAGCCGGCGCGTTCATGGCGCTGCCGGCGGTTAAGACCAGGGCATAGTTGAGCGTCCACTCGCAGGAGCCGATGTTGCGCACCCGCCAGACCTTGGTGAAGACCGATCCGGGTGTAAAGGTCACGCCAGCCGTCGAAGTGACGTCGCCGACCAGCTCGACCCAGTCGCAGCGGACCGGTGGAGCCTGGGTTGCCGTGGGCGCTGGTGGGGCGGTCAGAGTGAAATTCGCCGTAGGGAAGACCGGCGTGGGCGGCAGGGGTGTATTGGTCGGCTGCAGTGCGATCTGGGTCAGCCGGGCTACGGCAGCCTCGCCCGCCTCCAGGGTGAGCTGGGCCATAACCGTCTGTGCGGCGGCGGTATAGATGGCTTCTGGAGTGCCATCTCCGGTCGGAGTCTGGGTTGGCGATGCGCAGGCAGCCAGCAAGGCGATCAAGGTGGTAATCAGCATGAGCAGGCGTATGGATTGCTTCATGGCGGCAGCCCTTTGGGTTTTTGTATATATGGATATAAACCGGTTGTATTATAGCCGCAGAATCGCTTTTGGATACAATCTCTAGCTGGTAGAGAGTGGCTCTGCGATAGCCTTCCGCACAACGGAGCATGATGAGCCCACGAGATTCTTCACTATCCTTAGGGAATGCTTATTCACCAGGGTTGCCAACCAGGGTAAAATATCAGGGCAAATGCTGTATGGACTGAATTTGAGACAATAGTTCGGACAATGTCTTTCCAGGCGGTCATTGCGAGCGGTTTTTGGGAAGCAATCTTTCAATGGCGGAGATTGCCACGCCGCAAGAAGAGCACTTGCGGCTCGCAATGACGGTCATTTATAAAAGATGTCCGAAGGCCAGTGTATTGAGCTTTGGCAAAGCACCAGTTTAGAAGGAAACCCTATGCCGTTTACGCCCACCCGCGACCGCATCAAGCCTGAAGAGATCGACACCACCCCGCGCCGCCGCCCGGAATGGATCAAGGTGCGCGCCCCGAGCGGGGAAACTTACCAGTGGCTGCAGAGCCTGATGCGCAGCAAATCGCTGCACACGGTGTGCGAGGAAGCCATGTGCCCCAACATGGGCGAGTGCTGGGGATCCGGCACGGCGACTTTCTTGATGATGGGTGATGTGTGCACGCGCTCGTGCGGCTTCTGCGACATCAAACGCGGACAGCCCGATCCGCTGGACTGGCTGGAGCCGGAGCGCATCGCCCAGGCGGTCAGGGCGATGGATCTACAGCATGCCGTGATCACCAGCGTCAATCGCGACGACCGCAACGACGGCGGCGCGCCGATCTTCGCTATGGTCATCCGGCGCATCCGCAGCCTGCACCCGGGCTGCTCGATCGAGGTCCTGATCCCCGATTTCAAGGGCAGCCTGGAAGCCTTGAAGATCGTCATGGATGCCCGTCCGGAAATCCTCAACCACAATGTGGAGACCGTGCCGCGCCTGTTCAAGCAGGTGCAGCCGCAGGATCGCTACGAGTGGGCCGCGGCAACCCTCTCGAACGCCAAGAAGCTCGACGCCGAGGTGTTGACCAAATCCGGCATCATGGTCGGGCTGGGAGAGACGATCGAGGAAGTGATGGAAGTGATGCGCGACCAGCGCAGCTGGGGGGTGGACATCCTGACCCTGGGGCAGTACCTGCAGCCGAGCAAGAAACACCTGCCCATCCAGCGCTACTATACGCCAGATGAGTTTGCCGAGCTGAAAGAGTACGGGCTGGGGATCGGCTTCCGCTGGGTCGAGAGCGGCCCGCTGGTGCGCTCCTCCTACCATGCCGCCCAGCAGGTGCGCGCTCTGAGCGCGGTGCACCGCAAGCTCTACGGTAAGGCTGAAGAACAGGGACGATTCCCCTGAAGAAGAGCATCCAGAACAATCGCGGCAGGGTGCCCGGTATTCAAAATTGGTAGATCTGCGCGGGCAGCCAGCCGGTTAATACCAAAAAGCCTTAACATTACTTTAATCATATAGCGAAGTGACGAAAGACACACGACACTGAGTGTGTTTATTTGGTATACTATATTAAGATAATTAATATCTATTACATGAAGTATATCGTATAAATAGGGGAGGCGCTGATCCAGCAGCGCAAGTGGTCGCTGAGCTTATAGAAGCCAGCCTGCTGGGGAGCCAATGGCGAAACCGACCCTATATGGCCGGTTTTTGTATTTCTCCTGTAGGACATCAATTTAATCAGGATTAGGGGCAGAAAAGAGGATGTGATCATTCCTATTACCTTATTCATGCAGCAGGAATAGCGTTGGCAGGTGGATTGGCATTTTTCAGCGATTGAATCCGTAGCAGTGATATGAACCTCTTCAACGAAAGGAAGAAATATTCATGGTAAGCAGGCGTGGATTTCTTAAACTGGGTGCTGCTTTTGGCGCCGGATTATATCTAACAACCAGGTTCGGCGGCAAGCTGAGGCGGGTGTACGCCCAAATACCGGGCGGCACACTAGACCCACTCGCTGTCACGAAGTATGCAACACCCTTGCTCATCCCTCCCGTGATGCCCAAGGCAGGCACGATCAAGCAGAAGGGCGGCAAGAATATCGACTATTACGAAATTTCGATGCGCCAGTTCGCCGAGCAGATCCTTCCGGCGGGAATGCCGGCGACAACGGTGTGGGGCTATGGCGCGGTGGCTGCGGCAAGCAAAAGAGGCCTCCTGCTGCACAATGCGCCTTCGCTGACCATCGAGGCAAATTGGAACCGGCCGGTACGGGTGAAATGGATCAACGAGCTGCGGGAAGATCCGCTCGATCCAACCTCGCCTTTCCTGCCGCACCTGCTGCCGGTGGACCCGACGCTGCACTGGGCCAACCCTCCCCAGGGGAGTGACCCGGCATATGGCATGGGGGTGAAGGATTCACGCCCGACCTTCACCAGCACACCCGGCTCCTATACTGGCCCTGTGCCGATTGTCACCCATGTTCACGGTGCAATTGGAGTAGGCGACGACAGCGACGGCTACGCCGAGGCCTGGTACCTGCCCGCCGCGGCGAATATCCCGCCAGGTTACGCCACGGAAGGCACCTGGTACAACTTCTTCGCGGGCAAGGCTGCAGCCGCCTATGGCGTCACGTGGGGGCCCGGCTTCGCCACCTTCCAATATCCAAACGTGAACCGCGCCTCGACGATCTGGTACCACGACCATGCCCTGGGTATGACGCGCCTGAACGTGTACGCCGGTCCGGCTGGTTTCTACCTTGTCCGCGGCGGACCGGAAGGTGATACCGCAGTGCTCGATGCCCGATTTGGTACGCCGGCCGTGCTGCCTGGGCCTGCTCCGAAAGAAAATGACCAGTTCCCGCCCAACAAGACCTACTATGAGATCCCCATCGCAATCCAAGACCGCGCTTTTAACGCGGATGGCTCGCTGTTCTACCCAAATACGCGCGAGTTCTTCGATACCATCGACCGCCCGTTAATTCCAGAGGGTGAGTTCTCCCCGATCTGGAACCCCGAGTTCTTCGGCAATATGATCATGGTTAATGGCAACACCTGGCCGTTCCAGACGATCGAGCAGCGCCGCTACCGCTTCCGCTTCCTAAACGGCTGCCAGTCGCGCTTCCTGATCCTGGACTTCAGCGGCATCCCTGGTGTAGATGTGTGGCAGATCGGCAACGAGGGCGGTTTCTTGACTGCACCGGTGAACATCACTGCCCTTGGCAACCAGCTTTTGATGGGCCTGGCAGAGCGCGCCGACGTGATCGTGGACTTCACCAATGTACCGGTAGGCAACTATGTGCTCGGCAACGTCGGCCCAGACGAGCCCTTCGGCGGGGGCGTTCCGGGCGTGGATTTCCCGGTCTCCGACCCGGCGAGCACCGGGCAAATCATGCAGTTCAACGTTGTGCCGGCGCTGGCTCCCGATCCAACCACGCCTCCGATGTTCCTGACCCTCCCGCCCGTCGTACCGCTGCCCCCTGAGACTGTCACTCGCCCACTGGCGCTCATCGAGAAGATGGGCATGGGATTCGACGCGAATGGCATGATGGTGGACGGTCCGGTCGAAGCGCTTCTTGGCAATGTGGTCGGCGGCAGCGCGGTAGAGGCCCTGTGGATGGATCCGGTCACTGAGAACCCGGCGGTGGGCGCTACGGAAATGTGGGAGTTCTACAACACGACTGGCGACGCCCACCCGATGCACGTCCATGAGGTAGTGTTCGAAGTGGTTAATCGTGAAGGGTTGGTGCTGGACGAAAATGAAGATGTCCTGCAACCTATTCAACTGGATGGTAATATCACCCTCGCTGAGCCCTGGGAGACTGGCTTCAAGGACACGGTCATCGCCTATCCAGGCCAGGTCACGCGCGTACGCGCCCAGTTCGGTTCCCCTGGCCAGTTCGTCTGGCACTGCCACATTGTCGAGCACGAAGACAACGAGATGATGCGGCCTTACCGCATTGGTCCGGAACAGCCCGGTCAGCCAATGGCCTAAACACCTATGGGCGGCTAGTATTGTAATGCATCTGAATCAACAGACCGGCGTCGAGCCGGTCTGTTGATTCAGATCAACTCTCAATTGCTCAGAACAACTGCAATACGGCCTGTGAGGCCCAGGTAAAGAGCGGGGTGGCGAAGATGCTCAGCACCACGGTTGCTAGCGCGGCAACGCCGGCGGTCAGGTTGACCCACGCGGCGCTGGTGACCTGCGGCTCGCCTTCGCGCATATACATGAACACCACCACCCGCAGGTAGTAGTATGCCGAGACCAGCGAGGTGAGCACACCGATGATCGCCAGCCCGATAAATCCGCCATCGATCACCGTGCGGAACAAATAGAACTTGCCGACGAAGCCCAGTGTAGGAGGTACACCCGTGAACGAGAGCATGAAAACCGCCATCGCAGCCGCCAGCAGCGGGTAGCGGCGCGCCAGCCCGGCGTAGTCTTCCAGCTCCAGGCCGCCTCCTTCTGCCTTCTCCAGCGCGATCACAACTGCCCATGCTCCGAAGCTGGTCAGGGCGTAAGCCACCAGGTAGACCAGGGACGACGCCACCGCATCCGGGGAAACATCCCTCTGACCGTAAGGCACGATTGCCATCAAGATGTAGCCGGCGTGGGCGATGCTCGAATACGCCAGCAGGCGCTTGATATTGCGCTGCGCGATGGCGACGAAATTCCCCAGGATCATCGTCAGGGCTGCTAACACCCACAAGATGGGCGTCATGTCGAGGGCCAGGACCGGGAAAGCGATCACGAAGACCCTCAGCAGGGCCGCGAAACCACCCGCCTTGGCGCCCACCGACATGAAAGCAGTCACCGGACTGGGCGAGCCTTCGTAGACGTCGGGCGTCCACATATGGAAGGGCACCGCTGCCACCTTAAACCCCAGGCCGACCAGGATCAGCGCCGCTCCGATCGCCAGCAGGTTCAGGTTGGCCGTGCCGGCCTGGATGGCGCTCACGATGTCTGCCAGGCCGGTGCTGCCGGTAGCGCCGAAGACCAGTGCCACACCGTACACCACAAACCCACCCGCGTACGCCCCTAATAAGAAGTACTTCAAGGCCGCCTCTTCGGAGGCCACCCGCGGCCGGGCAAAACCCGCCAGGACATACAGCGGGATGGAAAGCAGCTCAAGCGCCAGGAAAACCACGATCAGGTCGGCCGCCATCGACATCAGCATCATGCCGGAGATCGAGTACATCAGCAGGATGTAGAACTCGCTGCGGTCGATGTGCATGCGCTTCAAATAGTCGTGGGATAGGGCAATGGCAGCCAGCCCGCTGACCAGGAAGAGCGCCTGCAGGAAGATGGAGAACCCATCTATGACAACCATGCCGTCAAAAGCGACCTGCTGCGCACCGGTACGGGTCAAAGCCAGGATAAGCGAGACGACCATCCCGAGGGCAGCCAGCAGGGCGGTCAGCCATTTGCGCTCGTCGGGGATGAACAGGTCCACCAGGATGAGCAGGCTGGCCCACAGGACCAGGACTGTCAAAGGCAGGATGGCGAGCGTGCTTTGCAGTACAGTTTGAAGGGTCATAAAATGCCTTTCAACAGGGCGCGACCTGCCGCTGCCGGCTTAATGCATTGCCAGGGCTGCGGTTTGCAGGGCTGTCACCAGGTTGTTCACCGCCGGAGCCATCAGGGTAAAAAATGGCTTGGGATACAAGCCAATCCAGAAGATGAAGACCAGCAGCGGTGCCAGGGTGGCGATCTCGCGCCAGTTGATATCTTTGAGGGCGCGGTTCTCTTCCTTGTCCACCGGGCCGAGGAACAGCTTTTGGAACATGTACAAAATGTATACGGCCGCCAGTATGACGCCTACCGCTGCCAGCCCGGCGAACCAATACGAGCCGAGCGGTCCATCTACCTGCCCGGCTTCCCATGCTCCTAAGAGGATGGCAAACTCACCGACGAAACCGTTCAATCCGGGCAGCCCCATAGAAGACAGGGCGACAATCAAAGTCAATGTGCCGTAGACCGGCATGACCTTCCATAAGCCGCCGAATGCATCCATATCGCGCGTGTGGCGGCGCTCGTAAATCATCCCGACGATCAAGAACAGCGCACCCGTGCTCAGCCCGTGGTTGATCATCTGCAAGATCCCACCCTGAATGCCCTGCGGGTTGAGGGCGAACAGACCGAGCATGACGAAACCCAGGTGGCTGACCGAGGAATAGGCCACCAATTTCTTCACATCCTTCTGGGCGTAAGAGACCGCTGCGCCGTACAGAATACCGATCACCGCCAGGACGGCGATCCAGGGAGCCGCCTGGATCGCAGCCTGTGGGAAGAGCGGGATATTGAAGCGCAGAAAGCCGTAGGTGCCCATCTTCAGCAGCACGCCTGCCAGGATGACCGAGCCAGCGGTAGGCGCTTCAACGTGAGCGTCTGGCAGCCAGGAGTGCAGCGGCCACATCGGTACTTTAATGGCGAAGGCAGCCGCAAAGGCGATAAACAGCCAGAGCTGGATATCTGCCGGGATACCGCCCGTGGTGATCAGCTCCGGTACAGAGAAAGTGCCGCCGTAAATGCCCAGCCAAAGGATCGCCAGCAGCATGAGGATCGAGCCTGCCATGGTGTACAGGAAAAACTTGACCGCGGCGTAGATGCGCCGTGGGCCGCCCCACAGGCCGATCAAGAAGTACATCGGAACCAGCGTGAACTCCCAGAAGATATAGAAGAGGAAAAGGTCCTGAGCCAGGAACACTCCCACCATGCCGACTTCCAGCAGGAGGAAGAACACCATGAATTCTTTGACCCGCTCTTCCACCGCCGTCCAGGTGGAGAGGATCGAGATCGGGGTCAAGAATGTAGTGAGCAGCAGCAGCAAGATGCTCAGCCCGTCCACACCCATCAGGAAGCTGATATTCCACCCTGCCACCTGTATCCAGGGAACGTCGACCACCATCTGCAGCCCAGGATCACCTAGATTGAACTGTACCAAGACAGCGATCGAAATGCCGAAGGTGACCAGGGATGTAATCAGCGCCACCCAACGGGCAGCGTTTTTCTGCTCGGGTTTCAGGAATAACAGCACCAGCACCCCAAGCAGCGGGGTAAACGTGACCAGAGTCAAGGGATAGAAGAGAAAATTCATGGTCTGTCCTCGTTCAGCGCAGGATCAAATAGCCCAGGATGATAACGACACCGAGAAAAACCGATAAAGCATAAGTGCGTACATAACCGGTCTCGAACTGGCGCATGCGTCCCGCCAGCTTCCCGGTCAGGCTCCCCAGGCCATTGGCGATGGCGTCGATGAATCCCAGATCGAAGCGTATGGAGAGCAGACGGGTCAAAGCGTTGAAACCGCCGGCGATCACCCGGTCGTGGAACCAATCATGCCAGAAGCGCCAATCCACCTGATCCGCCAGGAAGCGCGAGATGGCAATATAAGGGTTGAGGATCACCGCCCAGTACAGCTCGTCGATCCAGTATTTGTTCTCCAACAGCTGGAAGACCGGCCCGAGCATGCCGCGCAATGGGTCGTCGGGGCGCTTGGCAGGCGGCAGGCTGAGCATTTCCTGGTAGCGACGGTGGTAGAGCCACCATGCCAGTGCGATAGCCACCAATGCCAATCCGACCGAGATGGCTGCCACGATCGGATCGAAGCTGATCGACGCCTTGGCTGCCTCTTCTCCCAGGGCGATCTCCTGGACGGCTTCCTCGATTTTGATGGTGTGCTCCAGGAAGTGCCCGAAAGTGTGCGTCCAGGGCAGGTTGAGCAAGCCTCCCAGCGCCGAGAGCCCTGCCAGGATCATCAGCGGCACGGTCATCACCAGCGGGCTTTCGCTGGCATGCGCAGCAGCATCTGAGCGTGGTCTTCCGAAGAAGATCATCACCACCTGCCGGCCCATATAGAAGGCGGTGAAAAACGCTGCCGCCAGCAGCAGGTAATAGACCGTCGGATTCAGGTGGCTGGCTTCGAGCAGGATTTCGTCTTTGGACCAGAAACCCGCCAGGGGCGGGATGCCCGCCAGCGCCAGAGCGCCGATCAGGTAGACCCAGAAGGTAATTTTCATCTGTCCGCGCAAACCGCCCATATTGCGCATGTCCTGTGGATCGAAATGCCCTCCGCTCCCCTTGGTGCTTTTCTTCTGCTTCGAACTATGTTCCACATGATGTTCCCCGCGCTCGACGCCCTGGATGACGGAGCCGGCGGAGAGGAAGAGCAGCGCTTTGAAGAAGGCATGCGCTACCAGGTGGAACATGCCCGCAACCACCGCCCCCATGCCGACCGCTGCCACCATGAATCCGAGCTGGCTGATGGTGGAATATGCCAGCACCTTTTTGATATCGAACTGCGCCACGGCGATCGTAGCCGCAAACAGGGCGGTGATCCCACCGATAAGCGCTACCGTTTCCTGCGCCATCGGCACGACCGCATACAGCGGGAACGAGCGCGCCACCAGGTAGACGCCGGCAGTCACCATGGTTGCCGCATGGATCAGGGCAGAGACCGGTGTAGGGCCAGCCATGGCGTCCGGCAGCCACACGTACAGCGGGATCTGCGCAGATTTGCCAGCCACACCCAGGAGCATGAAAAGGGTGATCATCAGGATGGCAATTGGGAAGGTTTCCGCCACCTCAGGCACGCGTGCGAATACTTCATCGAAGTTGAAGGTGCGGAAAATACCGAACATGGTGAAGGCTGCCAGCAGGAAGCCGAAATCGCCAATCCGGTTGGTGACGAAGGCTTTCTTGGCTGCCAGGGCGTTGCCGATGCCGTTTGCGCCCTTGTCGTACCAGAATCCGATCAGCAGGTAGGAGCACAGCCCGACCCCCTCCCAGCCCACGAAGAGCATCAGGTAGCTGTCGGCGCTGACCAGGATCATCATGGCGACAATAAACAGGTTGAAGAACACGAAGAAGCGCCGGTAGCGGCTTGGATCCCCATTGTGGCGCACATCATCGTGCATATAACCGATGGCATAGATATGGATCAACAGGCCTACGCCGGAGACCACCAGCATCATGGTCACCGAGAGGGTATCCACCTGGAAGCCCCATCTCAGCTGCAGCTCGCCAATGGTGATCCAATCTGCCAGGGCGATCGAAGCCCCATCCGGATGCCCAACCAGCGAGATCACCAGCAGCACCGCCACCACAAAAGCCAGACCGGTGGCAAGGCTGGCAATGCTCCCTACCAGCACCTCGCTCAGCCGGCCTCCGAAGATCAGGTTCACCAGCAATCCGATCAGCGGAAAAAAGACGACCAGGGGTACCAGGTTGAAGAACTGCGGCCCACCCGCAACAGCTTCGCTCAATAACATACGCTTCTCCCGATATTCGGTATCCAGGGCGACGAAAGGCTGAATCCCATCCAGATCAGCCCTTCATGGTGTTCATCTGGTCGACATCGATGCTCTGTTTGTTCTGGAAGATCGTCACAATCAGCGCCAATCCCACCGCGACCTCAGCTGCGGCGACTGTCATGACGAAAAAGACGAAAATCTGACCGCTTACCGCCTCGTATGCGCGGGCAAAGGCGACGAAAGCCAGGTTGGCGGCGTTGAGCATCAGCTCCACAGACATGAAGATCACGAGAGCGTTGCGGCGGATCAACACACCCAGGGCGCCGATGGTAAATAAGATTGCCGAGAGACCCACATAATATTCTACAGGTAGCATGCATACCCTCCGGTGTATACCTGGCGCCCGCTTATCCCTGCGGTGTCTTGACCTTGCTGAGCACGATCGCTCCGATCATTGCCACGAGCAGTAAGATCGAAGTCACTTCGAACGGCAGGACAAACTGCCGGAAGAGCGTCTCTCCGATCGCGGTTGGCCCGCCGAAGGTAGGAGCAACAGTATCCATAGCCTGCATCACCCCGCGCTGGCTGGTGACGATATAAATCGCCTCAATCAACAAGACCACACCCAGCCCCAACGCCAGCGGCTTCAGCCACCATATCGGAGAGGCGCGGCCAGTTTGTTCGGCGCCAAGCAGCATGATCACAAATAAGAACAGCACCATGATCGCGCCAGCGTAGACGGTGACCTGCGCCAGGGCAATGAACGGGGCGCTCAATATCAGGTAAAAAATAGCCACAGTGGAGAAGTTCAGGATCAGGAGCAGCGCGGCATAGACGGCATTGCGGCTGAACAACATCCCCAGCGCTGAAGCGACAGCTACCAGGGCAAGTAAGAAGAAGACGATCAGATCTGGCGTCATGATCAACCTTAATCTAGATTCTTCATTTCTGGGATCGAGCGGTTGTATTTTCCCGGCTCGACCTTCTGGGGGGTCGGTTTACCCGCCTCTGGGACGGGCACCAACAACATTTCTTTGGGATAGATGGCCTGGCGGCGGTCGGTGAAGGACAGCTCGTAGTTATCACCCAGGACGATTGCTTCGGTCGGGCATGCATCTTCGCAATATCCGCAGAAGATGCAGCGCAGCATATTGATTTCATAAGTGCTGGCATAGCGCTCGCCGGGTGAGTAGCGCTCCTCATCGGTGTTTTCCGACGCCTCGACAAAGATGGCGTCCGCCGGGCAAGCCGCCGCACATAACGAGCAGCCGATGCACTTCTCCAGCCCGTTTTCGTAGCGCTCCAGGCGGTGACGCCCTTTAAAACGCTGGCGCACCGGGCGCTTTTCCTCCGGATACTGGATGGTGACCGGCTTCTCGAGCATCGATTTCAAGGTGGTGCTCAGGCCGCGGATGATCTCCGTAAGCATGGTTTACCTCCTCGCAACTGCTTTTTGCAGCAGCAATACCGCTAAAAGAAACGTCAGGATGGTCAGCACCGGGATGAGCCACAGCATGTTCACGAGGATGCCAACCGCTGTCAGTACTATGTTCGCCAGAGAGAGCGGGAGCAGAAATTTCCACCCGAAAGCCATCAGCCGGTCGTAGCGAATGCGCGGCAGTGTGGCGCGCACCCAGATCATGCCGAACAGCAGCACCACCACCTTCAGGAACAGATAGACCGGGCCAAGCCATGGGAGCTGGTCGATAAATGGGCCGCGAAAGCCGCCGAAAAACAGCGAGACCGCGATGGCGCTGACTGCGATCATCTTGATGTATTCAGCCATGAAGAACAGGGCAAACTTGAGACCGGAATACTCGGTGTGATAGCCGGCAGTCAGCTCTTGTTCGGCCTCGGGCATGTCGAACGGCGCCCGGTTGACCTCTGCCAGAGTGGCGATCCAGAAGATCAGCGCTCCGACAGGCTGATAGACGACGTACCATACCGGAGACTGGGCATGCACGATATCGAGCACGTTCATCGAGCCTGCCAGCAGGATGGGACCGATGAAGCCCATTCCCAGCGCCAGTTCGTAGCTGATCATCTGGGCTGATGAACGGATACCGCCCAGCATGGCGTACTTGTTATTGGACGACCAGCCTGCCAGCACGATACCGTATATCGAGATGGAGGTGATAGCGGTGATATACAGGATGCCGATGTTGATGTTCGCCACGGAGAGCGAGATCTGCCTGCCGAAGAGGGTCAGCGTGTCTCCCCAGGGCACCACCGCCAGGATCACCAGCGCCGGGACGACCGTGAGGATTGGCGCCAGGATGAAGATCAGCTTATAGGCATCGGCTGGGATCAGTTCCTCTTTGAAAACCAGCTTGAGGCCATCTGCCAGCGGCTGAAACCACCCGCCTGGTCCAGCGCGGTTGGGACCGATGCGCACCTGGATGCGTGCCAGCGCCTTGCGTTCGTACAGGGTGAGGTACATAAAGCCGAACAATAAGGCTGCGATCAAGATCACCGCTTTGACGATCCACTCAATTATCAGGGCAGCGTCCATGAAACTCCTCGAAATATGGATTACCGGATCACCATTCAGGCCGTCGTGCGTTCGACCAGGCGGATCTCTGCCGGGACGGGGCCATCGATGGGGGTGCCCAGGCTGCGCGGCACCAATACAATGCCCGGTGGAACGCCATCATCCAGTCTGGCAGACACCAGGCTGATCGAATTTCCCAGGCTGATTTCCACTGTCGCCCCGGCTTCGATGCTCAGACGGCTGGCATCCATCGGGTTCAAGGCGACATACGGCTGGGGAATGCGCTGGTGGAGCAGTTTCGAAGGCACCACTGTCTGGCCGCGGTCGTACAGGCGGGTAACCGGTACAGCCAGAAGGCTGCCCTCTGGGACCGACACGGAGGGCGGGTCCACCCAGCCTAACGCCACAGGCTGGCCGCGTTGAGCTGCCGGAGGAAGCTGCACGCCCAGGCCCTGGGGATTCTCATAAGTTGTGCCGCCATAGTACATGTCGCCGCGGCCGACAATCGGAAACTGCTCGGACGCCTCCGCCAGGCGGGCATAGGAGAGGCCGGCGTAATCCGGCACGCTGGCGGCAATGTGCGCCATCACTTTTGAGGCAACCCGCTCTTCCAGCACCTGACCCAGGCGCCTGGCGATTTGCGCGGCGATGGAGTAATCGGCCTGGCTGCCAGATTTGCCCGGCACAGCCGGGAAGAAGCGCTGCACGCGCCGCTCTCCCGAAGTGAATGTACCCTCACGCTCGGTGTAGGCCCGGGCTGGCAGCACCACATCGGCTAATTTGGCAGTGCCGGTCAGAAATAGATCCTGCACGACCAGAAAATCGCCGGTTTCCGCCAGGTCGGGATCATCCCCTGCTGGATCGGCAGCAATAATATACAGGGCTTTGGCATTTCTCATCGCCTCTGCCAGGTCGGGCAGGGGCCGGAAGCCCATATCCCAGGCGCCCTGTTCATTGGGGCGCTGCCAGACGGGGATCAGGCCGTTGTTTGCCCGCCCCGTATGGTTGGTGACGATCAGCAAGTTGGCGCAGGCCTGCGCTAGTGCCTGAGACGATTCCAGGCCGGTGCCCTCGCTGCCGAACAAGATCACGGCGTTCTCAGCGCCAGCGAAAGCATTGGCTGCCGCCTGCAGCTCGGGGCTACGCAGAAGGGTATTAACCGCCTCGGGCAAATTGGGACGCTTGGCAGACAGGCTGTTCACCATCGCCAGGACCGCTGCGGCCTCCGAGGCGTACGGATAGCGGACGGTATGCCCGGCATATCGATCCAGCCGGGTGGGGCGCGGGTTGAGCACGATCAAGGCTGCGCCGCGCTCGGCAGCCTGCTTGACGCGCAGCCACCAGATGGGGGCCTCTTCCAACAGGTCGCAAGCTACCACCAGGATGGCGCTCCCGGGTCCCATTGCGGCAAAATCTGTACCCGGTCCGACGCCCACCTGGGCAACCAGGTCGCCGCCGGACATGGTGGTGTAGAGGGCAGACTTACCGCCCGTCCCGGTGGTCATATGGTGCAGGTTGAACAGGTCTTCGTTTGGAAGGCGGCCACCCACCAGGGTGAGTAGGCTGCTGCCGGCTTCCCGGAAACGGCGGGCGACCAGGTCCAGGGCATCATTCCAGGACGCAGGGGTAAGCTCACCGTTCTTGCGCACCAGGGGCTGGGTGAGGCGCTCAGGGCTCTCGGCGAAATGGTATGCAAAGCGACCTTTGTCGCAGATCCAGATCTCGTTCACCGCTTCGTTCTGGCGCGGCATGACGCGCTTGATCACCATCTGCCCGCCCGATTTGGCCTCGCGGCGCACATTGAAGGTGATGTTGCAGCCCACCGGGCACTGGGAGCAGATCGAAGCGGCAGCATTCAGCTCCCAAGGGCGAGCGCCGAAGCGGAAATCGGCAGTGGTCAGGGCGCCAACCGGGCAGATGTCGGTGGTGTTGCCCGAAAAATAAGAGTCGAAACCGGGCTCAGAGTAGGTGACGATCTCGAGCGAGCGCCCCCGGTTGTAGAAGCCGATCACGGGCTCATCCACCACCTCGTCCTGAAAACGCACGCAGCGGGCGCATTGGATGCAGCGCTCCCGGTCCAGGTAGATCAGCTCGCCCAGCGGCACCTGTTTAGCCAGGTGGATTTTCTCATTGTAAATGTAGCGGCTTACCCCGGGTCCAAAGCCCATGGTGAGGTTCTGCAGCGGGCATTCGCCGCCCTTATCGCAGATCGGGCAGTCCAGCGGGTGGGAGGTGAGCAGGAATTCCAGGATATCCTCTCGCCCGGCCTTGACCTTCTCGGAAGTGCCAATGACCACCATGCCCGGCGATATGGGGGTGGTGCAGGCTGTCTCCAGCTTTGGTCCGAACTGGATTTTCGGCGAGCCGTCGGCTTCAAGCAGGGCCGCGCCGGTAGCACGGTCGATAACCGGCCGGCCGATATCCACCAGGCACATGCGACACATGCCAACCGGTTCCATCTTGGGGTGGTAGCAGAAGACCGGGATGTCGATCCCGGCTTTCTTAGCCGCGTCAACAATCAGCGTGCCCTCCGGCGCCGTCACCTGCACACCGTCGATCGTCAATGTAACCAGCTTTGCCATCTATTCGCTCCAGCGTTACCGTTGCAAACCGCTATAAATAATTTTATAAACGCAATGTAATGTTTAGCGGTTTGCTTAAGTGATTGGCCGGTTTTACATGACTTTTTTGTAAAGATACTTTCGACCAATCACACGTAAAACCAAATTAAGAAACCGCGGCTGGCAGGGTTTCATCTGTTGTTTCTTCTGCGCCCACTTTACTCTTGAAATCGCCCTGGAAGCGCTCGATGCCCGAGAGCACCGCCTCGATGGAAAACTCGCCCAGGGCGCACAGGCATTTGCCTTTGATCTGTCCGGCGACATCTCGCAGTAGCTCGACATCCTCCCAGCTAGCCGCGCCGCCGGCGATGCGGTCGGTCAGGTGCATCATCCAGAATGTGCCTTCCCGGCAGGGCGTACACTTGCCGCACGATTCGTGCTTGAAGAAATGCACGGTCTTGTTGATCAGCCAGGGGATGCTGACCGTCTCGTCGATGACGATCACCGATGCCGAGCCCAAGGCGGCGCCCAGCTTCGGCACGCTCTCGTAGTCCATCGGCGTGTCGAGGGCCTCTTCGTTCGCCACGATCAGTGCAGAAGATGCACCTGCTGCCATGATGGCTTTGATCTGCCGGTTATCCGGGATACCGCCGCCGTGTTCATAGATCAGCTCGCGGAAGGTAGTGCCCAGGGGCAGCTCATAGTTGCCTGGGCGGTTCACCCTCCCCGATAGGCAGAAAACCTTCGTGCCCGGGCTTTTCTCGGTGCCGAAGGTGCGGTACCATTCGGCCCCACGCGCGACGATCAGCGGCACGTTGCTCAAGGTCTCGACGTTGTTGACCACGGTTGGCTTGCCGAACAGGCCGAACGAAGGTGGAAAAGGCGGGCGCAGGCGCGGCTGGCCCAGCTTGCCCTCGATCGACTCGAGCATGGCGGTCTCTTCGCCGCAGATATATGCACCTGCGCCCAGGTGGGTGTAGATGCGCAGTGAATAATCTGTACCAAACAGGTTGTCGCCCAGCAAGCCGGCCGAGTACAGCTCGGAGATGCACTGGTCGAGCTGGTGTGCAAGCTGCCAGAACTCGCCGCGCAGGTAAATGTACGCCGCATTAGCCGTGACTGCATAGGAGGCGATCGCCACCCCTTCGATGAATTGGAAAGGATTGTTCTCCATGATCTCACGGTCTTTGAATGTGCCCGGCTCGGATTCGTCGGCGTTGGCGACAACGTAATGCGGCCAGATCTTCTTATCCACAAAGGCCCATTTCATCCCGGTTGGGAAGCCTGCTCCGCCGCGCCCGCGCAAGCCGGAAGCTTTGACCACCTCGATGACCTCGTCCGGCTGCATGTTGGTGACAGCCTTAAAAAAGGCCTGGAAGCCTTCATGCTGGCGGTAGACTTCCAGCTTATGGAGATCCGCGATCTCGCGATGCCGGAGGAGCAGGTTCTGGCTCATTCAGCCCATGCCTTCCTGCGCAGGGCTCGGACCACATCCACAGCGCTGTCGACCGTCTGGTTCTCGTGGTACTCCAATCCATCGCCGCCTTGCACCTGGAACATGGGCGCCTTGTCGCAGGCTGCCAGGCACATGACGCGCTCTATGGTGACCAGACCGTCGGGCGTTGTCTCGCCTACGCGGATACCCAGGTTGGCGCACAGCTTTTCCAGAAATTCTTCGGCGCCGCGCAGCGCGCAGGGCAGGTCGGTGCAGACCTGGATGCGATATTTTCCGGCTGGGCGGTCGTAATACAGGCTGTAAAAACCCACAATCGAGGCCACCTCGGTAGGGGTTATATCCAGGATGGCAGCGATATCATCCATCGACTGCCTGGTGATATAACCATTTTCGCGCTGGGCCAGGTAGAGCAGCGGCATCACCGCGGCGCGTTTTTGGTCGGGGGGGTATTTTGCCAGAATGGCTGCGATTTCGTCTGCGTATTTGTCTGCCAGGTGGTTCAACGGTCAACGTCTCCCAGGACTATATCGATGGTGCCGATCAGTGCAACCAGATCCGCCACCAGATGGCCCTTGGCGAGCAGGGGCAAGATCTGCAAATTCACAAAAGACGGCGTACGCCAATACACCCGGTGTGGCTTGGGACCGCCGTTCCCTTCCAGATACACACCCAGCTCGCCGCGCGGCGATTCCACTGCCACATATACGCCGCCCTCCGGCACAGGGAAGCCCTCAGTCCACAGCTTGAAATGGTGGATGACCGCCTCCATGCTGGTCCCCAGTTCTGAGCGGGGCGGGGGTACGTACTTGCGGTTGTTGCTGCGCACGGGTCCGGCGGGAAGGTGATCCAGCGCCTGCTGGACGATGCGCAGCGACTGGCGCATTTCCTCCATCCGCATCAGGTAGCGTGCGTAGGTATCCCCATCGGTGTGGGTGGGCACATCGAAATCATACTGCTCGTACCCGATGTACGGCTCGGCTTTGCGCAAGTCCAGCGCCACTCCCGAGGCCCTCAACGATGGGCCAGTGACGCCCCAACGCACAGCCTGCTCCCCCGAGAGCACACCGATATTGCGTGTGCGCTCGATGAAGAGCGGATTCTTGGTCAGCAGGTCTTCATACTCATCGATGCGGGCGGGGAAAATGTCCAGGAACTTGCGTACGGCGTCCTCGAACTCAGCCGGCGCATCTCGCCACAGCCCTCCCGGGCGGATATAGGTGGCCATCATGCGCTGACCGCCGCACATCTCCAGGATATCCAGGATGATCTCGCGCTCGCGGAAGCAGTACAGAAAAACCGACATGGCTGCCAGATCCAGGGCGTGAGTCCCCAGCCAGACCAGGTGCGAAGCAATGCGCTGCAGCTCGGTCAGGATCACCCGGATCACCTGAGCGCGCGGCGGTACATCCAGCTCCACCAGCTTTTCAATCGCCAGGCAGTAGACCAGGTTGTTGCCCACCGTGTTCAGGTAGTCCAGCCGGTCGGTCATCACGGCAGCCTTGAGGTAGGTCTTGGCTTCCATGTTTTTCTCAATACCGGTGTGCAAGAAGCCAATATCGGGGATGCAGTTCACCACAATTTCACCGTCCAGCTCTAACAGCAGGCGCAAAACGCCGTGTGTGCTGGGGTGCTGCGGTCCCATATTGAGCAGGACGGTTTCGCCTTCGATCGCCCGATCAGAGATCAGGTGGCGAAGCTCGTCAAGAGTGACTTCGGTTTTTTCTAACATCGCTACATCCGCTTCCCGAATTATTCTTTCATATAGGGCTTGCGCCGATCGATCTCATCGTAGTTGAAGCTGAACTGCACTTCTTCATAGCCCAGGGGATAGTCTTTCCGCAGAGGATGCCCCTCCCAGTCATACGGCATGAGGATGCGGCGCAGGTCGGAATGCCCTTCAAAACGGACGCCGAACATATCCCAGATCTCGCGCTCATGCCAGTTGGCGTTGGGATAGATGCCCTCTATGCTGGGAAGGGTTGGGATATTGCCGTCCAGCGGGACGCGCAGGCCGATGCGGACGTTCTTCGCCAGCGAATATAGCTGGTAGAGGATGTGGAAGCGCGGCTGCTCCTGGGGCCAGTAATCCACTGCGGTTTGGGCAGAGAGCATATTGAATTCAAACTCGTCCCGCAGCGCCTGGCAAATAGGTAAGATCTGCTGCGCCTGCACCAGCAGGCTGACCTGATCACGGAACTCGCTGAGCTGGATCTCGAAGCGCCCCGCCAGGGAAGCTGCTACAAATTGGAGGTGTTCGTTCATATTGTTAATGGTCACCTTTCAAGCAGCTTATGCCCAATCTTTGATCTTCTCACCGCGCACCTTCTCGTGCAGGGTGACGATGCCATGGATCAGTGCCTCGGGGCGGGGCGGACAGCCGGCAACATACACATCTACTGGAACGACCTCGTCGACGCCTTGCACGATGGCGTAGTTATTGAACACACCGCCGCATGAAGCGCAATCGCCCATTGCAATTACCCATTTCGGGTCTGGCATCTGGTCGTACAGGCGCCGCAGCACGGGAGCCATCTTGCGCGAGACCCGCCCGGCGACGATCATCAAATCGGATTGGCGCGGGCTGGCGCGCATAAGCTCCATCCCAAAGCGGCTCATGTCATAGCTGGCAGCCTGCGCCGACATCATCTCGATGGCGCAGCACGCCAGACCAAACAGCATCGGCCACATGGCGTTGGTGCGAGCCCAGTTGACTGCTTCCTCCAGCCTGAGGGTCACCGCTCCCATGTTGCCAAGTTTCTGTTCTATTCCCATTCCAGAGCTCCTTTCTTCCACGCGTAAACATAACCAACCAATAAAATAAATACGAATACCAGCATCTCGACCAACCCAAAAATCCCCAGGCTGCGGAAGACGATCGCCCACGGCAGGAAGAAGACAACCTCGATATCGAACAAGATGAACAGCACAGCCACTAAATAAAAACGAACCGGCATTCGTCGGGTGCCCGGTCCGAAGGGGGTCATGCCGGATTCATAAGGTGAAGATTTGCGCTTTGTGGGACGGCGAGGGCCAAACAAATGACCTAAAGCCACTGCAACTACCGCTAAAGCGACCGAAAGCACCAATAAGATTGCGATGGGCAGATATTCCGTCAGCATAGAATGTCCTCGCCTTCAGCTTTGTACATAATCTAGACCCAAGTGGTAAGTTTATCATAACCACCTATAGGTGTCAAATTTCACAAATTAACGCAGGTAACACAGGAACACTACCAACCAGGTCTAGGGAGATATCCGGCCCTAGCTCAGGTAATCGCGCAAGTGGCGGCTGCGGGTTGGATGGCGCAGCTTGCGCAGTGCTTTTGATTCAATCTGGCGGATGCGCTCGCGGGTTACATTGAAATACTGCCCGACTTCTTCCAGGGTATGGTCTTTGCCATCCGCCAGGCCGAAGCGCAGCTCGAGAACTTGCCGCTCGCGCTCGGAGAGCACAGCCAGAGCGTTCTTTACCGATTCGCGCAGCATCTCACGCGCCGCAGCGTCCATTGGCTCCAGGGCATCTTCGTCTTCGATAAAATCGCCCAGCTGGCTGCTGTCTTCGCTGCCGACCGGGCTTTCCAGCGACATGGGCTCCTCGGCCGCGCGCAGGATGCGGTTAACCTTTGCAGCCGCTCGCACCCAGCGCCGCCGTACGTCCAGCGGCAGGGGAGTGCCCTCTGCTTGAGAACGGGCGATTGCGTGCTGGTCTTTTTCATCGAGATAGCCCGTCTCAAGCGCCAGCTCCTCGGCAGCCGGATCGCGGCCCAGCTGTTGGGTCAGCCGGCGCTGGATGCGCAGCAGGCGGTTGATCGACTCGAAGATATGCACCGGGATGCGGATTGTACGCGCTTGATCGGCGATCGAGCGGCTGATCGATTGGCGGATCCACCAGGTGGCGTATGTACTGAACTTGTACCCTCGGGTCGGATCGAACTTCGATACCGCCCGCAGCAGGCCAATGTTGCCTTCCTGGATCAGGTCCAGGAAGGAGCTGCCGCGTCCGATATAGCGCTTGGCGACGCTGACCACAAGGCGCAAGTTGGCGCGGATGATGGCATGGTGGGCTTCATTGGCGCGCAGGCGGATGTCGGCGATCTCAGCCTGGAGCAGCTTATCCGCGGGCAGATAGAGAGCGAGAAAATCATCCGTCCCTGCCTCTGCGGCGGCATCTTCGGATTTACCATCCGCCGCGGCTGGACGATGGGGGGGCAGGCTTCCATTGGCGGTGACATAATCTAATAATGGCCGCGCCAGCTCATCGGGCAGCATATACAAGTAAAGAAACACGTTAAACGCGTTGCGGGCGAGGCCGTCCCACAACGGATCGACCCCCCAAAGCCCGTTATCCAGGAAAGCGCGCAGGTAAGAGGGAATATCGCTGTTCCAGGTTTGCCGGAGCATTTGAGCCTCGGAGAGGCTGAGCGCCAGATCCGGGCAGGCATGTCCCAGGCGGTTGGTATCTTCGATGACACGCTTCCAGGCCGTCTCCAGCTCATCGTACAGCGCCCGGTAGATGCTGCGGGGTTGTGGCCGGCGTACTTTGTCATCCTGCTGTTTGCGCGCCAGGGGATGCCCGCGCCCCAATAGATCGATCCGCCGGGCAGCTTCCAGGCGCGTCGAGAGCCAGAATTCCCGGTCGGTATCCAGCAGCTCGATGCCTCCGATCTCCTTGAGATACAGGCGCACCGGATCTTCGCTCAATTCGGCCATTAAGTTGGGGTTGTCGAGCAGGTCGATCGGGTCTTCTCGCACCAGGCTCTCCAGGTCCTCGGCATTCATGCTGAGTGCAGCCTCGTCTGGCTCCTCGATCAGGGCGGTGCTGATGCTGCTGAGCACATCTTCAGGCAGGACATCGTCCAGATCGCCGAGCAGCTCCCCGTCAGAGATCAGGTCGGCGTCCAGGTCAGGCTCAATTCCCTGAATGTCTTGAGACTCGCGGGTTGGGTCCTCTGGGGGTTTATCAGGCTGAGGTCTGCTCATCAGCAACCTGTGGTCCTCTGCTAGAAAGTTCGACCTGAAGGGACATGGCTGGTGTACTGGCCTAAGGCACGGTTCAAGCGCTGCAAAGCCTGAGTATGTTGTACCATAGTTTGCTGATATTGTGTTGCCATCAGGTCGCCTTGCCCCTGCGCTTCCTCCATCAGGTAGCGCAGGTACTCTATATTTTGACGGACCGCTTGCTGGCGGATGGTGATTACGGCCCGCACCAGGTCATCCATCACACGTTCGTCGCTGGGATCCAGGTTGCCTGTGCGCTCCAGCAGCGCGTCCGCCACCTCCATCATCGGCAGGGACAGGCTGCCAAGGGTGTAGTGCAGCGGCTCAGCCATATCCTGGTCAACGGATTGCTGCAGCAGGCGCAGGATGGCTTTGTGGTCGGCGTGCTGGAAATCCGTCGAATGCAGGCGGTTGAGGCCAAGCTCTTGCAGTTTGCGGTCCACCTTGAAAAGGAGGTCGGGGCGGCGGATCAAGACACCCAGGGCATGCGCTTCCAGGGGATAGCCACCCAGGGAGAGCGTAGGGGCCTTCTCCGCCAAGGCAGGCTCGATCTTTTTTCTGGGAGCCCTGCGCCGGGTGGGGGTTCCTGTGCCGGTTGGGACGACCGTCAGAGTGCGTTCGTCCACGCGCAGCAGGCGCGCCAGCTGCTGGCGGTAGGTGTCCCGCTCGATGGCGCTGGGGACATCGCCGATCAAAGGCAGCACCTGGGCAGCAATTTCACTCTTGACTTTCGGATCATCCAGATTGCGACCCGCTGCCAGGCTCTCCATGACATGCTGCACCACCGGCCTGGCATTTTCTACGATCTGCTTCCACTCTTCCGGGTCGCGGTTGACCACTTCATCGGGGTCCATCCCAGCCGGCAGGGTGGTGACGCGGATATCGGCTTGCAGGCGGGCCTCGAAGCTGATCAGGCCGCGAGCGTCGAAGACCGGGTCGGCCTCGTGATCCAGGGCCTGGCGGGCGATCTGCAAACCGCGCAGGGTGGCCTTATCGCCGGCGGCATCCGGATCGAGGGCCAGCACGATGCGGTGCGAGTAGCGCTTGAGCAGGTAGAGCTGGTGCTCGCTTAGGGCGGTGCCCATTGGCGAAACGGCGTTGGAGAAACCAGCCTGGTGCAGGGCGATCACGTCCAGGTAGCCTTCCACGATCACCGCCTGGTCGATATCACGGATCGCTTTGCGGGCACGATCCAGGCCATACAGCAGGCGCCCCTTATCGAAGATCGCCGTCTGGGGAGAGTTGAGGAATTTGGGAACGTCTTCCGGGTTGAGGATGCGGGCGCCGAACCCCGCCATGCGGCCGCGTTCGTCACGGATGGGGAACATCAGCCGGTGACGGAAGCGGTCGTACATCCCTCCGCTATCCCGCTCGGAGACCAGCCCCGCCTGGAGCAGGTCGTCCGGGCGTGCGCCCTTGCCGCGCAGATATTGGCTCGTCGCCTCCCAGGCATTGGGCGCGTACCCCAGTCCGAAGGCCTCGATGGTGTTATCCTTCAGGCCGCGCTGATGCAGATATTCCAGGGCGGGCTTCCCGGCGGGAGTGTTTAATAATTGATGACGGTAAAAAGTGGCAGCCTCTTCCAGCAGCAGGCGCAGGTTGTCGTGTTCCTCGGCGGCGGCTTGCTCCTCGGGGGTCTGTGGTTTTAACTCCACCCCGGCTTTCTCTGCCAGGAAACGCAGGGTCTCTGGAAAGTCCCAGCCCTCTTTCTTCATTACATAGCCGAAGATATCCCCACCCTCGTTGCACTGCCCGAAGCAGCGCCAGGTGCCGGTATCGGGGAAGACGGCGAAAGCCGGCGTGCGCGTGTTGCTGTGAAACGGACAAAAACCCGTGTAGTTCTTTCCGGAATGGCGCAGCTGCACCGTTTCGGACACCAGCTCAACGATATCAACGCGGGCCTTGATCTCATCGATGACCGACATGGCTTATAAATTCTCCACGAACCCGGTCAGAACAGGCAGGAGACCGCATAGGCTCGATCTCCCCGAAAGGGAGCACTAAAAAGTTGTTGTGGAATTACCGGGTTGTGTGGCTTGAGCGGCGAAGCCGCTCAAGCCACACAACCCAGACCTACAACATTTGGGTGCACCCCCGAAATTAAATTATACCGTAAGGGTAAGTATGTGGTTATAATCAAGCCCGAGGACCGCCTGTTATGGAAACAGACTCAGCCGATACGGAAGTTTACATCTCGGTGGATATTGAGACTGCCGGACCCAATCCGAACGATTATTCGCTGCTGACGATCGGGGCTTGCACGATTACCGAGCCTCCAGAAATGTTCTATGTAGAAATCCAGCCGGTGAATAGCAAGTTCGTCCCCGAGGCCCTGGCGATCAGCCGCCTGTCTATGGAGCGGTTGGAGAAACGCGGCCTGGCGCCCAAGGCAGCCATGGCGCAGTTCGATGAATGGGCGCGCGCCCAGGCCCACGAGGATCAGAAGCCGGTCTTCGTGGCTTTCAACGCGGCGTTCGACTGGATGTTCGTCAACGATTATTTCCACCGTTATCTGGGACGCAACCCATTCGGTCATACCGCCCTGGACATTAAGTCATTGTACATGGGTCTGACCGGTGTGCGCTGGGAAGAGACCGCCATGCGCTATGTCGGACCGCGCTACCTGGGCGATCAGCAGCTCACCCACCATGCCCTGCGCGATGCCATGGACCAGGCGCAGATCTTCCGCAAGGTACTGGACGAAGCCCAACTGCGGGGAAAAGCAAGCCCATAGCCTGGCAGGGCAGTTCTCGCTCAATCAATATCTTAATGGAGGGAGAAAGAATGGATAACAAGCCATCATCAGATAACCTGAAGCGCATTATCGAATCAGCCCAAAGGCTGGGTATCGAGATGGATGAAGAGGAAGCCATCCAGTGGCTGACCGCTGTTGCAGCCATTAAAGCCGAAGGGCCGGAAATCTCAATCGATGAGCACAGCGGTGTCTTCGGTCACAAGGTCAGCCTGCTAGATTTCGATCCGCAGAACCTGGCGCATTTCCGCGAGGTTGGCAAGCTGGTGGAAATCGTGGACCGCCCGGGGGTAGTGGAGACCGCCCTGGCGCTCTCGGGGTCGGCGGCGCAGTCGAAGATCCAGAGCTACCCGGGCGACGCCGACTATTTCGAGCGCGTGAACATCCTGGCCGAATCCGGGGCAGAAGCCTGCCGCATCCTGGCGGACGTGATGCGCGAGAAAGCCTTGAAGACTTTCAAAGGCCCCGGCTTCCAGCTCATCGAGGTCAAATTTGGCAGCTATCCTTTCGATGTCGTCCGGGACGGGCGAGAGCAAAAAGCCGGGGCGCCGGTCGCCTGGAACGCCGAGGAGGTGAGTGCTGGCGCCTTTGACGTTGAAATACCGGGCGGCAGCCCGCAGCGCATCACCTGGGACCAGGTGGCAGATAAGCCCGGCTGGTGTAAGCTGGACTGGGTAATCGCCGACCCGGCGCGCGGACAGCTTGCCAACGCCAGCAATATGCTGGATGTGACCTGGGAAGCCCCCGACGGAGTGATCACCCCCCTGGATGGCTTTATGGACCCGTACTTCCAGGAGGTATACCTGGAGGCCGAGTCGATCCCGATCTTTTCCAAGCTGGTAAAGCACGTCTCTTCCGATGCATTGGATAATTATGTAAACCAGCTGGAGAAAGAGGTCAACAAGTACCTCACCAAAGACATCAACTACGGCAAGGCTGCCAAACGTATGTACAATGTCTTCCGCCTGACTGGTCGCTACGAAGAGGCCGCTTACCTGCGCGAGCTGTTCGACGAGCCTTCCACCATGTTGTACCAGGTATGGTCGCTGATCCGCACCATCGACGACTGCGCTGACCCCGATTCACCCATCACCGTCGAGGATACGCTGGCGCAAAACGACCGGCTGATCCTCTCCGTAGTCGATATCCTGGAGGGCAAGCAGGAGACCGAGATCGTGCGCCGCCTGCTGCGCCTGCGTGACGCGCTCACCCGCCAGAACACGGGCGAGGAGCTGACCACCGAGGCCGAAGCGGCGCGGGCGGAGGTGATCAGCATCGTCAACAACTTTTTCTACGAGAAGCTGACGGCTGTGCCGGAGATCAAATCGTACATCGAGAGCTTCCAGAGTAATAAGCCATCCTAATGCTGGAAGACTGGTAATCAAATAGAAGGCGCCCCGACGCATTGCCGGGGCGCTGTTCGTTCGAGAAGCAGGCTTACGGCAGCCCGCTGAGCTGCATCTCCGGGGGGTACTCGACGCTGAAATCGAAGCGCACCAGGCGTTTTTCTTTGGGCGCCAACGCCAGCTCCCATTCCAGGATGTTCAGCTCGCTTTGTTTGGCGGGCTTCGGCTCAGCCGATTCGAGGCGCACTTTGATGGCTTCGTGCCCGGCTACGGGGATCTGGTCCTGCAGATTCAGCTTGGCCTCGGCTCCCAGGTGGTTCTCCAGGGTGATCTGGTAGGCGTAGCGCACGCGGCGCTTGCCGCCGATCAGGGTCTTATCCACATCCCGGCGCAGCAGCTCGCGCTCCACCTTGATGCGATCGTCCACCCCCAGATAAAGCTCGATCTCCCCCTGGGGAGGGGTCAGCTCCAGATGGGTGGCGCCGATGAATTCATCTCCGGCGAATAAGTTAGCCGGTCCCGGCAGGAGCAGGTATGGGCTGTCGTTGGTCAGCCGGGCGCGGCGGTAAGCGGCTGGCACCAGCCTCGGTGCAGACACGTAATCCAGCCTGGGCGGCAGCTCCATCTCAGCCACGGTCACTTTGTGGGGGGCGCCGTCCGAGGGGATATCCACATTACCCGGAACCCGGTAGGTGATCGCTGCGCCGGCGCTTTCCACGGCCGCGGTGGCTGCCTGGACGGGCGCCACCTCTTGAGGGGCTTCTGCGGGCGCAGCGGCGAGATCGGGTGCGGCCTTAGCGCGCAGTGGGGCTGCGGTCACCGCCATGTGCATGCCCTCTGCGCGCGGCAGGGGCATGACCGGCTGCGGGCGCACGTACCAGGGCTTCAGCTCGGGCAACACCGACGCCAGCGCCGGGCGGGCGGTGGACAGGCTCAGGCTGACCCCCTCCCACGCTTCGCCGGTATTCTGCGTCACCTGGGCCAGGTAGGTAGCCTCCAGCGCCGGAGCGCCGCCAGCTTCAACCAGGCGCAGGTCATAGAGCGGCTTCCAACCCGCGCCGGTGACCACATAGCTCAAATCCACAGATAATTCGCCAGCCTGAGATACCTCCACCTCCACTCGTACGGTGTGGCGTTGGCGCGGGCGTGCGCCGCGCAGCTGCTCGAGCTGGCCCTTGAGCTGCTGCAAGCGACGCTCCAACTCACGTTTACGCGCTGCCAGCTCCACCAGCTCCCTGTCCAGCGCCTCGGCGCGCCCTCGCAAGCCGTCGAACATGGCCAACTCGGCCTCCAGGCTCTGCTCGCCGGCTGCCCAGGCGATGGCGTATGTCTCGGTGCGGCCTGCCAGCCCATCCAGCACTCCACGCTGCTGCCCGACGATCTGGCTCTGGCCATCCACGAGGCGCATCTCGTCCTGCACGGCTTCGATCTGTACTTCCAGCTCGCGCACTCCTTGGGCGGGCGTCTCGGCGTAGATAGCGCGCTGCACCTCCACGCCCAGCAGGCGGGCCCGCGCTGTGCCGCGGGCTGAAGCGCGCACCGAATCCGGGCCGAGGCCCAGCGGCAGTTCCTTAACTTCCATAACCTGGCGACCGGCATCCAGAGCCGCGCTCCCAGAGCGGGTGACCCGGGCACGGTCCGGATAGACGGTGACAACTCTGATGGTAGTGTCCAGTTCATTCATATCTGACCTCGTTCTCTAATAACAATCCCAATGCTATAATTTTAGAAGTTGTGCAGTTGAGGGAAAAGTTGGGGTGTTTGGG
>CAZGIX010000043.1:0-28435 GCA_964525785.1 uncultured Anaerolineaceae bacterium
CACTTTGCAGACAGAATATGAAATTTGGTGTATATTGGCAGGCAGAGAGGAGTTTGCTATGGCAAACAAACGCGCGTTGATCACCGGCATCACCGGGCAAGATGGCTCCTATTTGGCGGAGCTGCTGTTAGAGAGAGGCTATGAAGTCATCGGCATGGTGCGCCGCTCCAGCACGATTAATTTCGAGCGCATCAAGCATATCCAGGAGCATATTGAGCTGGCCTCCGGCGATCTGCTCGACCAGGCTTCGCTGATCGATATCCTGGAGCAGCACCACCCGGCCGAGGTCTATAACCTCGCCGCCCAATCGTTTGTGCAGACTTCCTTTACCCAGCCCGTTTTCACCGGCGAGGTGACTGCGTTGGGTGTCACCCGCCTGCTGGATGCTATCCGTCTGGTCGACCCAGGCATCCGCTTCTACCAGGCCAGCACCAGCGAGATGTTCGGCAAGGTGCGCAGCGCGCCCCAGAATGAAGATACTCCTTTCTATCCGCGCAGCCCGTACGGAGTTGCAAAAGTTTATGGGCATTGGATCACGGTCAACTACCGCGAGAGCTATAATTTGTATGCCGTCTCGGGCATCAGCTTCAATCACGAAAGCCCGCGCCGTGGGCACGAATTCGTCACGCGCAAGATCGCTCGTGGCGCGGCGCGCATCAAACGCGGGCTCCAGAGTGAGCTGCACCTCGGCAACCTGGATGCCCAACGCGACTGGGGCTACACACCCGATTATGTGTACGGCATGTGGCTGATGCTGCAGCAGGACACGCCGGATGATTTTGTCCTGGCGACCGGGCGGACTCACACGGTGGAGCGCTTTGCCCAGCTTGCTTTCGATGTGGTGGGCCTGGACTATCGCCAGTATATCGTCCAGGACTCGCGCTATATGCGCCCGGCGGACGTGGACCTGCTGATCGGCGATCCCACGAAGGCTAGAGATAAGCTGGGCTGGCAGGCGACAACCAGCTTCGAGGCACTGGTGCGCATTATGGTGGAGGCTGAGCTCGAGTCGCCTGGCGATTGATGGTTTTGGGGGATGGTTTGGATCTCCAGGTGTTGTAGCTCTCGTGAGAGGCATCAGCATGGGGGAATTTTCCAGGGGGAACGAAATCCTGACGATTCTGCCGGTTTATTTACCACCATGCGCGAGATTAATCTTTTATTAGTATAATTTCCATTATTATGGAAAGGTTAACGGATGTAAATTGCCCTACACCGGTCGAGTGGGGGCAATTTAATTTCTAGATGTTCATCGCTCAGGTCACATCGCACAAGGAGACACTTTGAACCGGTCCGCACGAATCCTGCTCACCCTGATCCTGGCTGCCGGGTTATTGTTGCCGGGTCTGGTCGTCCGGGCGGTTGGATTGGCCGCCTCCACCCAGCCGCATCATTTTGTACGCCTGCCTGCCGAAGCGCTGGATGATCTCGACGCATTAGCCCTCCAGCCGTTTGCATCGGTCGACTACGGCGCCTTTTCCTGGCTCGAGCTGAGCCAGATGGATTTCGCCAGGTTGGAAGATCGCGTGCCCTACCAGGAGGTGGTGGAGGGCGGGACGATTAACCTACCCAAAGCCCGCTTCGACCCGGTCGTAGATGGCGAACCCTACTTGCCAGCAGGTATGCGCGCAGACCCGGATGAGACCGGTTTCCGCCTGGTGCAGATGCAGGGTCCGGTCAAGGATGCCTGGTTAGAAGCTATCCAGGCAACGGAGGCGGAGCTGCTGCAGTATTATCCGCACAACACCTACCTGGTCTGGGCAAGCTCAGCACAGATTGTTCGAATCCAGGACCTTGCCTCAGTACGTTGGACAGGTCTCTTCCACCCTGCCTACCGCATCTCCCCTGCCTTGCAGGGTGCAAGCGGCTTGGTCGAAAATGTGGCTATTACTTTCTATAACGATGGCCGCCTCCAAGAGACTTTGAATGCGCTGGACAGTCTGGGCGGCAGCTATGTCCAGCATTTCCCCGCCCAGCCTGACCGTAAATTCATCACTGCCATCTACCGCCTGGATGCTTCTCGCCTGGATGACCTCGCCCGCCTGAGCACTGTCTGGGCAGTCGAGTACTCTTCACCCAGGCCCGGATTCGACGACGAAGTCGGAGCTCAGATCGTGGCTGGCAACTACACCGGCGGGATGCCGTTCACCGGCTACTACACCTGGCTGGCGGAGAAGGGCGTCGATGGCAGCGGCATCACCTGGGCGGATGTGGACACCGGCCTGAACGCCAGCCACCCGGATATCACCGGGCGCGCGGCGGCATTTATCTCTTATCCCGGCGCAGGGCCTGCCAACGTCGATCCAGATGGGCACGGCAGCCACACCGCGGGAGCGATCTTCGGCGACGGAGCCGGCGGCACCGGCATCACCGATCCAAATGGCTTCTACTGGGGCACCGGCATGGCGCCCGAAGCGCTGCTCGTTGTGCAGAACGCCATGATGGGCTCCAATTGGCCCCCCTCGGGAGGCTGGCAGGTGCTCAGCAAAGACTCGGTGCTCAATGGCGCCCTGGGTTCCAGCAACAGCTGGTACACCGGCGCAGCCGGTGCCCAGGGTTACTCCGCTGCGGCGCGCACGCATGATATCATGATGCGGGATGCGAATTTCGATACCCCCGCGGCAGCCGAGCCGATCATCATGGTCTTCTCCGCTGGCAACAACGGGCCAGGCGGATCGACCATCACCGAGCCCAAAGAGGCCAAGAATCTGATCTCGGTCGGCGCATCGGTGAACTACCCACGCAGTGGAAGCAGTATTAACGACCTGGCATATTTCAGCAGCCGCGGCCCGGCTCTGGATGGGCGCCTGCTGCCCAACGTGGCTGCACCCGGTGTGCAGACGGCTTCCTTCAACGGCAGCGGCGCCACCTGCGGCACCCCTGTGTCAGGCCCAGGTTCATCCTATTACAACTACTGCCAGGGCACCAGCATGGCGGCGCCCTTTATCTCCGGCTCGGCGGCGCTGATCGCCGACTGGTGGGATCAAGAAGGCTGGGGGGCCCCCAGCCCAGCGATGGTCAAGGCCCTGCTGATCAACGGTGCTTCCGACATGGTGGGGGGCAATTGCGGCAGCGGCTGCACCCTGACCAACATCCCCAATAACATCCAGGGTTGGGGCCGCGCCAATCTACCAGAAGTCATCCGTCCCACCACGCCTGCCATCTACTTCGACCAGGAGACGCTGTTTGCGGACACGGGCGAAGAATGGGAGATCAACATCGGCGTAATCGATCCCACCCAGCCGCTGAAGATCAGCCTGGCCTGGTCCGACGCGCCCGGCGCCGTCCTCGCCAGCCCGGCGCTGGTCAATAACCTGGACTTGATGGTTACTATGGGAGGAGATACATACTACGGAAATGTCTTCAGCAGCGGCTGGAGCACTCCAGGAGGCGCTCCGGACGCGCTCAACAACATTGAAAATGTTTACATCCAGGCTCCGGAGATAGAGGCGACTATCACAATCCAGGCGACGAACATTGCTGGTGATGGCCTGCCGTATAACGGCGACACCACCGACCAGGATTTCGCCCTGGTGTGCTACAACTGCAGCCTTGGTCCAGATTTCTCCCTGGCTGCAGCTCCGGCTGATATGGCCGTCTGCACCCCTCAAAGCGCGGATTTCGAGGTCACCATCGATTCGAGCCTGGGTTTCGCCATCCCGGTGGACCTTTCGGCTGCCTTCTCTCCAACCAGCACGATGACCACTACGTTCAGCGCCAATCCGGTCACACCACCTGGAAGCAGCACCTTGACCGTGGGAAATACGGGATCAGCGTCGGAGGGAAGTTATGTTATCGAGATCACCGGCGTATCGCCGACCAAGACTCACAGCACCAGCGTCAGCCTGGATGTATATGCCGGTCTCCCGGCTGCACCGCCCCTGCTCACCCCGGCGGATGGCGCCGCCGACCAGCCGGTCCAGCCCACGCTTACCTGGACGGCTGCTCAGCTGCCGGTGACCTATACTGTTGAGATCGCCCTGGACGAGGGCTTTACCCAGATCGTAGACTCTGCCAGTGGATTGACCGAGCCATTGTACACACTGCCGCTGGCATTGGAGAATGCTGAGCGCTACTACTGGCGTGTGCGTGCTGAGAACCTTTGCGGCGCCGGCGAGTTCTCTCAGCCATTCTCCTTCTCGACGCTGGTCAGAGCTGCCGATTGCCCGGTGGACTACGCTCCCCTATCAAGCTACTTTCAGGATTTCGAGACCCTCGATCATGGCTGGACTCACTCTGGCAGCGGGGATACATGGGGAACATCGGACGCCAGGTCGTGGAGCAGCAATTGGTCGATGCACGCTGAGGCTCCCGCATCTGTCAGCGACCAGAGCCTGTACTCGCCGCCGATCACATTGCCGGATTTAGCCCCGCTTACCCTGCAGTTCTACAACTACCAGTACATGGAAAACCGCGTCAATGGCTGCTATGATGGCGGTCTGCTGGAGATCTCCACCGATGGCGGTGTCACCTGGACGCAGGTGGAGACCGGGTTGCTGACTGACCCATACGATGGGCCAATCGCCAGTGGCGCGGGCAATCCACTGGCGGGCAGCGACGCCTGGTGCGGCGACCCACAGAACTGGCTCAACTCCGTGGTCGACCTGAGCGCCTATGCCGGGCAGGCGGCTCAGCTCCGCTTCAGGCTGGGCACCGACAGCCAGATCGGCCGTGAAGGCTGGTATATCGACGACGTACGCCTGCAGAGCTGCTACCCCGAAGTCTATTCCGCCGGGTGGGAGCAGGATTCGACACTGGCTGCGCTGCCGGGTGAGACGGTGACCCACACGTTTACGTTGAAAAATTCCGGGCTGGCGGACGTTTACGACCTTGAGCTGAGCGGCAACGCCTGGCCCACGACGCTGGTTCCTTCGCCGACGATTGCCCTGGAACCAGGAGAATCAGTACAGGTAGCAGTACAGGTGCAGGTGCCGGAAAGCTTCGGAGAAACCGTTATCGCCAGCGACGGCTTCACCCTCACGGCTGTATCCCAGGCGCTCCCGTCAACCGCCGCCAGCGTCCAGGGCCTGACAGACGCCACCGCCACTGCCGGGGTCGCGCTGGATGTGGTGCCTCCGGACGGGACCGGTGCGCCCGGCGCGACCGTGTTGTACGGAATTATGCTCACGAATACCGGCACCTATACGGATACTTTCACCCTGGAGGCATCGGGCGTATGGGCTGCGGCGCTGTCGAATACCACCAGCGGCACGTTAGGACCTGGATTTAGTGTGGGTCTAACCCTGCAGGTTTCTATCCCTGCGGGTGCAGCTATCGGGGATCTAGACACGACCACGGTAGTGGCCACATCCAGCCTGGATGGGGAGGTCAGTGCGCAGGTTGAGGTGAATACAGTTGCGGCAGTCAGGTACCTGTACCTGCCGATGATTCCAGCGAGTAAATCCATTGACCCACTGGTTGAGCGCCAATAAATGGCAGTCCCAACCAGCCGCTTTTCTTGTCGCTATTGCATCCTGACTAGCCCTAACCGCTTTCTGATTCCGGCGCGATGCTGATTTCTCCACGGATCAGGGCCTCGCGGCGGGTGCGCTTCCATTTATGCACCCGTCGTTCCCATCGGTAGGCTTCTGTGAAAGATCCAAATTCCGCTGAATAGACCAGTTTTACCGGGCGCCGTCCGGCAGTGTATCTTGAGCCACTTCCGCGGTTATGCTGGGATATGCGGCGCTCCAGATCGCGGGTCGAACCGACATAATACGTACCATCAGAGCATTGCAGGATATACATCCACGCCATCACATCACCTGGACGGGGCAACTGCCTGGGTATCGAACAGCAGCCACAGCGAGGTGTCTTCCATCGCCCAGGCTGGATACGGTTCGCCAGACAGGAACCGGGCTGCATACAGCTCAGCCAGGCGAGCGAATCGCTCACCGGAGCTATCAGCCAGGCGGTACAGCAGCGCCACTATGGCTGAGTCTGCCAGGCGCTCCAGGGCGTCTTTGGCGTACCATTGAGCGTCGGAGGGGCTGGCGCTCGCCAGGTGCGACAGGGTTGATTCGATCTTGTCAGCTGCCTGCTTCACCCGTAGATTTCCGGCAGCATTCAGCATGGGTAAAAACTCGTCCAGGAATGCCTCGTGAGCGCCTTTCTTCTGCATCGCTTCCAGCATGTCCAGCGCCTGGATGTTGCTCGAGCCCTCCCAGATGGCAGTTACCAGCGCCTCACGGTGCAGGCGCGAGACGGGCGCCTCTTCCAGGAATCCCAGCCCGCCGAATATCTCCATAGCCAGCCGGGTGGCCTCTGCGGCGTGCGAAGCAGAGCGGTTCTTCGCCAGGTGAGAAAGGAAGCGTGCATAGTGGTAGCGGGCGCTGTAGGGCGGTACCTCATGCCAGGCCTGGTCGAAAGCCTGTACGGCGTGCATCACCAACGCCAGCCCGCCAGCGTTGCGCACTGCCAGGTCGAGCAGGTCGTAGCGCATTAATGGATGCTCGTCGATGGGCTTACCAAAGGCATGGCGTGCCCGGGCGCGCAGGCTGGCCTCGAAGCTGGCTTTGCGCGCCAGCCCCATAGCGCCCACCGAATTCGCCAGGCGCGAGACGGTCAGGTCCTCCAGGGTATAGTAGATGCCTAGCTCCGCCTGCCCAACCAGGTAGGCCTGGCTGCCGTTCAGCTCCACTTCTCCGGTCGGTACAGCGCGGGTGGCGCTTTTATCCTTCAAACGGCGGACGGTGTAATTGAGCTGTCCCTTATCGTCGATGCGCGGGACCAGGAAGAGGGCAATCCCTTTTGGACCGGGTGCTGCGCCTACGGGCCGGGCTGTGACCAGCGCCAGGTCAGCCAATCCGGCATTGCTGGCGAAATACTTGTGATCCCCATAGAGCCGCCAGACGTCCCCCTCCTGGCGCGCCTCGGTCAGGTTGGCGCCCAGGTCGCTGCCGCCTTGGGTCTCCGTCATCCAGGTGGCGCCCCACATTTCTCCCTTCAGCAAGGCCTCCAGCCAGGCGCCGTGTTCTGGAGCGTATTTATGGATGGCGTAGGCGGTCTGGTTGGTGACGATCAGCGAGCAGTACAGGCCTGGATCCGCCAGCAAGTACCCCAGCGTGAAATGATGGAGCCAGGAGCCGCCCTGGTAAGGAGACCGGTTGATCCAGGCCAGGTCTTTCAGCAACGCCAAATGTTCAGGGCACAGCCGGGCGCGGTCGATGCGCCTCCCGTCAAGGTCGTGGCTTACCAGCGCCGGCGGTGAATCGTGATCCACATGGTAGGCAACCTGGTAAGCGCGCCCGCCAGCCAGATCGCCGAACTGCTCCAGCTCACCATCGTGTTCCGGCAGCTCGGGCCAATACTGCGCCAGGATGGGGCGGATATCAGCATCCATCAGCCAGTGATTCTTTCCATAGGCATACGATTGAAACTCCATACTCGCCTCCGCTAGGTCTTCAGAAGCCTGTTCACTGCTTCGACCAGGCAATCGATATCCTCCTGTGTATTGTAGCCCTGCACCGAAATGCGCAGGAATTGTCTTCCATTCCAAGAGATGCACGGGATTTCGATGTGACAATCTTCGAGCAGCCGCCGTTTGAAAACCGCCAGGTCGAGCTGCTGGGGAAGCTCGGCGACAGCCATCTGGTGGTAGGCACCGTCATCAGGATAAGCGGGAGGCAGTCCGGTCACTGCCCCAATGCGCTCGAGCGCCTGGCTCAGCAGGGCATGGCATTCCATGCGAACGTTCTTCCAGCTGTGCTCCTGCATAAACTGGATGGCTGCCGGCGTAGCCAGGCAGGCAGATGGGTCATCGGTGCCGCGCCACTGAAAATTATCGACGAACTGCGAGCCGGTCGAGAAGGCCTCATCCGGCTGCCAGCCCCAGCTCACCACCAGCGGCTCCAGCAGGGACTGGACCTCTTTCCGGGCGAACAGGAAGGCCGATCCCTTGGGTGCCAGCATCCATTTATGGCAGTTGCCGGTGTAGAAATCGGCTCTGATGGCCTCCAGATCGAGGTCGATTTGCCCGGGGGCATGCGCACCGTCCACCAGGGTCAGGATACCCGCACGGCAGGCCCGCGCGCACAGCTGCGCTACTGGCAGGGTCTGGGCGGTCGGAGATGTGATGTGGCTCACGAATATCAGCCGCGTGCGCGCCGTTACCCCTGCCCAGAGCTGGGCAAGCATTTCCTGCGGGGTAGCTGGCATCGATATAGGCTGGCGTTTATAGGTTGCCCCGTGCTTGCTGCACAGGAATTCCCAGGTTTTGTCACACGCACCGTACTCGTGGTCAGTAGCCAGGATTTCGTCCCCTGGTTTCAGGTCCAGCGAGCGCGCCACGGCATTGACCCCGAAGGTGGCATTGGGGATCATGACGAGGTCATCCGGCGCGGCATGCAGATAGAATCCCAGTACTTCGCGGACCTGCCTCAGGTGACCGGGAAGCTCGACTCCCAGGAACTGCACCGGCTGGCGCTCGAGACGGACCTGCCAGGCATGATAATCTTCGAACACCGGTCGCGGGCAGGCGCCAAAGGAGCCGTGGTTGAGGATGATGATGCTGGGATCGAGGAGGAATAGAGGGCGTAATATTGACATACTCGATTGCAGTTTGGAATAAATTTGTTTATTGTTTATACCCAATCATCCTCAGGAATCCTTTCCTCCAGGCGATATCCTCCTCGCCCTCCACGCCTTTCGGGCTGGCACCGTCGATCACACCCAAGACGCCGCGGCCCAGCTCCGTCTCTGCCACCAGCACCTCGACCGGGTTGGCGGTGGCGCAGTAGATCCGGCACACCTCCGGTACATTCTTGACCGTATTGAGCACATTGACCGGGTAGAAGCCTTCGCCCAGGAAGATGATGAAGCTGTGCCCCGCACCTATTGCCTGAGCGTTGCGCTGCGCCAGCGCGATCATCTCCGGGTTCGTGCCGCTCCAGCGCACAAGGCACGCGCCCGACGCTTCGCAGAATGCCAGCCCGAATTGGATTCCCGGCACCGCCGTCACCAGGGCTTCGTGCAGGTCTTCAACGGTTTTAATAAAGTGCGACTGCCCGAAAATGAAGTTGATTTCCTCTGGTTTGTCAATTTTTACGGTTATCAGGTTCATACGTGTGCTCCTTTGGGATCGCTTGGGGATCAGCGTGGATTAATCTTATCACTTGCCTCAGCATACAGCATCCAATCGGAAAAATCAAGTGAGATAGGCGCTGATCAGCGGGTAAAATAAACCAGCTTACTCTGGCCATTCCTGGAGGGAACACAATGCCACACAAGTACGCAGTCTTGGGAGCCGGACGGCAGGGCACTGCCGCGGCCTATGACATGGCCCGTTTTGGGGAGGCTAAGGCGGTCACCTTGATCGACTCAGACCTGGAGGCCGCCCGCCGGTCGGCACGGCGGGTGAATGCTCTGCTGGGTCAGGAGATCGTCGAGCCGGCACACGCCGACGCTACCGATCTGCTCGCTCTCGAGCGCCTGCTCCACGGGGTGGATGCGTTCTTGAGCGCCGTCCCCTATTACTATAATTTGGAGATCACGCAGGCCGCGCTGAGCGCCGGCGCCAGCATGTGCGACCTGGGCGGCAATACTGACATTGCCCGCCAGCAGCATGGTTATGACGAGGCTGCCCGGCAGGCGGGGATCAGCATCATCCCCAACTGCGGGCAGGTGCCCGGCATGGGCACGACATTGATGGTCTATGCAGCTGAGCTATTAGGCGAGGCGGTGGATGTGTACATGTGGGATGGCGGCATCCCTCAAACCCCGCGCCCGCCGTTCAACTATCTGCTCACCTTCCATATCGCTGGTCTGACCAACGAATACGCCGAGCCAGCCGTCTTCCTGCGGGATTGGAAGGTCACACAGGTGGATACGATGACCGAGCTGGAGACGGTGGATTTTCCTGAGCCGATCGGTACGCTGGAGGCTTTTGTAGCGGGCGGTGGGACTGACACCATGCCATGGACCTTTGAGGGCAGGCTGCGCACGCTTCAGAACAAGACCTTGCGCCACCCGGGTCACTTCGCCCAATTGCGCGCCTTCTACGACCTGGGTTTGTGGGATATGCAGCCCCTGGATGTGAACGGGGTCAAGGTCGTGCCGCGCGATGTCTTCCATGCGCTTTTCGAGCCAAAGGTAGTGTACCCTGAAGATAAGGATGTGGTCATCGTGCGCGTTAAAGCGGTGGGTAAGAAATCGGGTCGCCCGGCGACGGCTACCGTCGAGGTGATCGATCGCTTCGATGAGGCCACCGGCTTTACCGCCATGGAGCGCGGCACGGGCTGGAGTGCCGCCATCGTAGCAGATATGATGGCCCGCGGCCAGACCCCACGCGGCGCGGGCGGCGTTGAGCGTATGGTGCCTGCTGCGCCCTTCGTGGAGGCCCTGCGGCTGCGCGGTATCCCTGTCTCTGAGAAGATAGAATTTAATGACTGACCTGCCACTGATCAAATATAGTCGCGATAGCTATACCATCAGCACCGATAAATCCCTCTTGGACGTGGATGCGATCCACGATTACCTTTCCAACGAGTCCTACTGGTCGCCCGGCATCCCAAGACAGGTGGTCGAGCGCGCCATTGCCGGATCATTGTGCTTTGGGATGTACTGCGCGGGTGCACAGGTCGGCTATGCGCGTGTGATCAGCGATTTCGCCACTTTTGCCTATTTGCTGGACGTATACATATTGAAAGAGCATCGCGGCCGCGGGCTGGGTAAGTGGCTGGTGGAGAGCATTCTGGGATATCCCGAGCTGAGATATATCCGCGGCTGGATGCTCTCCACCTGGGATGCTCACGGGCTGTATGAGAAGTACGGCTTTAAGACGCTCGAGCACCCTGAGTTTGTTATGTCCCGCCGCAATCCGGAGGCCTTCTCCCAGTTTATGGCTTTAATGGATACCCCTTGAAATATATCCATCTTACGGGTATCATCTCACTACTCTCTACTCTCCATTCTCTACTCTTGTTATCGTTAAGTACCGCAACCAACCGAGGAGCCATGAAAATACGCAGCCTTCCGCTACTATTATTGGTAATATTTCTTGCCATGCCTGTATCCAATGTCTACGCTCAAGAGCCTACACCCCCGCCCGGGGGATGGCAGTATCTGCGGGCTGGCATCGACTGGGGGCAGTATCATCTGAGTAATCCGCGTGAGATCAATATCTATGTGGCCCGCATGCACCGTGGCGAGCTAAGCGCTACGATCGATACCGGCATCGCGGGCGGCAACCTCTCCTCTGGGAAAGAGACCACCAGCGGCATGGCGGCGCGTTACGATGACGTGCTCAATTATTGGGGGCAGACCTGGGGCAACCGCAATGATATTGCTGTGGCGATCAATGGCTACTTCTTCGATAACGATGACGGCACCCCGTGGAGTGGGGTGGTCAATTCCAGCTGGTACGCGCAGCGTTTTTCGGATGGAATCGGCGATGCTGGCTTTGCCTGGACCGCTGAGCGGGAGGCGCATATCGGCTCGTGTGTCATCCACCGCGCCAATAAAAATGTGGTCAGCTTTGAGCTGTGGGACGATACCACCAATATCCGCGGCGTAAATATCCCACATGATGATGAAAGAGTGATCCTTTACACACCTCAGTATGGGGACGATACCGGCACAGGGTCAGATGTGTTGGAGCTGTTGGTGGAGATGACCGGGCCTACCCAGATCCTCCCCAGTCCGGCGAAGGCCACTGGGATCCTACGCCATATTTCGGAAAGCCAGGGCTCGACCGATCTGCCGTTCGACCACGTCGTGATCTCTGTCTGGGGAGAAACGCGGGATGCTTTCCTGTATCGCATCAATAACGGGCAGATCAACCTCGGCGATGAAGTCTATATTTCCCAGGAGATCTCACCGTGCCAGGGCGTGCCAGCCGATGACTGGACCAAGACCTATGCCAGCCTTGGCGGCGACTACCACTTCCTGAATGATGGTGTGTTTGATGATCCCGGCACCAGCGACTCGGGCGTGCCGAATTCGCGCACTGCCGTGGCCTACAGCGCTGATTATGTCTTCTTCGTGGTTGTGGATGCCTTTGATTGCCAGCCTGCGGGCGGGCAAAGCCGCGGCATGAATATTCACGAGCTGAGCAATTTCCTCGAAGGCACCCTGGGAGCCACTGATGCGGTCACAATGGACAGCGGCGGCTCCTCGACAATGGTCATCGATGGGGCGGTGGTCAATAATACCACCTGCAATTTCACCCGCAACTGCGGCTGCGCGGTGGAAGAAGGCGAAGCACCTCCCAGCCAAACGATCCTCGATCCTGCGCTGACCTACAAAACCGAGTGGGATGACCCGACCGGCATCCTCGAACCGCTGGTCGGCACGAGCATGATGATGGTCTCGGTCCAGCCTGTCTCCCAGACCACCACTTTCACACCCACCCAGGAGATCACTACCACCGGCAGCGCGGATGTCCGCCTCGGTCCGGGCATCAATTACTCCTCCATTGGAAGCGTATCGAGCGGCACTCAGGGTGAGGTGATCTCTGATCTGAACGGCGTGAATGGCGTGCTGGCGACGGGTTCTTACTGGTGGCGCGTCGCCGTGGGCAACCTGGTAGGCTGGGTGCGCGAAAACCTGCTTTTCGGAGGCGCAACGCCACCTGGGCCAACGCCAACACCGACACCCACGCCCACAGCCACACCTCCCCCGCCGGATTTCTCCGTTTTTCTGTACATGCCGGCCATCAACCGTGCGGCTGCGGCGGTATCTGCCTCGCCACAGCCAGTCATACACACTGTCGGTACCCGGTGAGCGATCAGGGATCATCCGACAAGCTCTCGCCGGGTGGTTCGCCTTCCGGCATACTTAATCCCGGTGGTCTGCCATCCGGCATGCTTTTGCCGGGTGGATCGCCATCCGGCGTACTTAAGCCGGGCAAGCTGCCGCCGGACCTGCTCGCTCGGCTGCTCTCCCAGGCGCCCATCCACGATGGACGCCTGGTTTTAGGTCCGGGAGTCGGCCTGGACTGTGCCGTCGTTGATCCGGGAGGCGATCGCCTGTTGGTATTCAAGTCCGATCCGATCACCTTTGCCAGCGACGAGATCGGCTGGTATGCCGTGCAGGTCAGCGCCAACGACATCGCCTGCACCGGGGCAGCACCGGTCTGGTTCCTGGCGACGCTGCTCTTACCGGAAGGCCGCGCTACAGCAGGCATGGCTGAAGCTATCTTCTCCCAGGTCTATAAAGCCTGTGAGGCTTTGAGGATCTCCGTGATTGGGGGGCATACCGAGGTCACCGTCGGCCTCGACCGTCCTATTATCTGCGGAGCCATGGTCGGTGAAGTGGCTCGCGAGCGCCTGGTCACACCGCGCGGTTTATCTCCTGGCGACCGGCTGCTGCTCACCAAGGGTGTGCCTGTTGAAGCTGTCTCTATCCTGGCGCGCGAGCTGCCGGAGCGCCTCTCGGCGGCGCTTACGCCGCAGGAGATAGTGCAGGCGCGCGGCTACCTGTATAAGCCGGGCATCAGCGTGGTGGCGGATAGCCGCCTGGCGATGGAGGCCGGGCGTGTTACCGCCATGCACGATCCGACTGAAGGCGGCCTGCTGGCTGCCATCTGGGAGCTGGCACAAGCGAGCGGCTGCGGGCTGGTGGTCGATCTGGCCTCGGTGCCGGTGCCTGAGTTAGCCGCCCGCGCCTGCACGGCTGTGGGAATTGACCCATTGGCTGCCATCGCTTCTGGTGCGTTGCTGCTGGCTGCTCCCCCTGGAGATGCGGGCAATATCATTGCCGAATTAGCGGCAGCAGGCATTCGCTGTGCTGAGATCGGCTACGCCGAGGCTGGTCCGCCTGCTGCCTGGGCAGAGAGCGGCGGGGAGCGATCAAAGCTTCCCTGGCCTGAGCGGGATGAAATTGCCCGCCTTTTTTCGAAGTAAAGCGTTTCTATCCCCTCAACTCAGCAGGCGCATCGCTGTTGCTGCAAATACCTTCGCCGCAAGGGAAAGCTGCCCAGCATCCACCCACTCATCTACCGTATGTGCCTGGGCGATATCGCCCGGACCGAAGACGATGGTCGGCACACCGGCCTGCGTGACCGCGCTGGCGTTGCAGCAGTACGGCACCTTGTATGTCTCACCCGGCAGTCCGGAGGCTGCCAGCGCCGCCAGGACTGCGCTTGGAAGCGGATGGTCAATGGAACGCGACCACGCTGGGTGAAAGTCGCGTTTCTCTAACCGCTCTCCGGTGAAAAGGTCGATTCCCACAGGCCACAGGTCAGCTTCCACATCAACGGGAACTACCTGGCGGATGCGCTTCAGCAGGCTGTCAGCGGTCTCGCCCAGCAACAGGCGGCAGTCGAAACGCACCCGGCATCTATCCGGCACAATCGAGTTGCCCGGGAAGGGCTCGGATACGATCTCGACCAACTCGAAGATCTCGGCTCCCAGCAAGGGGTCAGAGCGCCGTGGGATGGCGCGCACCCCTGCAATGGCGGGTAGCATCTTGTAGACTGCGTTAACCCCCAGCTCGGCTCGGGAGGTGTGCGCCGGTACGCCCGATGTTTGCACGCGCACGCCGGCGCGGCCCTTTTGTGAGGTGCCCACCATGAGCTGGGTTGGCTCTACCACGATGCAGTAATCCAGCGGGCTGCCGCGCTGCCTGGCGGCCTCCAGCACGGCGCTGGTGGCTGCTCCTTCGATCATCTCCTCCACCGTGGTCGCTGCCACCCATATCTCCCCGCTGTAAGCCGACCGCGGCAGAGAAGCCAGCCCGACTAGGGCGCTCGCCAGACCGGATTTGATATCACACGCGCCGCGCCCGTAGATCTTGCCATCGACCAGCTCACCCCCAAATGGATCGTGCTGCCAGCGATCGGGACTGGTAACCGCGACGGTGTCGGCGTGGATATCGACCAGCAGGCGGCGCCCCGGTCCGCTCCTGGTGCCGCGCAGTATCCCGACTGTGTTTCCGTACCTGTCCTGCCAGGTTCGGTCGAAGCCCAGCGACTGCATCTCAGCCTGCACTCGCTCCATCAAGTTGCCTTCCTGCCCAGATAGACTGGGGATGCGCACCAGCTCCTTACATAATTTGATGGGATCGGCGTTCATGGGTTGCCTCCTACAAGTCAAATAACAACCAGTACGGAATTCGTATATCTTTTATACGCCTCAGCGGACTCGGCGTGTTCCGCGGTGCATATTTCTAACTCGCCCCCTTCCGGGTGCCGATCATCGCAAAGATCGACAAACTCAGTGCAGCAGCTACCAGTCCAGCTATGATAAGCAGCGTGTCCTGAAGCCCAGCCACCTGGAAGGCGGATCCTGCCTGGGTGGCTCCACCCGTCACAGTCCCACCGGCATAGTGGAAAACCCGGCTGGCCCAGATTGCCCCCAGGATGGCGATGCCTATTGTTTGCCCCAGCGTCCGGCTGAGCGCCAACATGCCTGAGACGATCCCGAGCCGCTCTCGCGGCGCAGTGCCCATGATGGCGCTGTTGTTGGGCGATTGGAAAATGCCCACCCCTAACCCAACCGGCACGAAGCGCAGTATATAGCCCAGGATGGTCGTCTCGATGCTCAGCGTGCTGACTGCCAGGTAGCCGAGCAGGAGGATCGCCAGACCGGCGGTGCTGATCGGTCGCGTGCCGACCCGGTCCGATAGGGCACCTGAGATCGGGGCGCTGATCCCCAGCATCACCGGGACGACCACCAGCATTAAGCCCACCTGGCGAGTGTCGTATCCCAGCACGTTCTCCAGGTAGAAAGGCATCAAGAGCACCGTACCGGCGCTGGCGATAAAGGTTAACACTGCTGTCCCCAGGCTGATGCTGAAATACCTGTTGCGGAACAGGCGCAGGTCAATCATTGGATCCCGGCTGTGCAGCTCAAAGATCACAAACAGCGCCAGGGACAGCCCGAAACCCGCCAGCAGCGCCAGGACGGGTGGGCTGCCGAAGCCGCGCTCCTGGCCGAGAGTCAGCGCCAGGAGCAGGCATAAGAGCGAGATGAATAACATCAGGGCACCCGCGAAGTCGAATTTCTGGCTGGAGGTCGGGCGGTAGGATGGCACGTAGCGCAGCACCATCATGATGCCCAGGAGGCCCGCGGGTAAATTGACATAGAAGATCCAATGCCAGGAGATGGATTGGATGATCAGACCCCCCAGGGTGGGGCCGATCATGATGCCTAATGACACGATCCCACCCACGATGCCCAGGGCCTTGCCGCGCTCGTGGGGTGGAAATGCCTCGGTAACGATGGCGGTGCCCAGCGCCATGACCATTGCTGCGCCGATTGCCTGCACCACGCGAAAACCCACCAGCCAATACACGCTGGGAGACAGCCCGCACAGCCCGGACCCCAGTGTGAAGATCACGAATCCGGTCGTGTAGATCGACTTCTTGCCGATCATATCTGCCAGCCGGCCCACGCTGATCATCAGGGTAGTTACGGTCAGAAGGTACGCCAGCACGACCCATTGGACGGTCGGGAAATCCGTATCGAAAGCCCGCACCAGGGTGGGCAGGGCAACGTTGACGATGCTGCCGTCGATGGTAGCCAGGAAGACGCCCATCGCCACCGCCGCCATCACATACCACTTGCGGGTGGTGTCGATCTCTTGTGGATTTGTCAAAACGTCCGTTCTCAGGCTGTTGCCGGATGGTTTGTCGAATCTCATTGTTAATATTTTACCGGCTCAGGACCGGCAGTCCTTCAAAGTGGATCTTCAGGTCAGCCGGTGATCTCTGACTGCGCAGTCTGAATCTTGATGGCGAATTCAGGACCGCCGGTCCTTTGATAGATTATCCTTTCTTTGATTTCCATTCATCATACAAAATAGCGTAGATCAATGTATCCCACCGCTGGCCTTTGAAGTACTCGTCCTCGTGCAGGCGACCTTCCAGATGCATGCCCAGTTTTTCAAGCACGCGCTGCGAAGCAGAGTTCTCCGCCAGCACCTGCGCCCAGATGCGGTGCAGCTGCAGCTCCTGGAAGCCGAAGTTCAGAATCGCCTGCGCCGCCTCGGTCGCATATCCAAGGCCCCAATAGTTTGGGTCGATCTCGTTTCCTATATCCGCCTGGCGCACCCCAGTCTCGTGACCGCCCAGGCTGCGCACCCGGATGCCAGCATTCCCGATCAAGCGGCCGCTCTCTCGCAAGCAGGCCGCCAGCTGGAACTTTGTGCGTGGAAGCTCTTTCTGCTGGTCAACGAAGCGCTGTACAAACAGGCGCGCTCCAGCCTCGCTCTCCCCATCCTGTGGATAGAAGCGCAGGTAGCGAGGGTCGTTGTGGTAAGCCAGCAGCGCCTCCCAATCTGCCTCCACAAATTCACGCAATACCAAACGTTCGGTCGTCAACTGCACCGGATCACACCTTGAGCTCTAAACAGTTCGATCGTGATATTTCCTGTTGATTATTATCTAAACCAGTTATGACGTGTCACTCTGAGGGAGCGTTCTTTGCGACCGAAGAGTCTGCTTCCTTGCGTGATATCCTTCGCTTCGCTCAGAGGTTGTGAATTAATCCATCCATGTTACTCTGAGTGCAGCGAAGAGTCTATCTTTGTAATGAAGAGATGCCTTCGGCATTCGCTTCGCTCAGAGCCTGCCCTGAACATCGTGAAGGGATGATATCCAATTCTTTCACAAGCACTCAGCGTGACAGGTCATTAGAAACATGGCAACCAAATCTACTTGTATGAATGTCAATAATTCTCCGCGTTCTCGGCGAACCTTGCGGTGAGTGGATTTACAGCTGCCCGGAGTCTCCCCAGCTTTCCAGCAGGCGGGTGTACTCCGGATCTTGATAGCGCTCCAGGCGGAAAGCCGGGGCATAGCTCGGCAGATCTGCACCTGCGACATGCGCGGCAAGCAGCTCCCCTGACGCGCACGAAGCCATCAGGCCGTAGCCGGATAGCGCGCCGATCACGTACGCGCTATCTACTGGCAGGGGCCCGATCAGCGGTCGGTTCTCGCGCGTCTTGGTGTAATAACCACCATCCATTATGGGGCGCGGCGCTTTGCCGATATAGCCTTGAAAGGCGGGCAGCATGGCGACCAGCCCGCGCAATGCAGCCTCCGGATACATCTGGTCCAGCGGCACGGGGATCACCGGCTCGACCTCCCGCACGTGGTACTCCCACAGCAGCAAGATGATGTCGCTGTCAGATCCGCCCTCTGGTCGGGTGTGCGCCCCAGCGGGCATTTCTTCAATGAGCCAGCGCGTGGCTTCATCTTCCGCCAGCAGCTCTCGCTCTTCACTCGACCAGGGCAGCACCTGCGGGTCGTTCCAGATCAGGAGCGGGGCACTGCGCGGTACAGCTCCCAGCGGATCGCGCATGGCGACCTTCAGGTGCAGCTCGGTGAATACGGGCAGCTCGATGCCCAGCAGCCTGCCCACCGGCTTCAGGAACGGCCCGGCTGCGTTGACAAAACAGCCGGTCTCGATGCGCCTTCCGTCCGCCAGCCGGACCCTATTTACATGCCCGCCACCTGCGTCGACCGCGACAATCCTGCCCTCCAGCCGGCGCACCCCACGCTTGCCGGCTTCATCCAGCAGGTAAGCCCCCAGCTGCTGGGCGCTGAACCAACCCGCCCGCCGGGCATGCAGCGCGGCAGCAGCCTTGCGGCTGAGGTAGGGAAAATATTTGTGAATCAATTCAGGGTCCAGGAACAGATCTGCGCCTGTGGGCTGGTCCCGGTAGCCTTCAGCCAGCGCGGGGTGGTACTCCGGGTCGCCTGGCTCCCCGCGGTGCACACGCAGCGGGCCTGCGCCTAAATTAGCTGGTTCTTGCGCCGCCGCCAGCAGGGCGGGGATGCTGGCTTGGTCACCGGTCACGTACAGATACCCCCGGCGGTTGAGGTGGAACAAGTTGCCGCTCTCCTCTGCCAGGGCTTCCATCCGGTCGATGCTGCGGTTCATCAGCGCCACCATGTCATCGCCCGGGCCGGGCCACCAGTTGCGGTAGCACTCGGTGGATTTATCGCTGGTCAGGCTGAGCGGAGGGCGTTCGTCCACCAGCAGGATATCACGGATTCCATGCTGCACTGCCAGGTGATAGGCTGCGCTGACGCCGGCGATGCCAGCTCCGCAAATTACGATATCCGACTTGATCATGGACGCTGGTTTCTCTATGTATGCTGTTACGGACAGTCTTAAGCGTCCAATTCCAAATAGATGCGCTTGTTGATCTTGCCCTTGCTCTTGTAATCCAGCACATGGATATGCCCGACTTCGGAGGAGTTGGCGACGTGCGTGCCGCCATCCGCCTGCAGGTCCAGCCCGACGATCTCCACCACCCGCACCTTCAGGATGCCCTCCGGCAGCAGGTTGATCTTGGTGCGGATCAGATCGGGGATCTGGAAGGCCTCCTCCCGCGGCAGGATCTTCACCCTTACCGGGTGAGCTTTTGCGACCTCGATATTTATAGCAGCCTCGATCTCTTGTACCAGCTCCTTCTGCAAGGTCTCGAATTCGAAGTCCATGCGCCCCTTCAATGGGTCCATATCGCCGCCCGTGACCGATGCCCCGTAGTCGCGGAAAATCACCCCACACAAGATATGCATGGCGGTATGGGTGCGCATGAGCTGGTATCGCCGCTCCCAGTCGATCTGTCCTTTGACGGCGCTGCCAGGCGCAGGCAGGGGCACATCGCCGTCGAGATAGTGGAACACATCTTCACCCAGCTTTTTCGCCCGGACAACCCGGTATGTTTGCCCTTCTGCGGTGAGCGTGCCGCTGTCCGAGGGCTGGCCTCCGCCGCCGGGGTAGAAGGCGCTGCGGTCGAGGGCAACGCCGCGGTTCTCCGAGTCAATGCCGGTCACCTGGGCATCGAAAGACTGCAGATAGCTGTCGGTCTGGTAGAGCAGTTCGGTCATGTTCACTCCCTCAAAACTGGATTCGTCCGTTAGAATTATGCCTCGAAGGCATGGCTTATACCGATAAGGCGCACCGGAGGCACGATTTGGCTGATTATAAACCCGTGGTTGTGATTGTGGGAGCAGGCTTTGGCGGCATGCAGGCTGCCAAGGCCCTGAAGAACGCACCTGTCAGGGTGATCCTGCTCAGCCGGCGCAACTACCACCTGTTCCAACCACTCTTATACCAGGTGGCTACCTCCGGGTTGGCGTCCAGCGAGATCGCCTACCCGCTGCGTGCCATCTTCCGCCGCCAGCCGAACCTGGAGTTCCGTCTGGCCGAAGTGACGGGCGTCGAGCTGCAGGCACGCATTGTCCATACGACAACCGGTCCGGTCGGTTACGATTACCTGATCCTGGCGGTGGGCGGACAGACCAATTACTTCGGCATGCAGTCGGTGGCGCGCAATGCCTTTGGCCTTAAAGACCTGGACGACGCTGTCAGCATCCGCAACCATACCCTGACCCTGTTCGAGTTGGCCCAGCAGGAGAATAATTCAGACCTGCGGCGCGCCATGCTAACTTTTGTGGTGGTCGGCGGCGGACCGACCGGGGTCGAATGCGCCGGAGCGCTCTCCGAGCTGATCCGCCTGGTGCTGGTCAAGGATTTTCGCGCATTGGAGCATGACGATATGCGCGTCATCTTGCTCGAAGCTGCTGGCAGCCTGCTGGCGGGCTTCCCCGACTCGCTGCAGGAGGCCGCGGTCGAGACTCTAAAACGCAAGCGGGTGGAGGTGCGCTTCGGGGCTGCGGTGATCGGATACGATGGCGAGCAGGTCAGCCTGGGCGAGGGTGAGCCGATCGCCGCGCGCACCCTGATCTGGTCGGCTGGTGTGCAGGCGCAGGGTCTGGTCACCGGATTGGGCGTTGAGCTGGCAGCCCAGCGCCGGGTCAGGGTCGAGCCCAGCCTGCAGCTACCAGATATCCCCGAGGTTTTCGTGATCGGCGATGCCTCATACCTGGAAGATGACGAGGGAAAGCCGCTCCCCATGATGGCCCCGGTAGCGATCCAGCAGGGCAAAATTGCCGCACGCAATATCCAGCGTTTGATTGCCGGTAAGCAATTGGAGTCCTTCGTCTATAAAGACCCGGGATCGCTGGCCACGATCGGGCGCAATTCTGCTGTAGCTCGCATCCGAGGTTTTCAATTTTCGGGATTTATTGCCTGGTTGGTGTGGCTGGCAGTGCACTTATTCTGGCTGATCGGCTTCCGCAACCGCCTGCTGGTGCTGATCAACTGGATGTGGGATTATTTCCTGTACGAGCGCGCCGTGCGCCTGATCACGCCGGGCGGCAAGGATTGAGGGGCGATCGCCTTATTCTTTACCCGGACGGTAGGTGTACTGCATCAGCACCCATTGGGCGATCACACCGAAGACGATAAATACTACGAACATCGCCTGTGTGCTCACCGATCCAAAAGTCAGATTCTGGACGATGAGCGTGGCGCCTGCCAGGGAGGAGATCACAATCAAGGCCAGGTTGTACATCAGGATCAGGGCCAGAGCGCTGATCGCCCCTGCAATTACAAAAGCCTGCCAGCTCGTAAGGATATCATCCCAGCCCAATACGCCGGGCATGCTGTTGATAAAATATCCCCCCGCCAGGAATCCAGCCAGGATCACCATGGGCTTGCGGAGATAGTATGATAGGAAGGTGCTCGCCAGTCCCGCGGCTGTTGCAAAGGTAATCTGCTGCCATTCTGACTGGTTGAATCCGATCTGTTCTGCGATGCGAGCACCTACCAGAAAACCAGCTACGCCGGTGAACATCCAGTAGAGCTGATTGCCGCCGACCAGGATAACAAATCCCAGGATGATGATGATAAGGCGCATGACTGTTCTCCCTCCCACTGAACTGGCTCGTGAGCGTGGATTCGATTTTATTTTACACCAACCTAGCCCCTATTGTGGCTAACAAGACGGTTGGGTTAAAGCTGCTTAATGACTCGTCATTCCAAACCCGATTTAAATTGCCATCTCATGTACAGATTGTAAATTAAAAATCCCGATCTCGAAAAAGGGGATACCGGCTCCGAAGCAACCACTTTTCGCATCTCTCTTAAATATTTCTTGACACCACCCCGTTATGCGTCAAACGATCAATGATACAATCCACATACCAGTTCGATAATCTGGGTGAGGTCCACACAAGGAATTTCTACTACCTGGCATTCCTGCGCCGCAGCGCTGAGAGCGGTATACCCCGCCGCGCCTCGCATACGCCGAATGAATACGCCGCTGTGCTCGCCCAGGTTCTGCAGGAACGGGATGCGCAGCCCGGCAGCCAGCCCGCTTTCCACCCGGATGTCCAGGCTCACGGAGCACTTTACCGAAGCGCGCTACAGCCGGCACGAGATCACTGGCGAGCAGGCGCAAACCGTGAAGGGCATTTGGGAGCGGCTGAGGAAGCTGATCCACCGCCGCTCTAGTCCCAACCGGCAGACCTGATCAGGATATATCCGGTGACATCCGAACCAATCCATGGGAGGCGGCATGCATGATCTGGCACTTTACTATCCTGAGGGCCACCAGGCGCATTTCGAGCTGGGACACCCCGAGCGACCTGAGCGTGTCGAGACCATCCGCCAGGCGCTGCATGCGGTCGGGTGGTGGGATGCTTACCCGCATCTGGCTCCCCTGGAACTGTCCAAAGCGCTGTTAGCCAGCGTTCATGACGAAATATATTTACAAAGGCTGCTGGAATTATCCCGACGTGGGCAGCACCTGGATATGGATACCTATACTACTCCTGCAAGCTGGGATCTGGCCTTGAAGGCTGCCGGGGGGGCGGTTTCGGTTGCCAGCGCCACCTGGCAGGGGCAGGCGCGCCGGGGTTTTGCCCTTACCCGTCCACCGGGACATCACGCCACGCCATCGCACGGCATGGGCTTCTGCCTGCTGAACAATATCGCCCTGGCAGCCGAATATCTGGTGCAGGAGTTCAGTGCGCAGCGCCTGGCGATCATCGACCTCGACCTGCATCATGGCAACGGCACTCAGGGGATTTTCTGGGAGCGGGCGGATGTACTGTATATATCGACCCACCAATCACCGCTGTATCCCGGCAGCGGGGCGTTGGAGGACACCGGCGCTGGGGCCGGAGCGGGAATAACCGCTAATTTCCCCCTGCCTCCCGGATCCGGAGATACTGCTTTCAATGAGTTCATGGATGGTCTCATCCTGCCCCTGATGGACCGCCACCAGCCGCAGATGCTCCTGGTCAGCTACGGCTTCGACCCACACTGGCGCGATCCATTGGGTCACCTTCAGCTCAGCGCGGCGGGTTACGGGGGGCTGATTGCCAGCCTGGTGGGCTGGGCGGATGAGAACTGTGGAGGTAGAATAGCCTTATTCCTGGAGGGAGGGTACGACCTGGAGGCGGCGGCGGCTTGCTCGTTATCCGTGACTGCTGCGCTCCTGGGACAGGTATGGCAGGATTCAATCGGCATGTCTCCCCAGATGGAGGGACGTTCATGGCAGTCCGTATACCGGCGGGCGCGCCAGGTCTGGGCTTTATAGGAGGGCGCATGGATAATCAGCAAGCGGTTTTCATCGATTTCGAAAACATTGCCTTATGGGCTGAGCGTGAGTTCTTCGACTTTGAGCTCACCCCGCTGATGGAGTACCTGCAAGGCCGCGGCCCGGCGGTGGTAAAACGCGCCTACGGGGATTGGGGGCGCTTCCTGCGCTACCGCGACGAGCTGATGGACCTGTCCATCGATCTGTTCCAGATCTACAGCGGGCGCTCTGGAAAGAACAGGGCTGATATTCGCATGGCGATCGATGCTCTGGAGATAGCCATGACCCGCCCCCAGGTGAAGAGTTTTGTCATTGTCTCCGGAGATAGCGACTTCAGCCCGTTGGTCGCCCGGCTGCGCGAGTACGGGTGCTACACCCTGGGGATCGGACCGCGCAGCATCACCCACGACCTGCTGGTGCGTTCCTGCGACGAGTTCGTTTACCTGGAGACCATTATGGGTGAGACCAGTTCCGAGAATGGGGCCTCCATCGGCGAGCTCGAGCAAGCGCGTGCTACTCTGCTCAAAGCCCTGCAGGCACACGGGCAGCGTGGCGAGCTACCCGTTCTGGCGGCACGGCTGAAGCAGACCATGCTCTTAATGGACTCGGCTTTCAATGAGGCCAATTTCGGCTACCCCCAGTTCAAGAGCTGGCTGGAGGAGAATCTTGACCAGATCCGCTTGTACGTGAAAGACCTGCAGCTCTACGTGACTCCCATCGATTATGTCGTCCCTGGGAGTTTGGGCCTCAGCCCGTTGGAGGTAAAATCAATTACTGCGAAGAAAGACGAAAAAGCGCCTCCTTTGGAGATCCAGTATCGCCAGGTATTTGTTCGCATGCGCCTGACTACTATGGACTACACCGCCCGCCGTGACGTGCTGCGCGATGTTTATCGCGAGCTGAGCAACGGGGGAGGGGAGATCACCTCGGATGAGCTGTTGGACTGCCTCCAGGAGCGCTATGCAGCCCAAAACCTGATGCGCAATAAGCCTGCCTTACGGGATGTCCTGCAGATGGCTTTCCGGCAGAGGGCATTCGATTACGGAGACAAAGAGGCCTCCCCCTATGTACCCATTCGCCTGGCAGTTGGCATCACCAGCGAAGCCGATTTCGTCCGCCGCTCCGAATCCGATTTTGTTTATGCGGTGATCCGCAGCGGCTTGGAGATTGATCAGGAATCACTCGCCAACATCATGCTGAATGACCGCACCCAGGTTGATTATATCGAAAGCCTGTTAGATGACTTGAAATCTCGCGGCATGATTGCCCAGAAAGGTAAGCGCTTCGGTCTGCCCGGACGGGGCGCCATCCCCTTCCTTAATGAGCCAGCCCTAAAGCCTATGTGCCGGGATATCGAAGCCGTTAAAGTGCCGGAGGGCATCGATGCGGGTGTTGCCTCGGCGCGCGATCTGGCTAAAACTGCCATGTTGCAGCGTTCCCAGGACTTCGTTGCCTCCGCCAGCAATTTGCTGCTTGCCTGCCGGCTGATGTGGGATGCTGTCGAGCGCAGCGACAGCGGGGCGACCTTGCAGGACCTGCGCTGGTACATGGCCTCATATGCCTCAGCCAATGCCGGCAAGCTGTCGCAGGTATACCGGGACTATGCCGCTGCTCGCCCGTATTACCTGGCGTTTTTTGCTTTGCTGCAGGAAGACGATCCCCTGTGGAGCCGTATGCGCGGCTTGATCAATCCGATGCTCTCCTATTACTGGGCCAATGCCGGTCGAGAGCTGAATATCAACACCAGCTCCTGGAACCTGGGAGCGGCCTCTCCGGCCCAGATCGCCGTATCCGTGGCTACCTACCCGGATGCTGAGCTGCATAAGCGCTGGCGTGTTTTGACCCAGGAATTAGCCAAGGTCAACGCTCCGCTGGTGCACCGGATCGCAGACCAGATCTTCTCGAATCGCACCGAAAATCCCGAATCCGGCGATGTGGCTGAGCAAATCTATGCTATTCTTGACGAAGTTGCAGAAAGATAGATCGACTGGGAGACTGTATGGGAACTGTTACACTGCGTTGGGTGGGCGGAAAATTGATGGTCGGCTCCGACTCAAATAAGCATTCGGTGGTTATCGGCAACTCTCCGGAAGATGACGCCACTTTTCTGGGTATCAAACCTTCCGATTTACTTCTCCTGGCCGCGGCATCTTGTTCCGCATATGACGTGATCGAAATCTTGAAGAAACAGCGCGAACCGCTCCAGGATTTGGTGGTGCTTTGCACCGGCGAGCAGGTGGCAGATCCACCCTTTAAATTTACAAAAATCCATATCCACTACCAGGTTTCCGGGCCAGTACAGCCGGATAGCCTGGAAAAGGCCATCCGGCTCTCCGAAGATAAATATTGTTCGGTGATCGCCACCTTGCGCCCGGGTGTGCCGGTCACCAGCGACTATGAGCTCATGCCATGAGCGTCCAGCCAATTTCCTTACGCATCTCTGAAGATGAATACCGCCAGCGGTGCCAGCGTCTGCAAGCCTTGCTGGAAGAGCGCCAGGTGAGCGGCGTCGTGCTGTTCGACAATGATTACATTCTCTACTACACCGGTTTCGCCTTCATCCCTACCGAGCGACCGATTGCACTAATAATGAATTCAAAGGGCGAGAAGGCTCTTTACGTCCCGTACCTGGAAGTCGAACACGCCAAAGCTAACGCCATCGTTGACCGTGTGGATCATTATGTTGAATATCCATACCGGCCCCATCCGATGGAGACGCTGGTCCGGATTATGCGGGATATGGGCGTACAGGCAGAGGTGGCTGCCGACCAGGACGGCTATCCCTGGATTCTGGGCTACCGCGGCCCGAGCCTGAGCGAGCTGACCGGCAGGCGGCCTTATCAGATGGCATCTTTCGTCGAAGACGGGATGATGATCAAGAGCCCGGCTGAGCTGGCGCTCCTGCGCGAGAGCGTGCGCTGGGGAAACCTGGCGCACAGCCTCCTGCAGCGCTACACCCGTCCGGGTGTGACCGAAACCCAGGTCAGCCTGCGCGCCAGCATGGAGGCCACCCTGGCGATGCTGGATGCTATCGGACCTATTTACCAGGCACAGAGCGTTTTTTCTAATGGTGCGGAAGCCGGCTACCGGGGCCAGATTGGACGCAACGCCGTTATACCTCATGCTTTGTCGGGTAACCTGACCTTCCAACCCGGGGATGTGCTCGTCACGGGAGCGACTGCCCCTGTATGGGGCTACCATTCGGAGCTGGAGCGTACGATGCTGGTTGGCCCGCCTGGGGACCAGCAGGTACGCATGTTCGACCACATGCTCGCTCTGCAAGATATCGCCTTGGCAGCCATAGAGCCCGGTATGCCTTGCTCGTCGGTGGATCAGGCGGTGCGTGCCTATTACTCCAGCCACGACTTGATGCCTTACTGGAAGCACCATGTCGGGCATGCGATCGGCATGCGCTATCACGAAGGACCTTTCCTCGATCTGGGCGATAAAACCATCATCCAGCCGGGGATGGTATTTACCGTAGAACCTGGCCTGTATGCTCCGGAGCTGGGTGGCTTCCGCCACTCGGATACGGTTGTCGTAACCGAGGATGGGATCGAGATCCTGACCTACTATCCCCGCGACCTGGCCAACCTCACCATCTCGATCTGAGCCTGCATGCCCAGGGTTGCGCAAGAGCTATCTATGCCGTTAACTCACCAGACTGTTTTTCCAGTCCGCTACTATGAATGCGACGCCTATGGGCATCTGAACAATGCCGTCTATCTGCGCTATATGCAGGAGGCTGCTTTCAACGCTTCGGCTGCCCTGGGTTATGATACGCAGCGCTACGCACAACTGGGGCGAGCCTGGCTGGCGCGTTTGACAAATATCGAATATCTTCTGCCGGTAACCTACGGAGACCGGATCGAGGTAACCACCTGGGTGGAGGATATGCGCCGGGTGCGCTCGCTCCGCGCTTACGAGTTCCACCGCCAGGGCACGAACGAAATGGTGGCGCGTGCCTGGACCGATTGGGTTTACGTCGATTCAAAGACCAGCCAGCCGGTCAGCATCCCACCGCAGATTGCTGGGGCATACCAACCGGGCGGAAACCCTGCAATGCTAGCCGCACATCGCGGGTTCAGCGAGCCGCCCCCACCCCCGCCGGGGGTCTTCCTCGACCATCGCATGGTGGAGTGGCGCGATCTGGATGCCTACCAGCACGTGAACAACGCTATGTACCTGGATTATCTGGTGGAAGCTGGCTGGCGGTTCGGATTGTCTGTGGATTGGTCCTGGGAGCGCGTCCAGGCGGTTGGTTTTGGCGTGGTGGCGCGCCGCACTCAGATCGAATATCTGCAAGGTGCCAGCTATAGCGATGAGTTGGAGATCGCCACCTGGCTCTCCGACGTCCGGCGATCGACGGTGGTGCGACACTTCACCATCCAGCGCCCGCGCGATGGAGCTGTGCTGGCGCGCGCCAACAGCCTGTACGCCTTCATCGACCTGGCGACCAATACAGTCCGGCGCATTCCTCAAGTCTTCTTAGACGGGATCGCTGCCAACATCACACCATCAGGGGAGCCCAGGAGTGCAGCCAGATGAACAAACCATCTCCTTCGCTCAGCAATCGCTTTGAAGATGCACTGCGTTATGCCTACACATTGCACGCTCGCCAGACGCGTAAGGGCAGTAATATCCCGTATATTGCCCATCTATTGGGCGTGACAGCCCTGGTATTGGAGGATGGCGGCAGCGAGGATGAAGCCATTGCCGCCTTGCTGCACGATGCCGTCGAAGACCAGGGCGGGATGAAAACCCTGATGGAGATCCGCCGTCGGTATGGTGACCTGGTGGCGGAGATCGTCGAGGGCTGCACCGATGCAATCGCCTCTCCCAAGCCGCCCTGGCGCCAGCGCAAGGAGCGCTACATCGAACATCTGCGGCATGCTAGCCCGGCTGTGCGTCGCGTCTCCCTGTCGGATAAGCTGCACAATGCCCGTTCGATCCTGGAGGATCTGCGCAAGGATGGATCGGATACTTTCGAGCGCTTCAACGGTGGGCGCGAGGGCACCCTGTGGTACTACCGGGCGCTGCTGCAGGTCTTCCAGCAGTCGGAGAGCTCCCCGATGGTGACCGAGCTGGCGCGCGT